>JBILOM010000171.1:0-4092 GCA_044374495.1 Ilumatobacteraceae bacterium | reverse complement strand
GGCAGTCGTTAGTGGGCATGCCCACATGACATTGTCTGCACCATTTGCTGGAACCACCGCATACATTTGTCCATCGGTTGCTTATGAATTCGGTTTCCAAGGTCGCAACTTGATGCACCGTCCAGGGTTGCCGCAGTACATGGAATATTCGTGGGGCAGTGGCGGCAGTGCATTTATGGCACGTGTTGTGACAGTTGCCCCAGACGACCAGTGGTTCATTATGGAGAGTTTCTAACGACTGCGTTCTCGTAGGCTGATGACATGTCAATAACCACTGTTTTGTTTGCGATTGTTTCGGCACTCGCAGTATTTGTCATTGCGGCAGTTGTTGTAGGGCGTGAAGCGCAACGGTTAGACATGGTGGCACCGCGCGTTATCTACGACATTGAGCAGGCTGCCGACTATGTGGCCCGCTCACTGCCGAGTAATACTCAGGCTCGGCTCACTATGGACGAAGTTCGCCAGCTGTTACTGGCCCACCTTTCATGGATGAATGACAAAGGCCTTACTCCTCTTGATGTCACGGACCGTGTACAAAGCATTTCTATTCCGGTTGTTGTCGATGAAGACACCTTGGCTGCGTACTTGTTGAAGGAAGCATCACGGCGAGGTGTTGAGATTCTTGATGATGTCGACGTGGTGCATGTGGCAGATGCTCACATGGGTTATTTCGCAGCAATTGGTGCCGTTGGCCCAAAGGCAGACGAGATATAGATCATTGTGTCTGGTGGGCTCGTTTCCATCGGTTCGGTCAGTGGTTACTGGTGCCTGTAACCTCCCTTGTCTATGGAAATTGCCGAGAGCACCAAGTCGCGCATTCTTAACGCGGCCATCGCAATGATGGATGAAGGTGGCGAGGCAGCCGTACGTTTGGGTGCCATTGCTGAAAACCTTGGAATCAAGGAACCTTCGATCTACCACCACTTCACGAACCGTACAGAACTCATCAATGCTGCGTATGTCGAGTGGTATTGGCAATGTCTCAAAACTGACATTCCGGTTGAAGCAATGATGGTGTTGGTCGAAACAAAAGATGATTACGTGCGTGCGCTTCGCAAGACCATGGAATGGAGCTACCAGCCAGAGCGTCATCATGCTCGTGCGATTCGTTTGAGTGTCTTGGGCGCAGCGCAACGAAGTCCAGACTTAGCAGTGTCCATTAACGACATCAACAAGAAATTTCTAGCCTCAATCGCCGATGCCGCGAACGTCGCACAACAGAAGGGTTGGCTGCGTACAGACCTAGACCCCATGGCAATTGCCTATTGGTTGCACGGGCAAATCATTGGTCGCACTGTCGCAGAGATGGACCCTGAGCATGTTGACCTTGCGCAGTGGGACAAAGTCTCCTTCGAAGCCGTCCTCGGCTTGATCCTTTCGCCTGAAAAGTAATTGACTAGCTCGCCGTTCCTTCTGGCAGGAGGCTGGGGTACTACCGTTATCAGTATGGAAAGACCAGTCAAGTTTGAGCACACACGATTCCTCGGAGACAAGCGCACTCAGTTGGTGTACGACCTTGATGAGTGGAACGAGCAAGAAATAGTTGACACCATCGTTGCCGAAGGTGTGGGGCTGTGCTTCGGACCAGACACATTGGCTGAAGCACGTAACCGTGGTTACACACTTGCAACTGCGGGCGCAACACGTCGCCTTCGCAAGCCTCGCGCGTAAGTTCGATTCAGATGTCAGACGCGACCAATGGAACTTTCCAGTCTGGGTCGTTAGTACTTAATCGTTACTTGGCGACACCGACTGGTTTTGCATCGTCATTGCCTGGCGTCATCTTGTGTCACGGTTTTCCAAGTGGTTCAGTTGATGCTCGACAATCTGGGTACTCGTTTTCACAACTGATGGATCGTGTGGCTAATGACTTGGGATGGGCTGCGCTTACATTTACATTTCGCGGATGCGGCAACAGTGAAGGTGATTTTTCAATGCAGGGGTGGGTTGATGATTTGCGCGCAGCCATTGACCATCTGGAAGACGAAGTGTCGCCAGATGGTGTGTGGCTAGTCGGAACGAATACGGGTGGTGCGCTTGCATTGTGTGTTGCAGCAGATGACCCACGAGTGCGCGGGTGTGCTTTACTTAGCGCACGGGCCGACTTTGATGACTGGGCTAGCCAGCCGCGACGTTTTTTTGAACATGCTCGCGAAATCGGAGCAATACGCACGCCAGGTTTTCCTTCATCATTCGATGAATGGAGCCGGGAACTGCGTCGTTTCCGCCCCGTCGATGCCGCGAAGCGTTTTGCGCCACGTCCACTCTTGGTGATGCATGGTGATGATGACGAAAGTGTGCCTGTTGCCGACTCGCGCGTGCTGGCTGCTGCTCATGGCAGTGCAGAATTGCGAGTGATACAAGGAGCCGGGCATCGACTTCGTCACGACCCTCGCGCCATCGCAGTATTACTCGGTTGGCTAGACAGGCAACGCACGCTGTCAGCGTGATTTACGAATCGTGCCCTTGAGGGTGCGATGTATGCCATGCATATGCAGAAGAAATGATGTCATCAAGACTGCGTGTTGGTGACCAACCGAATGTCTCATTGATTCGACGAGGATCTGCGTAACACTCTGATGGATCACCAGCGCGGCGGCCAGCAATTTCATACGGCACTTTTTTGCCAGTGACACGTTCCGTGGTGGCGATAATGTCCATCACGCTTGTGCCGTGGCCGGTACCAACATTGCATGTGATGCTGTCACCACCTTTTGCTAGGTAATCAAGTGCTGCAACATGTGCGTGAGCAAGGTCTTCAACATGAATGTAATCACGCACTCCGGTGCCATCTGGGGTGGGGAAGTCGTTTCCAAACACGGTGAGCGCGGGTGCGAAACCAAGAACGGCCTTCATGACATGTGGGATGAGGTTCTGTGAAAAGCGCCAGTCTTCACCGAGAGTGGAATCTTCTGAAGCGCCGGCTGCGTTGAAGTAGCGCAAACACACATTGCGCATGTCGGTTGTTTGCGAATACCAGCCGAGTGTCTTTTCAATCATCAGCTTTGTTTCAGCATAGACACTTTCGCAGCTCAGAACATCGGTCTCACGAACCGGAACTGATTGTGGGGTGCCGTACACGGCTGCAGTGGAGGAAAAGACAACGCGTGAGACGCCGGCTTGGTGCAACGCTTCAAACAGCTTCTGAGAACCAGTGACATTGTTGCTGAAGTACTTGCCGGGGTTAGACATTGATTCGCCGACTGCTTTGTACGCAGCAAAGTGAACTACTTCATCTACGCCGTGTTCAGCAACAACTCGGGCAATGAGATCAGAATCTGCAATATCACCTTGAACGAAAGGGGCGTCGCCGACTGCCTTACGGTGACCATTTTCAAGAGTGTCGAGCACAACGACGCCACGACCAGAAGCACGAATGAGTCGTGTGGTGATGGATCCGATGTATCCGGCACCGCCGGTGATGAGCACGGTCATTTCAGAGAGGCTACTTCAGGGGCCGAGATTGCTTGTCGCGAGCAGCGGCTTTCTCGGCCTTTTTCCATGCCCGCACAGTTAGAAGCGTTTCTGCTGAAGTGATGTCAGCAACGGTTCGTGGATTTGAATCGCTAAACACTCCTGCAGCCTTTTCCCAGTTGGTGGGTGTGAAGTCAAAACGTTTTCCGAGCAACGCAACAAAAATCTGTGCCTTCTCGGCACCGAAGCCAGGCAATTCACGAAGGCGTTCGAACAACACATGACCATCTTTAACGTCGGCCCACATGTTTTCACCTTTGCCTTTGTACTTTTCGGCAAGCACTGCGCACATTCCTTGAATGCGTTGTGCCATGGCTTTGGGAAAACGATGTATCGCTGGCTTCGTTAAGCAGATTGCAAGAAACTCTGTTGGGTCCATTGCTGCAATCTTCTTTGCATCAAGATGACCAAGTCGCTGCTTCAATGTCCATGGTCCGTTGAAAGCCCATTCCATCGGCACTTGTTGGTCGAGCAGCATGCCAATCAGTAATGCGGTGCCGTTGGCGTTAAGAAACGCATCAGAGTCAGGATTTCCGGTGATGTACAAGGTGCCCACGGGCTTGTTCCTTTGATTTAGTCGCGAGTAAGAGAATGTACTGCGTCTGGGTTGATATTGAG
>JBILOM010000186.1:0-4098 GCA_044374495.1 Ilumatobacteraceae bacterium | reverse complement strand
TAGGAAATTCGATCGTGGTTGCGGGCCTTGGTGCAACATATGACGGCTCGTACACCGTTACTGCAGTTCCAACGACAAAGACTCTCACGTATACAAAAACCGGTGGAGTAACCACCAGTGAAACGACGGTTTCGGGTGCGGTAATTCAAACGACGTTGCAACTTGAGCGTCGAATACTTGTTGCTGGCGGCGGCGGCGGTGCGGGTTCGCATGCCAAAGCGGGAAGTGGTGGACAGTTGGTGGGAGAAACCGCAACGGGTTGGGGCGTTGCGGGTGCTGTTGGTGGCACGCAATCAACCGGCAATGCACTTGCAGTTGGTGGTAACGGAACAACCAATGCTGGCGGTGGCGGTGGCGGTTATTGGGGTGGTCGAGGAGGTGCCGCATATGGCGGTGGCGGTGGCGGGTCTTCGTACGTCGATGCAGGTGTATTTGGCGTGGTGCACACGCAGGCATATTCACTTGCAACAGGCAATGGATCATTGAAAATTTCGTTGCCTCAAGCGGCGACGATGCCAACACCAACGCAACTTGCGGGCACCGGTTGGTCGCGAACAAGTGAATTGACATGGGCTACTCCTGGTGTCGACGATGTCACCGGATATCGCGTGAAGTGGGGTACAGACCCTTCAAACATTGTGTACCAGTTCGATGTTGCCGGTGGCGCAACTACTTCGTTTACCCATTCGGGTAATCCGATTGCGGTCTCATCTAAAACAAAGACAGCAACAGTTGCTACTTTGACAACCGCTATTGATCACGGCCTTTCCATTGGTCGTGAAGTTGCAATCACCGGAGTTGACTCAACGTTTAATGGAACCTTCGTGGTTACATCAGTTCCGACAACGAAGACATTTACCTATGCATTAAGTGGTACAGCGGTATCTGTTACCGCAGTGACTCCAACGGGGCTAGTGCAACGCACAAATAACTTGATCCTTGGGCAAAACTATTACTACAAGATTGCGGCGATGTACACAGATGCAACGCAATCGTGCGGATCTTTTTGTCTCTCAAGTTTTACGACAACCTCAACGGTGGTGGGGCGATTCGGCGCACAAACATCTTTTGCCTTTAATGATGGAACCCATACGTACAAAGTTCCGGCCGGAGTTACACAGATTCAAGTGGATGCACAGGGTGCCCAAGGTGCAAACGTCACAACATACACTGGCGGCAACGGCGGACGAGTTCAAGCGTCGGTTCCTGTAACACCGGGTGAAACTCTGTTCATTTACGTCGGTGGAGGTGGCGGAAACCACTTTCCGTTCACATACAAAGAAAATACGGTGGGTGGTCGCAACGGTGGCGGTACTGGTACACAAGGTGGTGGCGGTGGCGCAACCGATATTCGTCGTGGTTTAACGGTAACAAACGCAGCCTTAACAAATAATGTCGCCACATTGACAACGTCTATTGCGCATGGTTTCGCTGTTGGCATTGTTGTTGTCGTTACGGGTCTTGGTGCAACATACGACGGCAGTTACACGGTGACAGCAGTAACAACGAACACGTTTAGCTATGCAAAAACGAATGCAAATGTTGCTACTTCAATAGTCGACGGCGCAGTTTTGCACTTCAATCCTGCTCTCGGGTTGTCACGCCGAATTGTGGTTGCTGGCGGTGGCGGTGGTGCAACTCAATGGGCGCGTGGCGGTGGCGGCGGCGGGCTGACTGCAATTGATGGCGGGGCACACGGCGGCAACGCCCTTGGTCCCGCAGGCACACAAACATCAGGTAATGCACTGGGTCTTGGTGGAGCAGGAGTCTCAAGTGCTGGCGGTGGTGGTGGCGGCTACTGGGGCGGCGAAGGTGGTTCACAATATGGCGGTGGCGGCGGCGGTTCTAGTTGGACTACTAGCAACGTGGTCTTTGTGCGCCACACTCAGGCGTACCGCAATGGAGACGGTCGACTGACGATTACCACTGCGCAAAGTTCAACAATTGCGACACCAGCAGATCTTTCTGTTCTCGGTGGCGACAGACAGAACTATGTGTCATGGACTGCTTCAACGAATACAGAGACAGAGGGATATCGCATTAAGTGGGGAACTTCGCCAGGTGCTTTGACAAACATCATTGATGTTGCAGGCGGTGGGTCTGATGAATACCTCCATACAAATCTCACCATGGGAACGCGTTATTACTATGCGATAGCAGCGAAGTACAGCGACTTGAATAGCCCGTGTCAAACATTGTGCTTGTCTGACTTCTCTTCTGAGGTTTCTGAGATCACGCGGTTCTCAGCCACGAATACTTTCGGTTTCACTGAGACGATTCAGTCGTATCGCGTTCCGGTTGGTGTCACACAAATCCGTGTCGATGCACAAGGTGGTCAGGGTGGACAAAGCGGAACTGCGGTCGGCGGTTTAGGTGGTCGGGTTCAAACAACTCTTGCGGTGACTCCCGGGGAAATTCTCTTTGCATTTGTTGCTGGCGGCGGTGGCGATAACCACCCTGCGAAGTATCAGGCACTGATTACTGGTGGTTGGAATGGCGGCGGCGCTGGCATCGGCGTTGGCGGCGGCGGCGGTGGAGCAACAGATCTTCGCCGAGGCACAACAGTGACTAATGCTGCGTTGACTTCAAGTGTTGCTGTGCTCACAACTTCTGCTCCGCATGGTCTGGTTGTAGGCAACTCACTTGTAGTGGCCGGTGTTGGTGCGCCATATGACGGAACATTTACTGCAACCGCAGTAACAACGAATACGGTGAGCTATGCGTTGGTTAATGTCAATATCGCTTCGGCGAGTGTAAACGGCGCGTTAATACGTAACGCCACCAATGTTGGTCTGTCAGATCGACTCTTTGTTGCTGGTGGCGGCGGTGGAACTGGACACGGTGCAGGCACCGGTGGTGCAGGTGGTGGTCTTACTGCTGGAGAAGGTTCAAGCAACTCGTGTTCGGGTGGCGTCACTGGAAACTGTTCTGGCCTCGGTGCAACTCAGACATACGGAAATGCTGTTGGTATTGGTGGGGCTGGCGGCGGAACAAATGCTGGCGGTGGCGGTGGCGGTTATTTCGGTGGTTATGGGTCTGGTCAGAATCCACAGCAATGGCGAAATGGCTCGGCTGGCTATTCCGGTGGCGGCGGCGGTTCAAGCTGGACTCAATCGTCAGCTCGTTTTGTTTCCCACACACAAGGGTTCAAAACTGGCAATGGTGCTCTCGTAATCTATGCGCCACAGACCGGATCTCTTGATGCACCACGAAATTTTGAGGTCTATGGCTATCAAGCCTTCAACGTTTTGAACTGGACACCGTCTCCTGAATCAGCTGTGACGGGGTATCGCGTTGCATGGGGTACTTCACAAGGCGTTCTTTCCCAATTCATCAACATTCCCGGAAGATTGTCACAAAGTTTCCTTCATCACGGAAATAATTTTGCTGTTACCAACAAGTCGATCACCACGAACGTGGCAACACTGACAACTTCATCGAACCACGGAATCGCTATTGGCGATGAATTTATAGTTCAGGGCGTCGGCACCCCTTTTGACGGCACCTATGTTGCCGTTACCGGTACTACTGGAACGACACTCAGATACTCACTGATCAATGCGAATATTTCTGCGATTGCGGTTAGCCCAACCGGCAACGTATCAAAAACTAAAGCGTTGACAATCAATACGACGTATTACTACGAAGTCACTGCGTTGTATGCCGATGCTTCGCGAACCTGCAACACCTCATGTGAATCTGCTTCATCTAGCCAACGATATGCAACTCCGATTTTCACTCGTGATGTCTCCTTTACTTCAAATGGCAGCGTGCAGACTTTTACAGTTCCTGACGGTGTCACATGGTTGCAAGTTGATGCTGTAGGCGCAAGCGGTGGCACTGGCGCGACTGGTGTTGGTGGCAAGGGCGGTCGTGTTCAAGGAGTCATTCCGGTCACACAAGGCGAGGTGTTGTATCTCTATGTTGGTGGCAAGGGCGGCGGCTCTCTGGTAGCTACACAAAATATTGGCGGTTGGAATGGTGGCGGTAACGGTAGTGGTGCAGGCGTTGGTGGTGGCGGTGGTGGCGCTACCGATATTCGCCGCAACAAACTTGTGGTCACAAACAAAATTGTGCAGTCCAGTCTTGCAACATTGA
>JBILOM010000115.1:0-4111 GCA_044374495.1 Ilumatobacteraceae bacterium | reverse complement strand
GCCTCTGTCCACACCAAGGCAAAGAACTCCACCGTCAACCCTCCCTCAGACGCCGGCGACTTCGAGCGCGCCAAGCGCGGCTTTATTGCTTCCCTGCCCACGGGGCGCATAACCGACGCCTCTGGCCGAATGGTGCTCGACGTTAATAGGTATGACTTCCTGCGCGCTGGTGGCCCTTCACCTGAAACTGTGAACCCCAGTTTGTGGCGTCATGCCCAACTCAATGCGCATCACGGACTTTTTGAAGTTGCCGATGGCGTATGGCAAGTACGCGGTTATGACATCTCGAACATCACCTTTATAAAGGGAACAGAAGGTTGGGTGGTGATTGACCCGCTGACTACCGAAGCAACAGCTCGTGCTAGCTATGAACTCATCACGGCTCAACTCGGCCACCGCCCTGTCACTGCCGTTATTTACACCCATTCACACGCAGACCATTTCGGTGGTGTTCTTGGCGTTACAACTCAGGCCGAAGTTGATGCCGGAAAATGCCGCGTCATCGCGCCGGTTGGTTTCCTGCATGAGACAGTCGGAGAAAATGTCATCGCGGGACCTGCCATGGGACGCCGCGCCGCTTACCAATTTGGTCCACTTCTTCCAGCGGGCCCTACAGGCCATGTCGACTGCGGACTTGGTAACGCGGTTCCACTTGGACCCCCAGGATTAATTGCGCCAACTGAAGACATCACGTTCACGGGTGAGGAATTAGTTGTCGATGGTGTTCGCATCATCTTCCAATTGACGCCAGAAACTGAAGCACCTGCAGAGATGAACTTCTTCTTTCCCGATCAGGGTTGGTTGTGCATGGCAGAAAACTGCTCGCACACAATGCATAACTTGGTGCCAATTCGCGGGGCACAAGTTCGTAACTCATTGAAGTGGTCAAAGTACATCGATGAATCAATCGAGTTGTTTGCTGCGGATACAAAGATTCTCTTCACATCGCACAACTGGCCACGTTGGGGAAATGAAGATCTGCATGAGTTCCTGATTCAACAACGTGACTTGTACAAATGGATTCACGACCAGACAATGCGTTTGGCAAACCAAGGGTTCACGCCGTTGGAGATTGCAGCCACTCTGGAATTGCCAGATGAATTCAAGGCCAATGACCACACAAGTGGCTATTACGGAGACTTGGTACACAACTCAAAAGCTGTGTACCAGCGTTACCTCAGCTGGTACGACGGCAATCCATCAAACCTGAACAAATTGCCGCCTACCGAAGTCGGCAAGCGATATGTGGAACTTGCCGGCGGTGCCGATGCATTGATTGCTAATGCACAGAAAGCATTTGACAATGGCGATTACCGCTGGGTGGCAGAAATTGTGAATCACTTGGTGTTTGCAGACCCGACCAATACAGCTGCTCGCAATTTGCAAGCTGATGCACTTGAACAACTTGGCTACCAAGCAGAGTCATCAACTTTCCGTAATGCGTATCTAACGGGTGCACAAGAATTACGTCAAGGGCCACCAAAGCCAACACCAATGCCAGTGCGAAACAGAGGACTCCTTCTCGCAATGACAATTGAACAACTCTTTGACTCACTTTCGGTACGCATGAAGTCTGAAGAGTTGGGTGGTGTTTCGCTATGTGTGAACTGGAACTTCACTGATGTTGATGAGAAGTGGATTCTTGGAATATCAAACCGCACGTTGTACGCAACTCCTGGACGTCATGAAAAATCTGCTGCTGCAACAATCACGTTGACCCGCCTCACCATGCTCGACGTGGTCACGCAGGCAACAACATTCGTAGACCAAATAACAGCAGGCACAATCTCGATTGATGGCGATGCCGCAGCATTGTTAGAGATTTTCGGCAAACTCGACAACATCACTACAGGATTTGCAATCGTCGAACCGTAATCATTCCGGGGGGAACATGACAACTGAGCTATGGCAATTAGAAGCGATTGAAACTGCTCGTCTTGTTCGTGAGCGCGTCATAAGTGCTGCAGAAGTTACTGAATCACACATCTCACGTATTGATGCAGTCAACAGCAAACTCAATGCAATCGTGGTGCGCACTGATGAACATGCACGTGCTCAAGCATCACTGATTGATTCTGGTTCAGCAACTGGTCCTCTTGCTGGCGTTGCAATGACAACAAAAATTAATACCGACCATGTGCCCTATGCAATGGACAACGGCATCGCAATGTTGAAAGACAACATGTCTTTAATGACACACAAGTGTATTGAAGGACTGCTCACTGATGGCGCTGTCATGTTGGGACGCACCAACTCCCCTTCGTTCGCACTACGATCACACACAGGAAATGATTTACACGGCGAGACTCACAACCCTCATGGACTACACCTGACACCTGGTGGTTCAAGCGGCGGTGCTGGTTCAGCAGTTGCATCAGGCATGTGTGCAATTGCCCAAGGTAACGACGTTGCAGGATCCGTGCGTTGGCCAGCATTTTGCAATGGCATCATCGGTTTGCGTCCAACAATGGGACGCATGCCAACAGGCGGCACAAATCCAAACCCACGTGGATTATCCGGAATGATGATGTCAACGCAAGGTCCGCTCGCTCGCACAATGGCAGATCTTCGTCTCACATATTCAGCAATGCAATACCCGAACTGGGCTGACCCATTCTGGGTTCCAATGCAGAATGACTTTCCTGCGCCAAAGTCTCCGATACGAGTTGCGCTAATCACTGAAGATGGCCACCCAATGGATGACGCAACAAAGACAGCAGTGCGAACTGCTGGACGCTTGCTAGAAGATGCCGGTTATGAAGTGGAAGAGATTTCTCCACCAATGCTCGAAACACTCTTCTCAATGTGGCTTCGATTAGGAGCCATGGATGTGTTGCTGGGGCTCGTTCCCACATTGCCAAGCATTAATGACTCAGGCCTGACTAAGGCAACAGAAGGAATGTTGCCGATGTTTCCCGAGGCAACTCCGCAAGTACTGATGAAGGCACTTGCAGACAGAGACATGATGTTTCGTGCATGGAATCAATTTTTTGAAACATACCCATTAATCGTGATGCCAGTTCTGACAAAACCATTCATGCGCATGAACGAAGACATCGAAGGTTCTGAAGTGATGGCGCCACTATGGGACCACCTTCGCTACACCGTTAATTTGGCGTCTCTCGCAATCCCATCACTCGCTTTTCCTATTGGGAGTCATGATGGTGCGCCACAAGGCGTCCAAATCGTGTCTCACTCATGGCGCGAAGACTTGCTGCTTAATGCTGGTGACGCTTTGGAACTGCGACTTGGCAAGGTTCAGGTCGTCGACCCAGTCTGGTAGCCAGACATATCCACCATTGAGCCCCTTTGATTCGTTAGAACATGGGTGGGCGGAGACTCACCTTTCTAGGGGGCTCCTTTTGAAACATTCACGCATTATGGGTGCCGAAGCTTTCGGTACTTTTCTTCTCATGATGGGCGGACCTGGTACCGCCATTCTTGTTCCAGCATTCGACGGCAAAGTTCTGATGGTGTCTTTGGCATTCGGACTGTCGTTATTGATTGCTGCGTACTCAGTTGGTCCCGTATCGGGATGCCACATCAACCCCGCAGTCACCATCGGTCTTGCAATCAGCAAGAAGTTAGACAAAGCACTGATTCCCTATTACATCGTTAGCCAACTAATTGGTGCGGCACTTGGTGGTGCAGCAATTCTGGGAATTGCATCTGGAACAAAAGACGGATTCACCGTGTCGACCGCCAACTTTGCCGTCAACGGATACGACGCGTTGTCGCCGAATGGATACAACTACATGTCAATGATGCTGGTGGAAATCATCCTCACTGCCGTTCTCGTCTATGTCGTATTGGCCACCACGAGTCCAAAGTTCTCTCAAGGCTTCGGCGGACTAACCGCCGGAATGACACTTGCTTTGATTCACATGATCAGCATTCCGATTGACAACACGTCAGTTAACCCAGCTCGTTCATTCGGAGTCGCTATATTCGCCGGCGGCGATGCAGTGACTCAGTTATGGGCGTTCTTCGTGTTCCCCATCATTGGTGCTGTTGTTGGCTCAGTTCTTTACAAGGCCATTAACGAATAAACCGTGTTCCTCGTGGCATAACAATGTGGGCGTTCAACCGCCTACTGTTATGTCATGACATC
>JBILOM010000114.1:0-4120 GCA_044374495.1 Ilumatobacteraceae bacterium | reverse complement strand
ATATCTTCCACGTGGTTTGGTTCGTCTGCTTCCCACAACAGCAATGCATCAGGGCGATGATGGACGACGCCGTGTTCCGCGAAGTGATGCTTCAAGAAGTGTGGGTCACGTGCGGCAACAATTGCATCGCACACATTGAGGCCAGTGTTGCGATGGTCGGGGTGTAGGCGATATCGCTTCCACGGGTCATGCGACAAAACGACTGTGGGCTTCAGTGTGCGAATGGCAAGTGCAATGCGGTCAATTGCTTCCTTTGAATGTTCAAGTTCACCATCCACATAGCTAAGGAATGAAACGGTGCCTGAAGTGCCAAGTGCGCTGGCTGCATTGCGTTGTTCAACTTGACGTGACTGCACAAGTGCGGCGGTGTCGGCGTCAGGGTTCCATGTGCCTTTTGATCCGTCTGTGCAGACAAGATGGTGCACAACAGCGCCTCCTGCTGACCATTTGGCAAGCGTGCCTCCACAACCAAACTCAACATCATCTGGGTGTGCACCGATTGCCAGAACAATCTTCGGTGTCGTCAGATTCGATGTGAAAGTAGTGGGAGTTACTGGAGGTTGCCCTGGTTCGTTTGCGCTCATTGTTGTTCCGTTTCTCTGCGTGCCAGTTCACTCAAGTCGTCTGCTGTGTCGAGGTCAAGTGCCAAATCGTTATCTTCGATGATTTCATATTCAAGTCCTGCATCTATTGCGAGACGAATGTGATTGTCGCAGCTGCCCGGTCCATACGCGGTTGTGAACGAGCTATTGATAGGAAAACTAAGAACATTTGTGCCGTCGCGATGACGATCAGGGATAAGCGTTACTTTTCCTTCGCGTGCAATGTGATTGAAACTGACTGCCAAGGGAAGATCAGCATGAGCAACGATGATGTGGTCTGCGCCGTCAGCCTCGGCTGCTGAGCGTCCTGTTGCCACTGCGATGTCAAGGCCAGGTGTCTGGCAATCAACAATGTGGGCTCCAAGTGCTTTTGCCCACGATGCAACAACATCGTCTGAACACACCACATAGGTAGGTAATGACAGCGCTGCACGCACAACCGTCTCAGCACATGATTGGGCAAGCGCAGAGCGTTGCGAAGCAGTCAAAGTGTCGGCAAGTCGCCCTTTGGCAAGGGTGAATGACTTCACGGGGATCACAACGGCAAGGCGCACCTTGTCAGCCTACGAACCCTGTTGGCCTTGTGACCTACGCTAGAGAAATGGCAGAGATTCGTATGGCGGTAGTGGGTGCCGGTTCTTGGGGCACCACGGTTGCGTCTTTGGCTGCTGCTAACACCCCGACGGTTCTGTGGGCTCGCCGTGAAGCAGTTGTGGAGAGCATCAACACCAATCACGTCAACCCTGATTACATCGGTGGCGTCGCGCTGTCGCCACAGCTTCGGGCAACGTCGTCGTTAAGCGATGCAGTCAGCACGGCTGACGTTGTGGTGATGGCAGTTCCATCACAAGGTTTTCGCCAAGTGCTTGACGATGCAAAATCACACATTCGTCCGTGGGTGCCTATTGTCAGTTTGTCAAAAGGACTTGAGGCTGGCTCAATGTTGCGCATGTCGCAAGTTGCGAACGAAGTAATGCCAGGTCATCCTGTTGCGGTTTTGACTGGTCCGAACCTTGCGTCTGAAATTTCAGTTGGCCAGCCAGCTGCCAGTGTTGTTGCCATTGATGATGCAGTAATCGCAACAGCGTTACAAGAGTTGTTCTCTACGCCTACATTTCGCGTGTACACGAACCCTGACGTGGTGGGGTGTGAAATTGCGGGTGTTGTAAAGAACGTCATTGCTATCGCTGCAGGTATGGCAAAGGGAATGGGATTCGGCGACAACACACGTGCATCTCTACTAACGCGCGGACTTGCCGAAATGACACGTCTCGCGGTTGCACTTGGTGGCGACCCTGTGTCGCTTGCGGGTCTTGCCGGCATGGGAGACCTCATTGCTACGTGTTCGTCGCAGAGCAGTCGAAACACATCGGTCGGAATACGTCTCGGCGCCGGCGAAGCTCTGGCAGACATTCTTGGTTCCACCACAATGGTTGCTGAAGGTGTGCGCAGCTCAGCAATTGTTCTTGAATTAGCGCAGCAGTACGGGGTAGATATGCCGATTACTGAGCAGGTAGTTGCCGTGTGTCACAACGGATTATCCGCATCTGAAGGTTTACTTGCATTGATGTCTCGTCGCTCGCGTCCGGAAGCCCAACTATGAGTCGCGTGATTGGTAACCGCGGTGGCACCTGGCGTGGCGCTGTTTCCGAACACGGCACTCTGATTCCAGACGATGGTGGCCCGGAACTTGCATGGCATGTTGCCGGCGATGACCGGTGGTATTCACCAGCATCTGAACCGACTCTTCGACAGAAGTGGTACGCAGGTTTTCCAGTATGCGAAACACGAATTCGTGTTGGCAATGGCGACATTGTTCAACGTATGTATTGCGTGGCAGATCGTGGCGGAATGACTGTCATTGAATTTGAAAATGAGTCAACACTTCCTGTCGCTGTAGCGGTTACACGTTCCGATGTACTGACCACGCGCAAACCAATTGATAATCCGCCAGCAGGCATTGATTTACCTGCCGGCTCAATGGTGATTCCATTGGGGCACAAGAGCACTGCGCGCATTGCGTTGGCGCACGTCAATCCGTCATCTGGGCCATTGCCCGATGATGTTCCGGATCATCAGCAAGTAGTGCGCGGCTGGGAAACAGCGTGTGATCTCGCGTCACGCATCACCATGCCAGACCATTCAGTAGTCGCGGGTATTGCCCGAGTCCGAAGTGACCTGTTGCTAGGTGTTGGCGTAACAGAAGATGCGTCAATCGAGTTGGTTCGTCTTGCTGAAACACACAGAGACTCCATTGTTGACGTAGTGGAAGCAGTTCAGCGCCGTGTGAAAGCAGAAAAGCGTGCCAAAGTGTTGCAGTGGGATACGCCACATCTCATGGCGACTGCTGCGCGGGCATGCGTGTTGTTGGAAGACGACGTTGCAGCGAACGACATTGGCAGCACGTGGTTACGTATGGCAGATCGTGACGTGCAAGAACTTCCTATTGAGATCCCTGGTGGACTCGGAGCAATTGCATGGGCTGAATCATTGTTGGCGCAAGCGTCTCCTAGTGGTGGGCAATGCGTGTTGCTTCCTCATGGCATTCCGGAAACATGGTGGGGTTCAGCTTTTGAAGCTCACGGCATCACGGCTGACCCATATCGCACAATTTCATTTGCGGTGCGTTGGCACGGGCCACGCCCTGCTGTGTTGTGGGAAATCACTGGTGCAGCCGGTTTGTTGATTACGGGTGGCGCAGCCGACCCGTCGTGGCACACCACAGATGCTTCCGGTGAAGCACTGTTGGCAGCTCCTGTCTCTGCCAATGTGTGATTGTCTCGTTGCTCTAGCTGTAAACACTGCGGCCAACAGAACACTGTTTGCGAAAAATTCAGACAGACCTCCAACCGAGCCCCAGATCATGCGATGGAATCCGTCTCGTCGCGATTCAGGAACTACTCGCACCACTTACATCGAAGTGGAAGCATTTGCAGGCGACACGGTTGCGTGCGCATTGTCGATGCCGGATTGGTGTTGGGGTGGCGAACATGGCGTTAACGAAGCTGGCGTAGCTATCGGAAACGAAACGATCTACACCACTCTCGACCCGCGTGGTGCTCCCGACGCGTTAATCGGCATGGATGTGGTGCGACTCGGCTTAGAACGCGCGACAAGCGCTCTGAACGCTGTTCAGGTGATGTCAGATCTCATAGCGCGGTACGGACAAGGCGGAAGTGGGCACGATACGCGTAATGGCGAACGTGCGCGACCATATTGGTCGAGCTTTCTGATTGCCGATGCACATGACGCATGGGTGATGGAAACAAGCGGCACAGAAATCGCTACTCAGCAGGTTGCGGATACCTGGGCGATCTCTAATCGCACCACAATCCCTTCATTCGACGCGCGCCATCGTCACCCCCTTCAGCCAGTTGAACTGTTGGTCGACCCGCGACTGAACGTGTCTCGAGCGTTGTTGGCCGCAGGGCCGCTGGCGGTTCAGGGTGTACAAGGACACCTGCAGTCACATGTTGGAGGGCGAGACGGGTGGACAGTGTGTATGCATGCCGAGGTCA
>JBILOM010000023.1:0-14008 GCA_044374495.1 Ilumatobacteraceae bacterium | reverse complement strand
CTGCGGCGGGAATCGCGGACAATGCTTTGGCATCGGTGGTCGCAGATGGTTTGGCGGGCAAAACAGAAAAGCAAATTCGTAACCGTCTTGATCATCTGATGCGCGAAGCAGGGGCGGATGATGTTGCTTTTGACACGATTGTCGCAACTGGCCCTCTCGGTGCACGGCCTCATCATGAACCATCAGACGCAATTGTGGAAGATGGTCACGGAGTCGTCATTGACTTCGGAGCAAAGGTGCAGGGATACAAGAGTGACATGACTCGGACCATCCGCGTCGGAGCTGTGTCGGCTGAATATCAACGAATGTTTGACCTGGTAATTGAAGCTGAGGCAGCCGGAATCGCATCCGTGAAGGCCGGAGTCGTAGGTGCCAGCGTTGATGCGGCAGCAAGGGCAGTGTTTCTCCGTGAGGGAGTTGACCACGAGTATGTCCATGGCACCGGGCATGGAATAGGGCTGTATATCCATGAACAACCCATCCTTTCGCCCCGATGCGCAGCAGTTCTGGGTGTGAATGAGGTGGTGACAGTCGAGCCTGGGCTCTATCGTGGAGGGGTAGGCGGCGTTCGGATCGAGGATCTGGTCGTTGTCACCGGCGATTCGTGCCGAATTCTTACGCACACCCCCAAGGACCTCACATGCCCGCGATCACAACGAACGATCTGAAAAACGGAATCACACTCCAACTCGACAACGGACTCTTTACCGTTGTTGAATTTCAACACGTGAAGCCTGGAAAAGGTGGAGCCTTTGTGCGCACCAAGTTGCGCAACCTGAAGAACGGCAATGTATTAGAAAAAACCTTCAATGCGGGTATTCGTGTCGAGCAAGCAATCCTTGACAAGCGCGACATGCAGTTCTTGTACAAAGACGGCGACGACTTCGTGTTTATGGATACTGATTCATACGACCAGATGACAGTGACTCCGGCAGCGCTCGGAGATGCTGCGGACTATTTGGTTGAGCAAGCAATGGCAATCATCGCGTACCACAACGGTGAAATCATCACGGTTGAAATCCCAGCGTCTGCTGAATTGGTTATTACTGACACTGAGCCTGGAGTTCAAGGCGACCGTGTGTCGGGTGCTCGCAAACCAGCAACTTTAGAGACTGGCAAAGTCATCCAAGTTCCGTTGTTTGTCAACGTTGGCGACAAGGTAAAGGTTGACACTCGCACCGGCGATTACGTCACACGCGTCTAATGGCGCGCGATCCGGAATCATTCCGCGCAAGTGACGAAAGAACTGATGCTCGCGAGCAGGCAGTCATTTTTCTGTATGAATCAGAACAGCGTTCTATGTCGCCGCTCGAGTTGTTGGCTGACAGGGGAGTCGCTTCAGCAGACCTGACAGGGGAGTTGCTTAACGGCATTGAAGCTCATCGGGTTGCTATCGATGAAGCAATCGTTGCTCATTCAAAAGGTTGGGCACTTGACAGAATGCCGGCCCTTGACCGCGCCATCCTTCGTCTCGCCATCTTTGAGTTGACCTCACGCCTTGACGTACCGATAGCAGTCGTTATTGATGAAGCAGTCGAATTGGCAAAGAGATTCTCCACGGACGACTCTGGACGATTCGTCAATGGTGTTTTGGCGGCAGTCGCAAAGACAGCTCGTCCGGTTCTGTAAATATAGGTTCATGAGTTCGCCAGTCGATGACGTCGAGGTCGCGACTCTTCGTGACCGACTATCACAAACGTCGTTATGGACCTGGACAGTGGTTCTTTTGTGTGCGTGCTCAGCAGTTGCTACTACTCGCTTGCAGTGGGATATTCACCGGGGTCTCGGAACTTCTTCCTTTGACGTAGGGCTGTACGACCAAGGAGTCTGGTTGTTATCTCGCTTCGACGCTCCATTTGTGACCTTGATGGGTCGAAACCTGTTCGGTGATCACGCATCACTAATTTTGTTGTTTGTTGCCCCGCTGTATTGGATCTGGCCCGGTACAGAGACTTTGCTAGCGATGCAGTCTTTCGTTGTTGCGGCCGGAGCATTGCCCATTTACTTTTTTGCTCGCCGGCATCTCAATAGTGCTGGTGTCGGCTGCGCATTCGCAGTTGTGTGGCTTGTGAACCCTGCGGTTAACGGCACCATCTTTGAGAACTATCACCCAGATTCGTTTCTGGGTTTGTTTATCCCGGTTGCCATTGTTTCTGCACTTACGAAACGCTGGCGTTGGTATTGGGTTGCGGTTTTCCTGTCGCTACTGGTGAAAGAAGATGTAGTTCTAGTCATCGTTCCGCTTGGTGCAATGGTGGCATTGCGTGGCGAGACCCGCAGGGGAATTCTGACGATTGGCGCCGGAATTACGGCTGCGTTACTCGGCATGTTCGTGCTGATGAAAAACCTAATTGGTGTTCCGACTCGTAATGGCTGGAGAATTCCCTTCGGTGGAGTATCCGGTTTCATCAAAGAGACCTTCACAAACCCAACAAATGTGTATCAGTACCTAACGTCTGAAGGTCGCTTGATGTATTGGTGGAAGATGTTCGCGCCATTTGCGTTATTAAGTCTTCTTGCACCTGAGGTTGCAGCAATTAGTTTGTTGGTGCTTGTTGGCAATACGGTCAGTAACTTCTGGTATCAATTTCACATTGAGTACCACTACTCACTTGTTGCTGTGCCGGCATTGCTAATTGCAGTCATCGTGGGGCTAGGGCGAGTCGGAATCGGGGCGCGCAGGGTACTTGTGGCTGTTGTGGTGGTCTCGTCGTTGTGGTGTGCGTCATTGTGGTCGTACGTGCCATTCCGACTGAACGAATATCCTCATTGGGGTGCAGAGCACCCTGTTGCTGTGGCGGCAGAAGAGATGTATTCGCATATTCCGCCGCAGGCAAAAATCTCCGTGTTTCATTCGACGGCCCCACATCTCGCACATCGCAAAGAGGTCTATCAGTTCCCCAATCCATTTCGGATTGTGTTGTACGGGCCAGACACTTCAAAAGAAGGCCAGCGGAGCCCACTCTCTGACGGGATTGAGTTCGTGCTTTTACCGCGGGAGCTCGATACTGGAAATCTCAAAGATTGGAACTCTATTTCTGCGGATTTCTATGAGTACAAGGCGAACAACTACTGGCAACTATTTGCCCGCAAGTCCCCCTAGCGAGCGAACCTTTTCTCGTGCTACAGTGTCGTCGACCGTAAAACGGGTCCTGTGAGGCTCGAACGGAAGGACAATATGGCTCTAGTTTTCATGCACGCACGCCCCTCGCGAGGGGCGTTTTTCATGCCAGTCCTTCCAGAGGTTGCTGCGTAATGAGTTCGGCCTCGACAGTGTCTTCCGAGATTCTCGGTGTCAGTGATGTTGACAAAGCACTGAAGCGCATCGCTCACGAGATTGTTGAGCGAAATCCAGACTTGTCTGATGTGGTCATAGTCGGCATGCAAACAGGCGGAACATGGATTGCAAGTCGCCTACGTCAGAACATCTCGGTTATTTCCCCATCGGCAACAGTCCCGCTCGGTGCAGTTGATATCTCCATGTATCGAGACGACTTCAGTCTTCGGCCAATTGTCTTGTCTGCGCCTACTGATATCCCTGTCGATCTCACTGGCAAAACTGTCGTTCTTGTAGACGACGTGTTATTCACTGGCCGCACGGTCAGGGCAGCATTGGAAGCGCTAAATGATCACGGACGCCCTCGCGCTGTTCAGTTAGCGGTCATGGTCGACAGGGGTCATAGAGAACTACCTATTCGCCCTGACTATGTAGGCAAGAACATCCCCACACACTTTTCTGATGAAGTGAGTGTTGGTCCTGATGGCGTCACCGTCGTTGCAGCATCGGGGGAAACCTCGTGAAGCATCTTTTGTCGACACGTGATCTCAGCACAGACGACATTGTCTCCATAATGGCGATGGCAGACCACATGGCTGAGATCAATTCGCGTGCAGTGCCTAAGGTTCCTGCGTTGCGAGGACGCACGATAGCCAGTGTGTTCTTTGAGGACTCAACTCGAACACGTCTGAGTTTTGAAACTGCAGCATCGAGGCTGTCTGCAGAAGTGATGACATTTACTGCCAGTTCCTCAAGCGTCAACAAGGGTGAAAGTCTGCGTGACACCATAGAGACGTTGTCGGCAATGGGTGTTGATGCGTTTGTGATTCGACATAAGTCAAGTGGTGCGCCTCAACAGATCACACAATGGACTGACGCATCGGTTGTGAATGCCGGAGACGGTTGGCATCAGCACCCGACGCAAGCTCTATTAGATGCGTACACAATTACTCGTAATTTCAATGAACTGAACTCCATGCAGGGCCGAACAGTGGCCATTGTTGGAGACATCAAGCATTCACGAGTGGCGCGCAGCGATATCGACGTTTTCACCCGACTTGGCGCCAAGGTCGTTTTGGTGGCTCCAACTGCCTTCTTGCCAACATCACTTGACGGGTGGGGAGTCACGACAGCTGACTCTCTTGACGATGTAGTTGGCGTAGTTGACGTGGTGTACATGTTGCGCATTCAGCGCGAACGAATGGACGCAGCTCAGATGCCAAGTCTTCGGGAATACAGTTCTTTGTTCGCGCTTACACCAGAGCGTGCAGCCCGAATGCAAAATCATGCGTTGCTGCTTCATCCAGGGCCAATCAATCGTGGTGTCGAGATGATCGTGGATCCATCGTTGGTTCCTGGTTCACGCATATTGCAACAAGTCACCAATGGAATATCAATTCGCATGGCCGTGTTGTTCAGCCTTCTTGGTGGCGATGCAACAACGACTTTGTCAAACGGAGTTGAAGCATGAGCGCCAACAAAGCATCAATTGTCATTCGCGGAGCAACGGTAGTGAATCCTGATGCAATGTTCGTATCCGACGTTCGCATCGTAAATGGACTCATTGAAGCCATGGGAGACGCACTTACTGGTGACATCGTTCTGGATGCGGCCGGATGTTTCGTGTCGTCTGGCTTCGTAGACCTTCATACGCATCTGCGTGAGCCAGGCAAAGAAGAAGCTGAGACAATTGAATCAGGTAGTCGAGCAGCTGTTCTTGGAGGGTTTACCGCTGTCGTGGCAATGCCAAACACTGATCCAGCTCAAGACAATGTCGCAACGGTTCGATTTGTTAGCGATCGTGGCCGTGCTGTTGGTCTGTGCGAAGTGATTCCTTCAGGGTGTATCACCATTGGGCGCCTTGGTGCGCATTTGGTTCCGTTTGATCAGTTAGCCAATGAAGGTGTCACGCTGTTTACAGACGACGGAACTGGCGTACAAGACGCCTTGGTCATGCAGCGCGCACTGATGGCAGCAAAACGATTAAATCTGACGTTGTCTCAACACTGCGAAGTTGCAAGTATGACCGTTGGTGCAGTGATGCACGACGGGGCGTGTTGCTCGACGATGGGAGTGCCCGGCTGGCCATCAGCTGCTGAAGAAGAAATGGTGCGCCGTGATATCCAGCTTGTACGCATGACGGGGGCGCGGGAACACTTCATGCATCTGTCCACTAAGGGGAGTGTTGAATTGGTGCGCGCAGCTAAGGCCGAAGGTCTTCCCGTGACGGCTGAAGTTACTCCTCATCACATATCGCTCACTGATGAATTGCTCACCGGATTTGATCCGATATTTAAAGTGAATCCTCCGCTGCGGACAATGGCCGACATTGCTGCCCTGCACGAAGGCCTTGTAGACGGAACCATCGATGCAATTGCTACTGATCATGCACCGCATGCTGGCCACACAAAAGAGCAAACGCTTGATACGGCCCCACCTGGAATGCTCGGTCTTGAGACTGCACTCGGAGTTGTCAATACTGCAATCAACCTGTCACCCCAGAAGATCGCTGCTCTTATGTCATGGAATCCAGCAGTGATCGCAAACATTTCAGACCATCAAGGTCGACCAATCGCAGTTGGGGAACCTGCTCACATTGCGGTGTGGGATACCACCACTGTGTGGTCTGTTTCTCGCGACGAATTGGCAAGTCGCAGCACTAATACGCCGTATCACGGCATGGAACTTCGTGGCCGCGTGCGGCACACGATCTACAACGGCCAACTGGTCGTGCAGGAAGGGAAGGCACTCGCGTGAGTACCGACATAACAAACATTGCACTCGTGCTTGAAGACGGTTCGGTCTTTGAAGGAGAAGCAGTTGGGTATATGCCAGAGAATGGCATTGCGGCGGGCGAGGTCGTGTTCCACACCGCACTTACTGGTTATCAAGAAGTGTTCACTGATCCGTCGTATGCGGGCCAAATCATTACGTTCACTACATCGCACATTGGCAACTATGGGGTGACTCCTATCGACTCCGAATCACGCGGGACATTTGCTCGTGGCATCATCATGCGAGATATGGCTCGTCGTCACAGCAATTGGCGCAGTGAGTCAGATCTTGATGCAATGTTGAAGGCACAAAAGCTTCCCGGCGTCGCAGGATTGGATACTCGTCGTCTGACGCGACTGCTTCGCGACTCCGGGTCATTACGTGGCGCGTTCGGAACAGCTGACCATGCCCAGTTGCTGGCAGCGGCAAAGAATGAAAAGGGAACTTCCGGTATCGACTTGGTGTCTGAGGTAACAACACCTCAGGCCTACACAGTGGGGAATGGGAAGTTCAATGTTGTTGCATACGACTTTGGCATCAAGACCACAATCCTTCGTCACTTGTCTGAAATCGCAACGGTGACAGTTGTTCCTGCAAGCATGAGCGCTGAAGAAGTGTTGACATTGTCACCATCAGGGGTGTTCTTGTCGAATGGTCCTGGTGATCCTGAGATGGTCAAGGGCGCTACGGAAGCAATTCGCACGATTGTTGAAGCTGGGACTCCGACCTTTGGAATTTGTCTTGGGCATCAGTTGCTTTCTCGCGCATTCGGAGGGCATACCTTCAAATTGCCGTTTGGTCACCATGGCGCAAATCACCCAGTGCGACATCTTGCAACTGGGTCAGTGGAAATCACCAGTCAAAACCACAACTTCTGTGTTGACCCGGATTCGTTATCAGGAGTCGCCGACATCACGCATGTCAATCTCAACGACCACACAAACGAAGGAATGCGTTTGCGCGATCTTCGGGCCTTCAGTGTGCAGTACCACCCGGAAGCGGGGCCTGGTCCCCATGACAGTCACTATCTATTCGGACAATTCGCAGAACTCATGGAGAAAAAATAATGCCTCGTCGTAATGATCTACACACAATTCTGATTATCGGTTCTGGCCCAATTGTTATTGGGCAAGCATGCGAGTTTGACTATTCAGGTACGCAGGCATGCCGTGTTCTGAAAGAAGAGGGCTACAGAGTCATTCTGGCTAACTCGAACCCTGCAACCATCATGACGGACCCTGACTTTGCAGATCGAACATACATTGAGCCACTGACTCCAGAAATCTTGGCTCGCATCATTGAGCGCGAGAAACCTGATGCGGTTCTACCAACACTTGGTGGACAAACAGGCCTCAACCTTGCCATGGCGCTCTTTGAAAAGGGGCTAGTTGGTGTTCCGGGTACACCCGAACTTATTGGTGCAAATGCAGAGGCGATTGCTACAGCAGAAGACCGCGACAAATTCAAGCAAGCGATGATTGAGATTGGGCTAAAAGTTCCTCACAGTGGAATCGCCCACAACATGGACGAAGCAACAGAAGTTCTCAAAGAAATCGGGCTTCCGGTGATTATCCGTCCTGCATACATCCTTGGTGGACGCGGAACCGGAATTGCAAACACAATGGAAGAGTTCTTGAAGCTCGCTTCGAACGGACTTGATGCAAGTCCAATCAGAGAAATCCTTGTTGAGACATCAATTGTCGGCTGGAAAGAATACGAACTAGAAGTGATGCGCGATCATGCTGATAACTGCGTCATCATCTGCAGCATCGAAAACTTCGACCCCATGGGCGTTCACACCGGTGACTCAATAACAGTTGCCCCCGCTCAGACTTTGTCCGATGTGGAATACCAGAAGATGCGTGATGCAGCGTTTGCGTGCATTCGACGCGTCGGTGTTGAAACGGGTGGCTCCAACGTTCAGTTCGCATTGAACCCAGCCAATGGTGACCTTGTTGTCATTGAGATGAACCCACGCGTGTCGCGTTCTTCTGCTTTGGCTTCAAAGGCCACAGGATTTCCGATTGCAAAGATTGCGGCCAAACTTGCTGTCGGTTACACGCTTGATGAGATTCCAAACGACATTACAAAGATGACTCCTGCGAGTTTTGAACCGACCATTGACTATGTCGTTACAAAGATTCCTCGTTGGGCTTTTGAGAAGCTTCCTGGTACGTCAGGTGTTCTTGGAACTCAGATGCAGAGCGTCGGTGAAGTGATGTCTATCGGGCGTACTTTTCCTGAGAGTCTGCAGAAGGGTCTTCGGTCGCTTGAACAGGGCAGGCTTGGCCTGAACTGCGATGGAGGGGAATCGCTATACGACAGTCTCAGTGATGAGGATCTGCTGAAGAAGGCGTCTGTCGCTACTCCTGAGAGAATCTTCCAGGTTGGTGAAGCTCTTAACAGAGGAATGGGCGTTGATCGAGTTCACGACGCAACCAAAATTGATGTGTGGTTCCTTGACCAGATGCAAATCATCATTGATGA
Organism: Ilumatobacteraceae bacterium; assembly: GCA_044374495.1. Lineage (GTDB taxonomy): Bacteria > Actinomycetota > Acidimicrobiia > Acidimicrobiales > Ilumatobacteraceae > UBA2093. The sequence continues at coordinate 5,469 of JBILOM010000023.1, read as the reverse complement.
GCGTCATTCTTTGGAAGGCAGGTCACTGACTCAATTGAGTCGAAATGAAGTGCGTCGGGCAAAGCGTCTCGGATTCTCTGATGGCCAACTTGCGTACGTTCTCAAAGAGGACGAAATGGCAGTTCGTTCATATCGCGAATCGCTCGGAATCATTCCTACGTACAAGACCGTCGATACATGCAGTGCAGAGTTTGATGCACAGACTCCGTATCACTACTCAACATATGAAGATGAAAACGAAGTTCGGGGTTCTACAAAGCCGCGCGTGATCATTCTTGGGTCCGGACCAAACCGTATTGGACAAGGAATTGAATTTGACTACTGCTGTGTTCATGCCAGTTTCGCATTGCGTGCAGCTGGGTATGAGACCGTTATGGTGAACTGCAACCCGGAAACCGTTTCAACTGACTACGACACTTCTGATCGTCTTTACTTTGAACCTTTGACTCGTGAAGATGTGTTGAATGTAATTGCAGCCGAGACCCTTGCATCTGGCGGCGTTGCGCCCAAGGTGATTGTCGGACTCGGCGGTCAGACTCCGTTGAAGTTGTCTGGACTCATTGATCCAGCTCTGATTGCCGGAACGTCTCCTCACTCAATCGACCTGGCAGAGGATCGCGAGAAGTGGAATCATTTATGTGATTCGCTATCCATCCCGCAGCCTCCGGGTGGAACGGCAGTCACTTTTGCAGAAGCAAGTGTGATCGCACAACGTGTCGGGTATCCGGTGTTGGTTCGCCCAAGTTATGTGCTTGGCGGGCGCGCAATGCAAATCGTTCACGACGCTCAGGCTTTGGAAAGTGCTATGGACCAGATGGCACGAGACGGAAGCCTCGGAAAAGAAGGCGGCCTTTCCGCTGAACGCCCTGTTCTTATCGACCATTTCTTGGAAGATGCAACAGAAGTAGATGTAGATGCGATTCGTGACCACACAGGCGAGGTACTGATCGGTGGAGTGATGGAACACGTAGAAGAGGCAGGCGTTCACTCTGGCGACTCTGCTTGTGCAATTCCGCCACAAACACTTCCTGCTTGGGTTGTTGAAGTAATCAGTGCGTACACAACGGCTATTGCTAACTCGCTAGACGTACGCGGGTTAATCAATGTGCAGTTTGCCGTTCTCGGAACAACTGTCTTTGTTATCGAAGCAAACCCGCGAGCATCTCGTACGGTTCCATTTGTTGCTAAAGCAACAGGTGTGCCGTTGGCCAAAGTTGCTAGTCGAGTCATGTTGGGCGCAACTCTTGCTGAACTGCGCACTGAAGGATTGCTGGTTCCACCAGTAACGGGTGGTCATGTATCGGTGAAAGAAGCGGTACTGCCCTTTAATCGCTTTCCTGAAGTTGATACTGCGCTCGGACCAGAAATGCGCTCGACGGGCGAAGTGATGGGAATCGACAGAACTTTCGGACGTGCTTTCGTTAAATCGCAAACTGCCGCCGGAACTGTTCTTCCCACTTCTGGAACCGTGTTCCTCTCATTCAATGATGGTGACAAGCCAGCGGGAATTGTTGTTGCGAAACGATTGCGAGATCTAGGTCTTGGTGTCGCAGCTACAACGGGCACGGCGAACTACCTCGCCAAATTCGGGTTACCGGTTGATCGAATAGTCGGCAAGTTGTCTGAGATCGAAGGGTCTTCTTTGGAGAACGCGGCCGCTTTAGTGGCCAACGGTGAGATCAGCTTCGTGGTGAATACCCCTCATGGTCGTGGTTCACGTCAGGACGGTGAGGCGATTCGAAAAGCAGCAAATGCAAATGGCGTATCGTCAGTAACAACTGTTGAAGCTGCCTTGGCTGCTGTGAACGGTTTGTGGGAACAACGCTCGAGTGAGGTTGAAGTGAGATCACTGCAGGAATATCACGGCAGGGCATGACAATGCGGCGCGGTGCGCGTTATCTCGATGCCATGGGTGGCGTGGATGTAGGGGGAGTCCTTCTCTCTAATCCGTTCATGACTGCATCAGGTACGAGCGGAAACGATGTTGAACTTTCCGGATACATGCCGCTGCGTCGCCTTGGCGCAGTAGTGGTGAAGAGCTTGTTTCATGAACCGTGGCCGGGTAATCCATCACCGCGAGTGCATGTTGCCGCAAGCGGCATGATGAACGCAGTCGGTTTGCAAGGTCCTGGCGTTGTGTCATGGATTCACGAGTCGCTTCCAAAACTTGAATCCGAAGGCGCAGTTGTTGTTGCGAGTATCTGGGGCCGCACTGTTCACGAGTACGTACTGGCGGCTGAACAACTTGGAGCTGCCGGAAATCGAATAAGCGCAATTGAAGTGAATTTGTCTTGTCCGAACCTTGAGGGACGTAGTGGAATCATTGCCCATGACCCGTCACTTGCCGGCCAGATAGTTTCTGCTGTGTGCGCTCGGTCACAGGTGCCTGTATGGGCCAAATTGAGTGCAAACACGGACCGAATTGTTGAAGTTGCAACAACAGTGTCCGACGCCGGGGCTACTGCTGTCACGGTGATGAACACCATGCTTGGTATGCAGATTGATGTTCGTACATCGCGCCGGAGCCTTGGTAATGGGGGTGGGGGGTTATCTGGTCCAGCAGTACACCCCATTGCAGTGCGCGCGGTTCATGATGTCCGTGTTGCACTACCAAACATTGCCATCGTGGGGGTTGGCGGAATTGCGTCGGGTGATGACGCAATCGAAATGATGATGGCAGGGGCAAATGCAGTGCAGGTTGGTACGGCGTCATTTGCTCGACCAAACGCGACATGGCGCATTGCTTGTTCGGCTGCCACTCGTGCGCATGCGCTTGGTGCATCGTCCTGGTCGTCCATTGTTAATGCTGTACATGAAGTCTGATTTCTCATAAGAGAGCCCTAAGTGGTTTCTCGGAACTATCATTGGGTTATGGAAAGCACGAATACAGACATGGAAGTAGTTGCGCAGTTGCGTGCTTCTCGTGTTGCTGCGGTGCTGGAATCCTCTAGAGGCAACGTTGCGTCTGTGCTGAATGCCTCGCCTGATTCGTATGAGGCTCAGGTGTATGTTGTGAAACTTCTCGATGTATCGCCACGTCTTGGCAAAGTGGCGGGACGTCGACTTATGGCGGAGATCGGTATCGAGCCTCTTCTGCGTGTGCGGGACCTCACGGATTCTCAGCGTCTGGCTCTCATCGGTGTGGTGGAGAATCCACGATGACTGATCCGATCATTGTCATTGTTTCAGGTCCAGGTGGCGCCGGAAAAGGAACCATCGTTGAAGCCTTGATTCAACGTGATTCCACATTGTGGTTAAGTCGGTCGTGGACTACACGAATTCAACGCGACGGTGAATCTGATGATGCGTATGTTTTTGTGCAGCGAGCAAACTTTGAGCAGCACATCGCCGACAATGGTTTTCTTGAATGGACAGAGTTCTTAGGGAATTTGTATGGCTCGCCACGACCTGCTGTCGATTCTGGTTTAGACATCGTTCTTGAAATTGAATTGCATGGTGCGCAACAAGTGAAGCAAAGTCATCCCGAAGCAATTCTCGTATTCGTTCGTCCCCCGTCTCGCGAGGAACAGCAGCGTCGCCTGCAGGGCCGCGGCGATCCGGAACATCATGTCGTAGAGCGCCTGCGCAAAGCAGAAGACGAAGAGCGCGAGGGGGCGGTGCTGGCCGATGTTGTGGTCATAAACGATGATTTTGAGCGCGCAGTCGCTGAGATACAGGGAATTATCGGTGCGGCACGAGCCGAACGCCGATAACCTTTAGGCGACTTCGGAGGTCCACCATGTCCCGTCAGAACGACTCCATGATTCATCCAAACATTGAAGGTTTGCTTGATCGCGTTGACTCTAAATTCAGCCTCGTCACGCTTGCGTCATACCGTGCGCGTCAGATCAACTCGTACTTCAACCAATTGGGTGAAGGTCTTGGTCACATGGTTCCACCTCAGGTGTCGTCAGTTGCTCGCAAGCCGCTCTCTATTGCATTCGAAGAAATCGCTGCTGACAAGATTGTCAAAGTAGAGCGTTTGCCATACGACGAAATGGAAGCTGAAGCAGCTGCCATCTTTGGCGAAGTTGAAGGCGACGTTGTCGCTGACGCTGTTGAATCAGACGCTGAATAGTTTTTCGGGATCATCCCGCTCTACACCCCCCGAAAGTCGTGATGAACTCTCTACACGGTCGTTCTATTGTCCTTGGAATCTCTGGCGGCATTGCTGCGTATAAGGCTGTTGAACTGTGTCGACAGTTAGTTGACGCCGGTGCGCACGTAGCGCCCATCATGACTGAAGATGCTCATCGGTTCATCGGTCCGGTCACTGTGTCTGCTCTTGCTTCTGAACCAGTTCATACAAGTTTGTGGGACGATGCGTCTCCTATTCCTCACACACGTCTAGGCCAAAACGCCGATGTCATTGTTGTTGCTCCCGCTACCGCACGGGTTATTGCCGCATACGCGATGGGTTTATCGCACGATCTTCTCAGTGCAACTCTGATTGCCACTCGTGCGCCTGTTGTGTTGTGCCCTGCAATGCACACTGAAATGTGGGAACACCCAGCAGTTGTAGACAACATTGCTTTGTTGCGGTCTCGCGGCGTCATCATTGTGGAACCACAATCTGGTCGTCTAGCTGGGGGCGATATTGGTACTGGCCGTTTGGCAGATACAGCGTCCATTGTCGACGCAGTAACAACCGCTCTGAATGGTTCTGCAAAAGATTTGGCAGGAACATCGGTGTTGGTAACAGCAGGTGGAACTCGTGAACCAATCGATGCTGTACGGGTGATTGCAAATCGGTCAAGTGGAAAACAGGGCTATGCAATTGCAGAACAAGCTCACAAGCGTGGTGCAACTGTCACCATCGTGAGCACCGTTGATCGTCAGACTCTTGCCGGGATAACTGTCGTGCCAGTTGAGACGGCGCAACAAATGTTGGATGCTGTTTCTTGTCATGGGCCTTCTAGTGATGTTGTGGTTATGACCGCAGCAGTTGCTGATTTCCGTCCGGTACAGGCTGTTGTTGGAAAGATAAAGAAAGACGAAGGAATTCCTCAGATCATTCTTGAACCGACAGTGGACATTCTCGGTTTCCTCGGAGCTAGCAAGCCTGCTGGACAAATTCTTGTGGGGTTTGCCGCTGAGACCAGCAACCTTGTGGATAACGCCCGAGGCAAGTTGAAACGGAAGAATTTAGACCTAATTGTGGCCAATGATGTGTCTGCTGACCAGGTCGGATTCGGCCATGACACGAATGAAGTCACCATTTTGCTTGCGTCGGGGGAGGCCCTTGAAGTGCCGCTTGCTGACAAACACACCATCGCGACCGCTGTATTAGATAGCGTGTCTCGGGTGCGGATGGCTCATCATCCGCAATGATGAAGGAGTCCCCTTGAGAAATTTCACTTTTACGTCTGAGAGCGTGACCGAGGGTCACCCGGACAAGATGGCAGACCAGGTTTCTGACTCAGTTCTTGATGCGTTGTTAACCATTGATCCTCACAGTCGCGTTGCATG
>JBILOM010000113.1:0-4160 GCA_044374495.1 Ilumatobacteraceae bacterium | reverse complement strand
GCGCTGTAACCGTTGCCTGCTCAGATGTATATGTAGTCTGCAGCGCAGCAACAGTGTCACCAAGAATTTTCATCTGATTCTGAATTGGCTGTAGCAGAAGCTTCGCTTGCGCATCAAGCGCTGCAGTCTGTCCGCTCAATGTCTGCGTTGCTTGTTGATTTGCTTGAAGATTGTTAGCCACTAATGCTTCCTGCGCAGTTTTCAGCATTTGTGCAGCAACAGCACCTTGTACAGAAGTAGAAATTGCCTCAAGGTTGATTGCAGTTTGAACCGTGCGAGCAATTGCATCGGTATCTAACGGTGCAGGAATAGCAATTTCAGATTTGTTCGCATTTGCCTGCAAACCGAAGTACACGACCGCAGCAATAAGGACAACGAGAAGAACAATAATGAGTGCCTGCATGCCTCAAGTATGTCACAAGGGTGTATTCCCCTTTGGGGGACGCCCTAGCGGTGCAAGGCGTTGAGGTAGTTATACACCGTGATGCGGGAAACGCCCATTGCGTCAGCCACATCTTCAACAGCACGTCGAAGAGTGAAAGCTCCACGTTGATCAAGCATGCGCACGGCAACTTGTTTGTCGCTGCGTGAAAGATCTTGTAGTCCAGCTCCGAGTTCGCGCTCGACTTGAGCAATCAATCGTTCTAGTGCTCCGTAAATTGCTGGCAAGCGAACTGCGGCGATAATTTCGCCGTCCCATTCCAGTGCAACGTCACTGATACGTGCATCTTCGACAGTAATGAGTTGTGCACCAACCGCATCAAGGATTGGTTTTACTGCTGCGAGCAGCGGATGATTGATGTAACCCATAATGAGTTACCCGACCTTTTCAGTATCAATCGTGATATGCGTTGCGCCGTTGTCATACGCCATCCGGGACAGGACTGCAATTGCTTCGCTAGCTACTTCAGTTTCAGCGACAAACGATGAACCAAACGGTCCGACATGAACTTCAACACCCAAGGATTCAACAGCGGCAATTGCCCGCGTGACATGGTGACCTGGCGTCCCATCTGTGAACGGTTCGATGGTGAACTCGACCATGATTTTTTCTGACATGATCGGGACTCCTTTTCCTTCAGAACTGCCCCTAAAGCCTAAGGCTCGGAAATTTGCCTCACTCGGGGAGGCGAGGCAGCACTAAGGCCACGCTGTCCGGCAGGAACGGTTTCCCCTGTAACCACACGGGTATTTCGGCCCGGCTCACCCAATGGGCTTGCGTTATTTCTCCGTCTGCGAAGGCGAAAGGGCCCTCTGTACGGCATAGAAACGTGGCAGCGACCAGCTGAACATCAGGGTCTCGATAGGCGCCAATGCCGAGAAATTCAAGCGCCTCACCCTCGATTCCCAGTTCCTCACGCAGTTCTCGCGCCGCCGCGACGTCCCATGTCTCCCCCGGAGCCACAACCCCGCCAACAGCGACATCCCACCAGCTTGGCCATATGTCTTTCGTGGCAGCTCGTTGATGAACAAGTAGGTCACCCTTTTCAGACATCACCGCAATGAACACAGAGCGATGACATAACTGCTCTGCTCGCATCTTGCGACGAGTGACCAATTGCAGCACATTGCCAGCCAAATCAATCTCTTCCACCATTTCATCGGGAGAGTTATCGGGGTGCGCCGCCGCTGAAGAGTTCATTGTTCTGTGCCTACCATATGACATGGCCAAAAACACCCTGACGACCGACGATGCCCGTGACCAACACGGCAACCCTGCTGGCATCCTCGAACAAGCCAACGACATATTTGATGAGACCGTTGCGCTTCGCCGCGAACTTCACAAGTGGCCAGAACTAGGCAACCATCTGCCGCGCACTCGCGATGCAGTTCTTGCCGCCCTTCAGGGCCTCCCCCTTGACATCACTCTGCATGAAACAACAAGTGGTATTGCGGCAATGCTCACAGGTGACAAGCCCGGAGACACCGTATTAATACGCGGCGACATGGACGCTTTGCCAATGCCAGAAGATACTTCGCTTGATTTCAAGTCAAACATTGAAAATGCAATGCACGCCTGCGGTCATGACACCCACACAGCAATGTTGGTCGGTGCTGCGAAATTATTGTCGTCACGTAAAGCAGATATCACAGGCCGTGTCTTGTTCATGTTTCAGCCGGGAGAAGAGGGCTTCAACGGCGCAAGCGAAATGTTGAACGAAGGCTTGCTTGATGTCGGCACCGAATCCCCAATCACTGGCGCATACGCAATTCACTCCGCTTCAAACATCCCTGGTGGATTCGTCGGCCTCAAGGGCGGAACCATCATGGCGTCAAGTGACTCCATGACAATTACCGTCAAGGGTCGTGGCGGCCATGGAAGCGCGCCACACTTCACTCTTGACCCCGTACCGGTCGCATGCGAAATTGTTCAGGCACTACAAACATTGGTGACACGCCGCGTTGATGTATTTGATCCGGGCGTTATCACCGTGACACAGATTCATACGGGAACTACCAGCAACGTGATTCCTGAAACTGCAATGATCAACGGAACAATTCGCGCCGTCAGTGAGCGCACACGTTCGCTTCTTCACGACGGTCTTCGTCGTGTTGCTGAGGGAATTGCTGCTGCACACGGTATGGAAGTTGAAGTTGATTTGCACATTGGTTATGACGTCACCGTGAATAACGAAGATAAGGCTGTCTTTGCAGCCGATGTTGCAACAGCAGTCTCGGGTGATCGCAATGTGCGCATGATGGATCATCCGGTCATGGGTGCTGAGGACTTCAGTTACGTACTGAACCGCGTGCCCGGCGCGATGATGTTTCTTGGGCTTATGCCAGAGGGCATGGATATTATGAAAGCTGCGCCAAACCACAGCAATCGCGCAATTTATGAAGAAACCCAAATGCGTCGTGGCATTGCCGTGTATTCATCTCTCGCACTACGCCACTTGGGCGTACCCCTCAGCTGATGTACCAAGAAACCAGAGACTGGATCACAGCCAACTGGGACGAGGAAATCACTCTTCGTGAATGGTGGGCGCGCATGAATGTTGCGCGCTTGTCTTTTCCACGTTGGCCAACAGAGTGGTTTGGACGCAATGCAAGCCAAAACGATCAATCAGCAATTCTGAAAGCATTCTCTGACGCTGATGTCATTGGTGCGCCAACTGGTCTTGGTGTTCTCATGGGTGCTCCCGTCACCATGACATATGGAACACCTGAACAACAACAACGATGGATGCCTGCTCTAGCAACCGGTGTTGAAGGCTGGTGCCAATTGTTTAGCGAACCTGGTGCTGGTTCAGACCTTGCAAGTGCCTCATGTCGTGCAGAACGTGATGGTGATGAATGGGTATTGAACGGACAAAAAGTGTGGACATCGGGCGCATTACATTCCACTCGCGGAATGTTGGTAGCACGCACAGATATTGACCAGCCGAAGCACAAGGGCCTTACCTACTTCATAGTTGATCTTGAACAACCCGGTGTAGAAATTCGCCCTATCAAACAGATGAACGGCATGGCGCATTTCAACGAAGTGTTCTTTACTGATGCACGAGTTAGCGACGCAGACAGAGTGTCCGATGTGAATAATGGTTGGGCAATCACCACAGCAACTCTTGGTTTCGAACGCAGTGGTCTTTCTGAAGGTGCAGGCGGCGGTATCCGTGTATCAGCCGGTACCCAAGCTGGACTGCTCGATCGCCCTGTTGGTGAATTGGTAGGGAAGTCGAAGAAAGCACATTCGCATCCCGATGAATATGGCGGTGTGTTCAGCACACTTCTAGAGGTAGCGAAGTCACGCACCTTGACACCATCGCAACGGGACCGCATGGTGTCGCTGTACATGAACGAACAAATTGCTGACTTCACTCGCCAACGTATGTCAGCTGCAGCAAAATCTGGAAAAGATATAGGCGCAGTTGCTTCAACAATGAAACTTCATTGGACCAACGGGCTCAAGGTATCTCGAGACCTCGGAATTGAACTGTTGGGCGCTGAAGGAATGTTGGTCGGTCAAGATCTTCCTGCAGAAGGCACCGTGCAACATTTCTTTCTCTCAATGCCATCAGCATCTATTGCAGGCGGTAGCGACGAAGTGCAACACAACATCATTGGCGAACGCGCGTTGGGACTTCCGAAAGATGTCTCGCTTGATCCAAACACTCCATTCAGAGACATTCCAAGGAATTAACAATGACTCGCATCAC
>JBILOM010000112.1:0-4208 GCA_044374495.1 Ilumatobacteraceae bacterium | reverse complement strand
CGCATGAATGCGAGTCGACGCTTCGTTGTGAGACGGCCCACGATGCCGAAGTCGAGAAGGGCAGTACGTCCATCGGAAAGTACGAACAAGTTTCCTCCGTGAAGGTCTCCGTGGAAGATGCCGTGGATGAGCGCGCCTTCCATGAAGGAGATCATGCCGGCCTTGATGACTTGTTCGGTATCAATTCCCGCTGCTTGCATGCCTTCAACGTCATCAAAGTTGAAACCCTGAAGACGTTCCATCACAAGTACTCTCCGCTTGACGAGAACCGGGTGAGGGCGAGGCACGATGTATGAATCTTGATTGAGGTCATGCAACATCATTGATACGTCGATCATGTTGGACGACTCCATGCGAAAATCGAGTTCTTCAACAATTGTTTCTGCAAATAGTTCAACAAGGGCTGGTGGGTTCGCAAGAGCAGCAACCTTGATGCGGCCAATCATGAAGGGTGCAATCCATGCCATCACACGAAGGTCGCGACGCACAAGTTCTGAAACCTGTTCACGCTGTACTTTCACAACGACATCTTCGCCAGTCAAGAGTGTTGCGCGGTGAACTTGAGCGATTGATGCTGCGGCAAGAGACTGTTGCTCAAAATTGGCGAAGACATCTTCAAGTCGAGCACCGAGGTCTTGTTCCACAATCAACTTCACGGTGTCCCAGGGTTGTGGCGGAACTTGATCGCGGCATTTCTTGAATTCGTTCACGAGTTCAGTAGGAAACAACCCTTCACCACTAGAAATGATTTGAGCAAGCTTGATGTACGTTGCGCCGAGTTTCTCGATTGCTTTGCGCAAACGAAGAGACATGTACGTGCGCGAATCTTCAGGAGTCGCAAACTTGTTGCGCTTCTTCTGGATGAACCACGGAAGTAACGCCCAGCCAAGATGTGCAACAACGACCACTAGACGACCAAGTGGGGGAATGCGGCGGGCCCGAATAAGGGACGGCACTTCTTTTTGCGCTGCAGCACGAAGAACGATGGCTACCTGTGACCATGCAATGGTGTCGCGGTCGAGGACCCACGGACCTGAATCAGAGAAATTGCCCCAGGAAAGGTCATTAGGTCGATTTGTCATCGAATCATTCTGCCGTGGAGAGGCCCTCCCACACGCCGTGCGGGGGCGAAATGCGACACAATGGGTCACGCACGATGCGCACGGGGGATCACATGTCTAATGCACCGCTTCAAGGGGTCAAAGTAGTCGAACTGGGCGTGTGGGTTGCTGGGCCAGCTGTCACGGGAATGCTGGCCGACTGGGGCGCTGACGTTCTGAAGATTGAGCCACCAACCGGTGATCCGCAGCGTGCCGTGTTCGGAGCATTGGGAGTGGGCGACCAGGTGGGGGTGCCTCCGTTCGAGATTGATAATCGCGGGAAGCGATCAGTAGTTCTTGACCTACGTAACGACAGCGATTTAGAAACCATGATGACCCTCATTAGCGAAGCGGACATTTTTGTTACCAATGTTCGGCCCGCTGGTTTGCAACGTCTCGGACTTGATGCAGAAACACTGACTGCGAAATTTCCGCGATTGATTTACGGCATCATCACCGGATACGGCTTGACAGGCCCCGACGTTGATAAAGCAGGGTATGACATTGGTGCGTTCTGGGCACGAAGTGGTTTAGCGCACACAACAGTTGCTCCCGATGAATTGCCGCCAGGAATTCGTAGTGGCCAGGGCGATCACACGACAGGCATGGCTCTTGCTTCTGGCGTGATGGCGGCATTGTTTGACCGCGAGCGAACAGGGAAAGGGCGCGTTGTTTCCACCAGTTTGTTGCGAACGGGCATCTACACAATCGGCTGGGATTACGGCGTGTACCTGCGTTATGGCAAACGACAGAGCACGCGCCCACGTCATCGCAACCCAGCTCCGCAAGTGAATTGCTATCGCTGTGCTGATGGTCGAGCTTTTTGGTTACTTGGCCTTGAAGCAGATCGTCATTGGCCCGGATTCTTGAAGGCGATTGACCGCCAGGATTTGGCAGCGGTTGAAAACTTCAAGAATGCGCGAACTCGCGCAGTGAACGCAGAAGAAATCATTTCAGTTCTTGATGCGCACTTTGCAACGCAGGACTACGCATATTGGACCTCGCGGTTTGATGCAGAAGATGTGTGGTGGGCGCCGCTTAACTCAATCCCTGATGCAATCAATGACCCGCAAGTTATTGCGTCTGGTGCATTCATTGACATGACTCCGCAACCAGGTGAAGCGCCATATCGTGCGGTTAATTCACCTGTTGATTTCGACGGATATATCCCAACGTATGGTCCGGTTCCTAACCTTGGCCAACACGAACCCAAATGGTGATTCTGTGACTGCTAGCCGCTTTGACATCGTGACGCTGAATTCGCCTCGCACTAATGAGTTAGCAAAATTCTGGGCGGAACTACTTGGCTTGCAAGAGATTGAACGTGAAGACGGAGACAGATGGATACTTCTTGGGAGCACAAAAGGTGGTCGCACCATTGGTTTCCAACGCGGTGAACATGTTGCAGGTTCAATTCACATAGATCTCTCATGTTCGACGAGTGAGTTTCCAAACGAGCGCGAGCGCATCTTGCGATTGGGTGCTGTTGAAACCCGACCAATGCGCAGTGAGCCATATGGGCTTATTGCAAACTTTGCCGACGTAGACGGCAACTTGTTTGATCTCTGCGCTTACGTTTCCGCAGATTAAGACTGCAGTCAGCGAGGATCGCGGCCCCAGATGGCATGCAAGATTGCGTCGGTGTATTCAGGACGGCACACAAAGAAATCTGGCAGCCATGTATCTGGTGTGTTGTATTCAAGAGGGGAGCCATCAATACGGCTCACGTGCAGACCAGCTGCCAGTGCCACTGCTGCGGGAGCTGCTGAATCCCATTGGTACATGCCACCGTCGTGAACATAAATATCTGCTTCACCCATAAGGATCGACATGGCTTTTGCGCCTGCGCTTCCCAAGCGAAACGCATCACAATCAAGATGTTCAGCAACAAGCACTGCTGCATACGGCGCACGATTACGCGATGTGACAAGCCGAGGTTTTGCGCCTTCTTTTGGTGGCACTGCTACAACAGGGTCGGTTCCGAATACGGCGTCAATGCTTGGCAGTGAAACAGCACCAGCGGTGAGAGCGTCTCGTTCCCACAATGCAATGTGAACGGCCCAGTCTGCACGACCTTCACCGTATTCATTAGTGCCATCAAGTGGGTCAACAATCCATACGCGATCTGATGTCAGCCGTCTGCGGTCATCTGATCCTTCTTCTGACAACACTGCATCGGAGGGACGCACCGCAGTGAACGCTTCCATCAGAAAGTTATGTGCAAGTAAGTCGCCGGAATCTTTCAATTGCCACTGCGTCGTGCCGCGTTCAATAGTTACTTCACGATGTTCGACCAATAGCTGGCCAGTGACTCGTGCAAGTTCAATAGCAAGGTCGTGGTCGTTCAGCGATTTCCACGAATCGAATAGCTCTGCGTTGGTCACTGCTCGCCGCGAGACAGATTAAGAGCGTCACGCACTAAAGCCCGAACTTCAACTTCATTTGCACCAGCTTCAACAAGTTGGCGAATACGCAGTTCTACTCGTTCTGCTTCAATCTCATTGAAGACATCAATTCTTTTTGTTGAAGTAGTAGCGGTCACAGCGATGAGAATGATTGCTGCAATGGCAGTGATCATTCCGAACGTCAGTACCCAGCCTTCATTGTTTCCACGAATGGACGACACGATGATTGCGGGTAGTCCTGCCAGGAAGGCACCAAAGCACAATGTTCGAATCAGCCGCAGTGACATGTGATTACCGAGAAAGGGGCTTGTATTTGATGCGGTGAGGCTGATCGGCGGCTGAACCAAGTTCTTTATGGCGCCATGATTCGTATTCAGAGAAGTTTCCTTCGAACCAGCGCACTTGGCTGTCGCCTTCGAACGCAAGAACGTGTGTAGCGATGCGGTCAAGGAACCAGCGATCGTGACTGATGACAACTGCACAGCCAGGGAACTGATCAAGAGCATCTTCCAATGCGCGCAAAGTGTCAACGTCGAGGTCGTTTGTTGGTTCGTCAAGCAGCAATACGTTTCCGCCACGCTTCAAGACTTTGGCCAAGTGAACACGGTTACGCTCACCACCAGAAAGATCGCCAACGAGCTTCTGTTGGTCTGCGCCTTTGAAGTTGAAACTTGCCACATATGCACGACCATGAATTTCACGG
>JBILOM010000022.1:0-14357 GCA_044374495.1 Ilumatobacteraceae bacterium | reverse complement strand
ACAATGGCGCCAGTGGTTTGAAATTCTAGAACTCGCATCGAGTTAAGCAAGAGGAATCCGATTCCACCGCCACCAACGATGCCGAGCACTGTGGATGAACGAAGGTTCACGTCCAAGATGTAGAGAAAGTGACCGGTAAACGCAGGCATGAATTGCGGCACAACCGAGGCAAAGAACTCTTGAATCTTCCCTGCTCCTACGGCAACCACAGCTTCACGCGGTGCAGCATCTACTTCCTCTAATGCTTCAGCAAAAAGCTTGGCAGAAAAGCTCGCAGTCACCACCGTGAGCGCCAATGTTCCTGGAACAGGACCAAGTCCCATGGCGCTAACGAAGATGACTGCGATGATTAATTCGGGGATACCGCGGAATGCCAACATCACCAATCGAGTAACAGTTGAAAGAATCCTCTTGGTCATGATGTTGCGTGCAGCCAACAGACTGAGAGGTAATGCGATGAGCAGTCCAAGTCCCGTTGCGATTACAGCAATAACTACGGACTCCACAATTCCTGTCACCATCTCTGAACGAACGGTTGTGAAATCAGGTGGAAATAGATCACCAAAAACAGTGATGATCTGGGGCATGAGGGGAATAGAACGCGCCCAGTCGATATCGATTGTCAATACGGCAACAACGAGCGCAAGCAGGAAGCCTGAAATAGTGGCCGTGCTAAACATACGATCCCACGTCCACGGCGGACTGAGAGCACGTGTTTCAAATGACTTCTTATTGACCCGAGTATCGCGAGCAATGATTCTTTGCGAGAACCAACCGTGACGAGCTGACTGCGCCATGGCTGCAGCCTCACCCAAAATTGCGCTGCGAATGCGGACAGAAAGAAGCTCTACAACAGTGACAACAACAAAGATGACTGCGACTGCGCCAAGCGCAGCTTCATAGTCAAGAGAGCGCAATGAGGTTTGAATGAGAACACCAATACCTCCCGCACCTACCAAGCCAAGCACAGATGATGCACGGATGTTTATTTCTAAACGAAAGAGAGCAGTAGCGATCATTGATGGCATAGCTTGCGGAATAATTGATGCACGTGTTGTTTGGCGACGAGTAGCACCTACAGAAATTGTTGCTTCTCGAGGAGCTTCTGCGGCCTGCTCAATTGCATCAGCGAACAACTTGCCCACCATTCCAATTGAGTGAATCGCAAGAGCCAGCACACCCGGCAACGGGCCGATACTAAGTGCAGATACAAAGACTGCACCGAGTACTAGATCTGGGACTGCTCGAGTGAGAGATATGACTGTTCGACAGAAATATCGAACAGTTGGGTGAGGTGATGTATTTCTTGCTGCACCAAGCGCCAAAGGAAAGCTAAGAACAATGGCCCCAGCTGTTCCCATCACGGCCATCCATACGGTTTCGATAGTGGCATCAATGATGTTTGAGAGATTTGAGAAATCAGGTGGAACCATACGCTGCACGAGGCGACCAACGTCGCCGAAGCTACTAGTGATTCCACTGAAACTCATTCCAAGAAAAATCCATGACCATATGAATGCAACGAGGCATGCAACGGTAAACCCGAACAGTTGTAACTGCGTTGCCGTAATTGGCGGGGACAGGCGCTCTTTAGTGACTGAAGAGCTCATGCACTTTGCAATGCGGATTCAGCGTCGAACTGCATGGGTGTTCCGGTTGCACGGTACACCTCCATCACTTGTTCTTGACTCAATTGTGCATTCATCTGATCAAGTACAACTTGACCGGCACGAAGACCCACAATGCGGTCCGACCAACCAAGTGCAAGTTCGACCTGGTGCAAGGTGCAGATCACGGTCATGCCGTCTTCGCGAGCAATGCGCAAGATCAAATCAAGTACTTGATTCGCCGACTCTGGGTCAAGGGACGCTACCGGCTCGTCAGCTAGAAGAACAGATGGTTCCTGCATCAAGCTTCTCGCAATTGCAACGCGTTGCATTTGCCCACCAGAAAGAGTGTCTGCTCGTTGGAACGCTTGTTCCGCAAGTCCGACTCGCTCTAATTGCTCAAGCGCTTTGCGACGAAGTGCAACAGGGTACGAACGCACACCGAGGCGAGGGCCGCGAAGGCTGCCAAGAGAACCAACCAGCACGTTCTCCATACAGGTGGCTCGACCAACAAGACCGAACTGCTGAAAAACAAAACCAATATGGTGACGCAATGTACGGAGAGATCTTCCGCTTGCTGCAGATACATCAGTTCCTTGAACCACAACCTTGCCGCCGGTAGGAGCGTGAAGCCCATTCAACGTGCGTAACAAGGTGGATTTTCCTGAGCCAGATAATCCAATGAGGGCAAGTACTTGCCCACGTGGAACTTCGAGCGACACATTGTCCAGTGCGAGAGTTCCGTTAGGAAACCGCTTTGACAGTGACGTAACTTTTACAGCTACGTCACTGTCAGCGACAGCATCATTTATCGGCATCGTGTTGACTTGGTCGACTCGCAAACTGCGCGAACACCGTCATAGTACGAGTCAGTTGTTTTGATGAAACCCCAAGAAGAGTCTTCAATGATCTGACATGTTGCCTCAGTGGTGCAACGGCCAGCCTTCACCATTGCGGTCTTGTTGGCCTTGTTCAAAACAATGTCACGAACCGCATCTACCAATGATTTTTCCATGTTCAAACGAACTGCAATTGGTGAGCCAGCGATCAAGCCAGACTTCCAAACAACTTTGACGTCACTTGCAGTAACACCGGAAACTTTTCCAGCTGGAACATCCTTATCAAGAATGTCATCGTAAGCAAAGCCAACGTCACATGTACCTTTATTGATTGCTTGCACTGACTGTGGGTGACCACCGGCGTACTGTGTTGATTCCTTTGCTGGGTCGATACCAGCTGCAAGAAGTCCTGCTGTTGGATACAAAGTGCCCGAGGTTGATGCTGGGTCAACGAAACAGATTCGCTTGCCCTTGAAGTCCGAAATTGAGGTGACAGCAGCATTGTTTGCTTTTGCAACGCCGTAAGCGCGGTATCCAGGAACACCTGTGGCTGACGAAACGGCAACGCCTGCTGGTTCAATCTTTGCACCATTCAATTTTGCGATGACATAGGAGAATGGGCCATAAAATGCCAAGTCAACTTTGTTTGCAATTTGCGCCTCGATGATTCCGGCGTAGTCCGTTGCCGAGTAGAACTCAACAGGGATTCCTAGCTCTTCTTGGAACAATTGCACCAAGTTTTTGTACTTCAAAGTCATTGCGGAAGCATTCTCAGATGGAACCGCTCCAATTACAAACTTCTTTGGCCACTTTGATTTGTCTACTTTCACAGGGATAGTAGTTGCAGTTGTGGTGGCAACTTTTGTCCATGTGTACTTCTTGTTCTTGAAGGTGCAACGAACGCCTACGGCACCGATTTTCTGAGTCTTTCCATATTGTGCTTTGGTGCACTTGTCACCAACTTTTGCTTCGATTTTGGCTTGAACGCCAGAACCGGAACTAATTGCCACTACGGCTGTTAGTGCTGCTGTTAGTGCAGCAATGCGCTGCAACGTTTTCTTTGTTGAATACATTTCTTTTTCCTTAAATTTTGTTTCGATTAGTTGGATTGATTACTTAGATCCGTAAACGGTCTTGCTGGTGAGAATTGCACTGTTGCCAGTACTTGATTTCGCTTGAAGCGTGCAGCGGAACGAGCGGTTAGCTGTAAACGGCATCTTGACAACAACTGGTGACTTGGTGCTTGTTGCGGTGTAACGAGTTCCAGTGACTGATGTGCACACTGCGACGTATCGTGCAGATCCAGACCAGCCCTTGATCTTTGAGGCGGCGAAGTTAACTTTCAATCCCTTGTCATTCACTGAAATCTTCATACCGGTTGGCGCGTGTGGGCGCTTTGATGGGATTTCATAGATTGCAACAGTTCCAGAAAGTTCGTACGAAACGATGACCAACGCTGTAGCAGTCGGGCTATCGAGTGGTTGTACAAACATCACGCCTTCAGGTGACACGTCTCCAGCTGTTGCTGTTGCCTTGCCGGTAACGATGTTGCCGGTAGGAATTGAAGTGTTGATGTAGTCGATGTACTTAGGGATTACTGGGTTGGTGACATCAAAGAGCGCCACTCCACCGTCACGCTCCAAAGTAAGAGCCATCCACTTGCGGTCGTAGGCACTTCCGATAGCAATACCCTCTGGCTCTGGGCCTTTTGAAGCGCTGCGAGCATCGATTGTCTTGATTGCACCAGTTGTGGTGTCCCAGTCTGCGTTGAACAAGTTTCCACGCTTTTCCTTGGCAAGATTTTCGAGCAAATCACCCGAGTCATAGACCAGGTCAGCCTTGAAGATTCCGGAAACCGTATTTGACTTCCACACACTGAATGAGCGCGTTCCAAATGAGTAAGCAGACTTTACTTTGGTGCTTGATGTGACAGGAGATCCCGCAACAGACGCTGGAGCGAAAGGTGTTGTCTTCAATTGCCCAATAGCTGCATCTGCTGTGAGTGTCTTTGATACTGATGAATCGGCAATTTTGCTGAAAGACGTATCTTCGTCTTGAATTTTGGTGGTATCTGTTCCACCCATTACACAGGGGTACGAGCGCGAGTCGCCCTCGTTAGCCGTGAACAAGTAGTTGACTCCACCGGCACGAGTCGATGCAATTGCATCAGGCAGGTACATACCCATAGTTGACTGAGGTGCAATTACTGCTGCCAAATCCTTGTTGTTCGAATCAAGACCATTACCAGCTTTTGAATGATCCTTGTAACCAAGTGGTGTGAGGTTCAAAACTGCTTTTGAAGCCAAATCGATTGTGACAATTGCGTTGTTTTCCTGCAAGGTGACGAATGCATACTTGCTGTCTGGAGACACCGAGATGTATTCAGGCTCAAGGTCTTGTGCCACGGTTGCGTTTGGTCCGAAAATTCGGCCGCCTTCAAATGCGATTGCACTTGCGCGCTCATTGAAAGCTTCGAAGGTAAGTGTTGTTGCCACCGGTGTTGCAGCGTTTACGTCAATGATGGAAACTGAGCCGTTCGGGTCAGTAGTTGTTGGCAAAGTTCCATTGGTGAGGCAATATGACTTTGGTTCACCCTCGTTAGCCGACAGAACAAACTGACCGTCAGGTGAGAATGTCACGTGGTCTGGAAGCGATCCCACTTCTACGCCATTTGGCGCCGAATCGAGGAGCTCACCATCGGTGTCTGCGAGGAACACCTTGCCAGGAGCTTGGGAAGACGTCATAGAAGCAGCGATTGCAATGGTTCCGTTCTTAGCTGCGACGCTCTGAATGCCTGTTACACCCTTTGAAGCAAGATCAAGAGACTTAACTTTCTTAGGTGCTGTCGGATCTGAGATATCAACAATGTCAATCTGGTTGGTAGCACCGTTTGTTACATAGATACGAGAAGTTGCTGCATCGTACGCTGATATTTCTGCGCCACCGATACCACTGCCACTAATCCAGCGACCGAGAAATTTAAGGCCTGCGCCAGTTTCGGTTGCTGCACCAGCTGATTGTGCTGTTAATAAAGAAGTCGCGGACAACAACAATGATGCTGTCACCGTGAGGATGAGTGTGGGCTTTAGATGTTTCACGAGGGCGATAGTAAAAGTACGAAGTAACGCCAAATAGATTTCTGTGCCACACCTTCTCAAACTTTTGGTGAACAGTAAAAGTTGTTTTTTGTAGATTTTTTATTGTCACTTAATAGTCACGCGTCGTTAATTGTTTGTCTACGACAATGTTCAATTTGACAAATATGTTGACTGCATGCCACCGAATTTGCTCATTGACTCAGATATTCCCGAGATTGATTCGCGCGAAGGGAGAAGCTCTCTGCTAGCGCAAGCGAATTCAGATGATCTCACTGCCCTCGTGGACCGGCTTCTCGATGATTCCTCACTCGCCTCACAATTGCGTGTCGTGCGTTCACCGCATACAGGTACGGTTCAATTTCAAGTCCGTGAACCAGTTTGCGAAGAGCGGTTCTATCTTGCTGATGTTGTAGTCACAGTTGCTGAAGTCGCAATTGGTAATCACCTTGGTTGGGCAATGAGAGTGGGCACCGATCGTCGCGCCGCTTTAGCTGCCGCCGTTGCTGATGCTCTGTTTGAGAACGGTGACAAAGAAGCCTGTGGTTCCCTACAGGCACTGATGGCCCTAACGCGCCGAAATCTCATTGACCAGCGCCAGACGGAATGGGCACAGCTCAACAAAACAATTATTGAATTTGAGGAGCTGGACTGATGACAAACACTTTCTCACTCTCAACAATTGATCCGGTACGGCTCACTAATGCATTCCTTGACGTACATGAATCACAACACGTATTCACAGTTCTACTTACTTCTCTCAGTAATCCGGGAACCATTCACACTATTGATCAAGCAGTATGGGAACGAACAGATGGATGTGCAGTTCCCCTTCTTGCGCTTCTTGGTCACGAAACACCATTTTGTGTCTTGGGTGAACACAGTGAAGAGTTGACTGCAATTGTTCAACATGTCACTACCGGCCGCCCTTCTTCATTGAAAGATGCGCGATACATCGCGATACCGCACTCAGTAACAAAAGAAGAATTTGCAGAGATTTCCGCGGGATCAGACTTACGTCCAGATTCTGCTGCACAAATATCTGTGTACTGCTCTGGAAGGTTTTCCTCCTCTTCCTCAACAGATATCGAGGGCACAAGTGTCAGATTGTCTGGCCCAGGAGTTAACGGCGAATCGGAACTGACCTTTGAGCACATCGACTCTGTCGTTTTGGCAAGTCTTCTGAACAGAAAATTTGCATTCCCTCGCGGACATGACATTTGGTTTTGTAATGGCGAGGGCCAAGTTGTGGCAATTCCTCGAAGTACAACCGTGACTCTTATCAGTTCTTCTACCGAAAAGGTTTCATAAATATGGGATACGCAGCCGCTCGTGGTGGCCTCACCGCAATTCGAAATGCCGAGGACCTTGTTCGCACCCTTCGCGATATGGATGAGAGCGAGCAGATTGAACTCGACCAGTTCATTGGTCGACTTCGACTTCTTGTTGATCGAATCATGGGCGAGGCGGGAATGTGGGAACCACGCCTGACTGCCTTGGCTATCCGCCAAGCGGAAGGTGACCACATCGAATCTGTTCACCTTCTGCGCGCATACAAGTCAACTCTTCCGCGAATTGCTTCCACCGAACCAATCCATGTTGACGACATGAGACTCCTTCGCCGAGTTGTTCCAGCATTTCGTGAACCAGGTGGCCCCCAAATACTTGGGCGCAGCACCGACTACAGCGCTCGCATGTTGGACCCACGCAGTGGTTCTGGTGCAACAGCATCTCTTGAACCTGAAGTCGCAACACAGATTGCCGACAACTCTTCAACTGTGCAAACAAACACTCCGCGCCTCATGAACGTATTGCGCGATATGGATTTGCTGACTGACCGTCGCCGCACGGATGACCCTGAACCTTTCGATATCACTCGAACACCTGCTCGCCCACCGGCACCACGTTCGGCCCGATTGTCATCAATGGCTCGCGCCGAGACTGGCGCACTCTTGAACCAGTGGTACCGAAACATTCTTGGCCCAGATGGATACCTACACGAAGTAACACTTGGTGAAGTTCGCCATGGAGAATTACCCATTCGCATTAAGCATCCGTACACCAATGGGTCGGTCTCAATTGGCTCTTTACGTGTAACGGAAGTTGAGGCCATCGAAGACCTAAACGGAGTTGACGAAGATCGTGATCGATTCGACATCGGATATGGATTGTGCCTTGGTCACAATGAAAGAAAAGCCATTGCTATGGCAAATCTTGATATCGCTTGTCACCGTGATGGTTCCAAATCATCATTAGAGCAGTCAATCCTTCTCACGACTGATGGGCTTGATTCTGCTGGTTTTCTTGAGCATTTAAAACTTCCTCACTACGTCACCTTTCGGTCGATGATGGAACGAAAAATTGCAGTAAGAAACGCTCGCCCAACTGTTCAAAAGGGAGACAAGGCATGACAATGAGTGCTGTCTACAACGGTTCAAACTTGGATTCCATCGTTGGAGAAGATCCAGGTATCCCCTTTGCTCTTCTTGACGAAGAATCAAAGCGTGAAATACGTCGTGCATTACTGCACGCTGTTTGCGTACCTGGGTATCAGGTTCCATTTGGTTCCCGTGAAATGCCAGTTGCCCGCGGATGGGGTTCAGGCGGCTTGCAAATCACGCTTGCCATTGTGGGGAAAACCGACATCGTCAAAGTGATTGACCAAGGAGACGATGAAGGTGTGAATGCTGTAAACCTTCGACGTCTTGTTGTGACCTCAACTGGTATTGAAGAGTCATCAGAGGTTGTGGAATCAACAATCATTCAGAGCCGTCACAGAATTCCTGAAGATGAAATGGTCAATACCCACACTCTTGTTTTGCAGGTTCCTGTACCAGAACCACTGCGCGGAGTAGAACGAGATATGCGTGAGCTAGCGCGTATGCATGCAGAAGCTGATTATTCGCGCATGTGGGTGAGTTTGTACGAAGACAAAGTTCGCAACGGCGTCATCACGCAAACCACCGGTTACCCATGCCTTGTAAACGGACGGTACGTAGTTGCAACAACCCCAATACCTCGGTGGGATATCCCACGACTCCACGATTCTCAATTTCTCACTCTTTTTGGTGCCGGCCGTGAAAAGCGCGTCTACGCAATTCCTCCGTACACCCTTGTTGAACCTTTGACATTTGAAGATGTTCCCTTTGAAGTGGAACAGGCAAACGGCGCTCAATGCAGATTGTGCAACTCATCAGAGTCATTTCTTGTTGAATCGCCTGGAACAAATGGTGATTCCGGAACATGGACATGTAGTGACACCGCATGGTGCAGAGCGAGAAGAACCAAATGAGCAAAATAGTTGTCCCCGAATCAGTACTGAAGGTTTCTGGTCTCGGCAAGATCTACGGTCCCATCACTGATGGAGCCATCGAGCGCACGGGGTCCCACGTAGGAACTGCCCGTGATCCTCAAACAGGATCCATAGTCGCTGCTTGGGATGTCAACTTTGAAGTTGCTGCCGGAGAAGCCCTTGGAATCGTTGGTGAATCCGGATCCGGGAAATCGACAGTATTGCGTTGCATTGCCGGAGATATTGATTCTTCAGTAGGCGATGTTCGGTTAGCCACCTTTGAAAATGGTGAGCCAAACTTGCTGACACTTGACGCAGCGACTCGACGCAAAATGCGCATTGATCAATTGTCTGTTGTGTACCAGGACCCAGCAGAAGGTCTTTCCCTTGGCGTCACAGCCGGGGGGAATATCGCTGATCCACTGACTGCTGCTGGTTGGAGAAACTTCGAAGGCATCAGAGCCCGTGCACGCGACTTGTTGCAGCGCACCGAGGTGCCGCTCGACCGCATGGACGACATTGTTCGATCATTTTCAGGAGGCATGCGTCAACGAGTGCAGATTGCACGTGCGCTAGCCAATAACCCCCGTCTAGTCCTGCTCGATGAACCCACAACAGGTCTTGATGCCAGTGTTGCTGCAGGTGTTTTGGATCTCATTCGTGGCCTCCTTGAAGAATTTGAACTAGCGGCCATCGTTGTTAGCCATGACTTCTCAGTAATTGAAATGCTCACGGAACGCTGCATCGTTATGCATCACGGTCGTGTTGTTGAAAATGCATTGACCGACCAGTTACTTGAAGATCCACATCACCCGTACAGCCAGAAACTTGTATCGGCGGCACGAGCATGAGCACAGCAATTGCAACTAAACCCATTCTTGACGTACGTGACCTGACAAAGAGTTTCGTTCTGCACAACATTGATGGCCGCACCGTCACCGGATTGCACAATGTTTCGTTCACGGTAGAACCCGGACAACATTTAGCACTCGCCGGGACATCAGGAGCCGGAAAATCAACTTTGCTTCGCGCCATCTATCGCACCTATGCACCTTCCTCGGGAGAAGTATGGTTTCGACTTTCCGATGACAGCGTCGTGAACTTGGCACAAATTAGTGATCCAGAGATAGTGGCGCTCCGCG
This sequence comes from Ilumatobacteraceae bacterium, assembly GCA_044374495.1. Classification (GTDB taxonomy): domain Bacteria; phylum Actinomycetota; class Acidimicrobiia; order Acidimicrobiales; family Ilumatobacteraceae; genus UBA2093. The sequence continues at coordinate 4,382 of JBILOM010000022.1, read as the reverse complement.
GCCGGCAAATTGGTTATGTTTCTCAATTTCTTCGCGCACAACCACGTCGAAGTGTTCTAGACCTAGTCATTCGGGCCGGCGTTTCTCGTGGCATGAATGTCACCGATGCGCGTGAGCTAGGAATACTTTCTCTTCGTCGTCTCAATATTGGTGAACAATTATGGGACGTTCATACGTCAGTGCTTTCTGGCGGTGAAAAACAACGTGTCAATATCGCGGCTGGACTTATCTCTCCACCACGATTGCTGCTTCTCGATGAGCCGGTATCAGCTCTTGACCCCGAGAATCGTGAAAGCGCTATCCAATTGATTAGCGAACTTACGCAACAAGGTGTTGCAGTTCTTGCCGTCTTTCATGATCTCGATGCAATTGCACGACTTGCAACACAGATAGTTGTCATGCAAAAGGGCCGCATCATCAACAACGGACCAGTCGACCAAATACTTCCGCTACTACATCCAGGAGATGTTCAACCATGACAATTTTTTCAATCATTAATTCCACTGCCGTCCTTCCGACACAAATTATGGAGAATGCCACCATCACTATTGAAGACGGCATAATCATCGATATTGCCCAGAATGGTGCGGCAACCGAGAGATACGTAAACGCTCAAGGCGCAATCTGTATGCCCGGGGTTATTGATTCACATAGCGACGGATTTGAAATGGAGCCACGGCCTCGACCCAGTGTTCGCCTCCCGCTCGATTTCAGTATTCAATCGTTCGAAGCCAAAGTTCGTGCCGCTGGAGTGACGACACTTTTCCACGGAATTGGATTTGAGAACGATGGCAATCGAACCGTGGAATCAGCCAACGCCTATGTCGACATTATTCATGAGTACTCGTCTTCCCCCGCTGTCATGATGAACCATCGCGTGCTGTATCGCCTTGATGCGCGTGATGCTGATGGGTTCAATGCTTTGTGCGCACGAATCGAATCAGACCGCCAGATAGATGCCAAACCATTAGTGAGCTTTGAAGATCACACACCTGGTCAAGGCCAATACCGTGATCGCACGTACCTAGAAAACTGGATTATGGGATCACGCAATATGACTCGTGAAGAAGCAGTAGCTCATGTTGATCAGATTCTCATTGAGCGTGAAGCTGTTCGACACAATAAGGAATTGGCGCTCCCCTGGTTAACAGAGCAAGCAGCATTGGGAAACATCACTTTGATGGCTCATGATCCGGCAACTCCGGAAGATGTGGCCGAAGCCGTGACTTGGAACGCCTCTATTGCAGAATTTCCTACGTCAGTTGAGGCCGCTACCGCTGCGCGGGCAGCAGGCATGCGAACAGTATGTGGTGCGCCAAATGCGTTACGCGGTTCAAGCCACAGCGGAAATGTTTCTGCCACTGAACTGATTTCTCTTGGTCTGTGTGATGGCCTGTCTTCTGACTATTTGCCATTCGCAATGCTCGGCGCTGTTGGAACTTTGGTCAAGAACGGCACATGCACACTTCCCGAAGCAGCACGACTAGTGACATACGGACCAGCTGAAACTGTAGGCATTACCGACCGTGGTCGCCTTGAAGTAGGTCTTGTCGCTGATGTAGTTGTGTGCCGTTTCAATGGAAACCTTCCTTCGGTGCTCGGTGTGTGGCGAGCAAACGGATCACCGCTTCAAAGTCTTGCAATGCAAGGCGTCTGAGATGAATGAGTTTTCACAATTTTTGCGAGAGATGGCTATTGCTGCGGACAATGCGTATGTACATGCAATGAACACAATGACAGCGGCCCAACGCAGTCAAGACATCGGTCTTGGTGGCGACGGAACACCCACCATGTTTCTCGATGCATACATCGAACGCCCTGTACTTGAGATCATTGAGCGAGAAGGACACAACGTCCTCTCCGAAGAAGTCGGCTGGATTGATCGTGGATCACACATCACCGTCGTTATAGACCCTGTTGATGGAACTGCAAACTCTGCTGCCGGAGTTCCAATCTCTGCATTCTCCGCTGCGATTGTTCGAAACGAAGTGGTGGAAGAGGCTCTCATCACATGGCTGGGCACCAATTACGCGCGATCTGCACACAAAGACGATGCCATTGTCTCTCGCGTTTCAACCCGCACGACCGTCGACGGGGCATCACTATCCATGCTTCGCCCTCGGCCGATCACATGGACGGCTTGGTCTGCCCTTGCGCAACGTGCAGAACGAATGCGGATACTTGGCAGTTCAGTCATCGAAGGTGCACTGGTAGCCGACGGAGCAATCGATGCGTTCTGTGACCCGGGTGGCGATATTCATCGCATTGTCGACTTAGCAGCCATTTCTCTCATCGTTGAAAAATCAGGTGGCCACGTACGCGATCTTCATGATCGTCCGTTTACTTTTGACCCAGATCTTTCCAAGCGCTGGAGCGGAATTATTGCGGGTACTCGGGAACTAGTCGATGAGATTGCCGACCTGATTAAGGCGTAGTAAGAGCTGCGCGGGTGATGCTCCATACGGAGCCCACTGCGCAGAGAATCAGAACGCCACTCACGAAGAATGGTGCACTTATTCCGACATGATCAAATAATGCTCCGGCCATTACTGGGCCAGCAACACGACCAAATGCAGCGGTGCTCTGTTGATATCCGATTGCTTCGCCGCGGCGTTCCACTGGTGCAAGTTCAGCGACCAACGCACTGCCTGATGGGCCAGACATGCCTTGTCCGAGCGATAACAAAAACAATGCAACAAACAACAACGGCCATGTATTGGAAAGACCAAGCAAGAGAAGTCCCATTGCCACGAGTGATAGGCCAATGCGAAGCAGCTTTCGCGAACCAAGTCTTTGCGTAAGAGGCCCGATGAGTCCACCTTGAACGGCAACCAGAGTGACACCGACAAACACAAACACAATCGATGCGGATCCTTCAGTAAAACCGAACTGCTTTTCACCCCAAATCGAGAACGTCGCTTCAAACCCCGCAAAACCCAGCATTGAAAGAAAACCGACAAGGGCGAAACGCTTCAAGGCTGGCGACAATGCTGTTCCGCGTTGATGCTTCTCTGTGATGTGTGAAGTGTCCGGTTTAGTTTCTGGCAATCGAATTATTGCGGCAACCGCGTTGACTGCGGCGATAGTGCCAGCCAAGTAAAACGGCACGTGTGGGCCACCAAGTGCAGCAAGTCCACCAAGCGCTGGCCCAACAACAAAGCCCACACCGAATGCAGCGCCCAACATTCCCATGAGACGAGCACGTTGTTCAGGCGGTGCGATATCCGCCACGGCTCCTTGAGCAACCGCAACGCTTGCACCTGAGGCGCCATCAAGAATTCGACCAAGGAAAAGAACCCACAGTGCACCAGCAGCGCCGGTGACAAAGCTGCCGACTGCCGTACCAATGAGAGAGAACACAATGACTGGCTTGCGACCAACCTTGTCTGAGATACGCCCGAGAATGGGGGCAAACACCATCTGCGCAACAGAGAACGATGCGAACATCAGGCCAACTTGTAATCCATTTGCGCCGAATCGTTCTGCATAACGGCCCAAGATGGGCACGATAATGCCGAAACCGACGAGGTCAAGTGCAACGGTGGTCCAAATTATCCAATAGCCCGCCGGCATGGGCGTGCGTTCTTTCTTAGCCACGTCGGATGCGCGTCCCGTCTTTCGATGTCTCGACAACATAGCCGAGGGACTGCAGTTCATCGCGCAATGCGTCTGCTGCTGCAAAATCTTTTGCGGTTCGTGCTGCATCAAGAGCAACACCTTTCGCAACGATGTCTGCATCTATGTCGTCGCCTAATGAAAGTTCAAGACCAAGTGCGCCGAGTATTTCAACTACTGCTGCACGAACTGATGAAACGGTTGCAACATCGCCAGTATCCATAGCCGTATTGGCCCGACGAACAGAATCAAATACCAACGCCATCACAGTTGTTGTATCGAGATCATCGTCCATCGCTGTGGTGAACTGATCCATAATTGTTGGGTCAGGCGTCCCGTTGCTGTGAGCTGATGTGCGAGCGGCGAAAGAATCAAGACCTGCAAGCGCAGAAACACACGCATCAATGTTTTCTTGGCCGACACGTGTTGGTGAGCGGTAGTGCGTTTGCAGCAACAACATGCGATACGCGCGCGGGTCATACTTTTCAAGAAGATCAATGAGATTCAGCACATTGCCGAGACTCTTGGACATTTTTTCGCCTTCAATATCAACAACGAAGCCGTTGTGCATCCAATGATTGGCAAATGTCTTGCCTAATGCGACAGCTTGTGCTCGTTCATTTTCATGGTGCGGGAAACGCAGGTCTGCACCACCGCAATGAAGATCAAACCCTTCACCGAGAAGATCAAGACTCATCACAACACATTCACTGTGCCAGCCAGGCCTACCGTCGCCCCACGGTGACGGCCACGATGGTTCACCTGGC
>JBILOM010000156.1:0-4235 GCA_044374495.1 Ilumatobacteraceae bacterium | reverse complement strand
TACGCATCTGCAGCTTTTGCTGCGAAGTCCTGAGTTACAAGACCAGCTGCATCAACAGCAGCGGCATCAAGCCACACTGCTGAAGAAACTGCTGATGGCAAAACATACTTGCCAGCTGGGTTGCTTACTGCAGCAGCTTTTACGCCACGCTCTTCAAGGTATGACAATTCGGCGTATGTGATTGAACCATTGTTGTCACGTACATAGTTAGCAAGTCCTTCGTTGCCCTTTGCAGACTGGAATGAACCGTCTGTAGGAACTGTTGTAGGAAATCCACTTGAGAAAGTGTCACTAGTTACTTTTGTCCAGATTGCAGGGTACGACTTGTTCAAATAGTTGATGAAGTTGTTCGTGGTACCTGAACCATCACTACGATGCACAACGCGGATTGCTTGATCTGGGAACGTGATTGTCTCACCATCTTTTACAGTTTCCACTGCAAGGGTTCCAACAAGAGTCTTGCCGGCCTTCACTGTGTACACGGTGTTCGCAGCATATGAAGCTGTCTTGGAAAGCTTTGCAGCTGATTTTGCAGAGTAGATGCTCTTTGATTCTCCACCAAGCACTGCTGCTGAAATGGTGACCTTTGCGTTCTTGTACTTCTTTGCAGCCGCTGGTGTCATTGACATTGCGAACTGCACGTTAGATGCTTTCTTTGCAACAGAAACTGTTACGCCATCCTGGGTTGCCTTCAGCTTCTTGGCAACTGTTGTTGCCTTGTTTGCTGCAGCAATAAGTGGGTCATTCCAGTTTTTGATTTGGCCGGCAAAAATCTTTGCGACTACTTCACTTGGGAGACGCACAGTTGCGCCTGCAGGTGAAATTCCGTCGAGGCGGTAACCGATTGCAATTGCACCACCAACAAGTGGGACGTAAACCAAGTCTGCTGGAGCGGTTCCAGCGCTGTAGGCGGACTCAGATCCACCGAACAAGTATGTGCCCTTTTGGAAGCCGCTCTTTCCGGAACTGGAGCCGACTGATGCATAAGTGACAATATCTGATGCGGTGTTCGACTGGGTGTTGCGGTTGTACTGCGCTGCGCAGATATCCATCATGTTGGCAAGGAAGCTAGCTCCGCCGCCACCGATTGATGCAGCATTAGCTGGGCCTACGCCAGTAACACTTGCAAGTGAGATTGCCGCAATTGCTATTGCAGCCTTCTGTCGTAATTTCATTTTTTCTCCTGTTTAGAAAGGGCATTACTTATTGCCTCCGCAGAGCATAAGAAGGCCTTCTGACAGGAATGTATCGATCTACCAAACCACGAGGGTACGGAAGATTAACAATGAGTTAACTGAGGTCAGCCGAAGCGGCCTTGCACGTAATCAGCGGTCCGTGTATCAGATGGGTTTGAGAAGATGTTTGTAGTGAGGTCAGCTTCAACAAGTTGACCTGGGCCACCGTCTGAAAGGAAGAAGGCACAATAATCACTGACACGAGCGGCTTGTTGCATGTTGTGGGTAACAATGACGATGGTCATTGTGGCTGACAACTGAACAATGGTTTCTTCCACTCGAAGTGTTGAGCCCGGATCAAGTGCTGAGCACGGCTCATCTAATAACAACACCTCAGGGTTCAGTGCCAACGCGCGTGCGATACACAAACGCTGCTGCTGGCCACCCGAAAGCGACCCACCAGCTGAACCGAGCCTGTCTTTGACTTCTTTCCAGAGCCCGGCTCGCGTAAGGCAGTCTTCGATTAGTGCATCTTTGTTTGATGTCTTGACACGTGACAACTTCAACCCGGCCACGACGTTCTCACCAATGTTCATCGCAGGAAATGGGTTTGGTTTCTGAAACACCATTCCGATTCGGCGACGAATATCAATCGGGTTAACACCCGGAGCATAAATGTCATTGCCAGCGAAGAGAACTTCGCCGGCCATTGCAGCCCTTGGGATGAATTCATGCATGCGATTGAGAAGTCGAAGGAAAGTTGACTTACCGCAACCAGAGGGGCCGATGAGTCCTGTCACTGTGTTCTTTGGGAAATGCAACGAGATGTCTGCTAACGCATGATGCTTGTCAAACCACGCATGTACATTTCGTGTTTCAAGTCCTGATTCTGACTTCACCATTTTGTCGACCTGCAAATCTTCAGTGTGTAGTTTACTTCGTTGCTCCGGAATCTCGACCTTCGCTGTGATGTGGGGGCGAGTTGTTTCGCTAATTTGGCTATCAATTTGATTGTTATCCATCATATTACTTTCGCTTGATTCGGGAACTGAAGATTCGAGTGAGGAGGAAGAAGAAAAAGACCATTCCGAGAAGCACTAGAGCGCCACCCCAAGCACGAGCAGTGGCATTTTGATCGCCCAACCCGAGACTTGAGAAAATGTAAATCGGCAAACTTGCAATTGGATCGTTCAGGTTCGTACTTGTTGCAACAAAATATGAGGATGTGAGAATCAGCGGGGCGGTCTCACCCACGACTCTCGCCACGCCAAGTACAGCGGCAGTGATTAACCCTGACGCCACTGTTGGAATTACGACGGTGAATACTGTGCGAGCCTGAGTTGCACCAAGTGCGGCGCTTGACGTACGCAGATCAACCGATACCAACTTCAATACTTCCTCTGAAGTACGTGCAACTGTTGGAAGCATAAGAATGCTCAACGCAACAGCTCCGGCCCAGGCACTGAAACCGCCAAAGAGAACAACGACCGTTGAATATACGAACAGACCAGCGACAATGGATGGCACTCCACTCATTGCTTGAACCAGGAATCTGATGAGTCCGGCAAAGCGCCCCTTGACTTCAACGATGTAGACAGCAGCAATGATTCCAAACGGCACAGAGATGACCGTCGCAACGAGAACCATCAACAGTGTCCCAATAATTGCATGAGCAATTCCGCCGTACTGCAAATCATCACCAGATGGAGTGATTCTCATGTCATCAGTGAGATATGAGGAGTGGAATGCCTCAGAACCTTTTTGAAATACCGTGATGAAGATAGACAACCAAGGAATAGTCACTGCAATGAATCCAACTGCAATTACCGCAGAAGCGATGCGATCCGTGACCACATTTGCACCCCTTTTGGCATTAGCAACGGCAACAAATACCGGAAAAAGGAAAGCTGTACCGATAAAGAGGCCTAAGAAGCCACTTAATCCAGTGACTTGGTTTATGGCCGCACCGCATATCAGCGCCAGCGCGATGGCCAGTAGATTACGCACACCCGTAGCTTTTGAATTTCTCCATGGCCTCGTAGGGACTGGCGCCATTGTCTCAACCGCAACACTCATACAATTTTCCTCGACTTATTGACAATCATCGTTGCTCCAAAGTTGACGAGCAATGTCACCAGGAATAGAACAAGACCAGCTGCCATCAGAGCCTTCAGTTCATAGTCAGTCGCTTCACCAAACTTTGTTGCAATGAGGGATGCGACGTTGCCACCGGCACTCGCAAGGATTTTAAAATTGACTTCGAAAACCAGATTCAGTGTCAGGTAGACAGCGACGGTCTCACCTAAGGCTCGACCAAGGCCCAACATCGTTCCGCCAACAAGGCCACTTCGTCCAAACGGCAGCACCACGGCACGCAGTGCGCCCCAACGAGTGCCACCCAGAGCCGATGCAGCGTCTATGAGATCACGTGGAGCTTGGCTGTACACCTCACGTGCAACTGATGTGATGATCGGAACAATCATGAGGCCCAAGAGCAGACCGGCAAGAAACGGTGAACGACCAAAAATTCCAGATGGAACATTAAAGATCGGAATCCAACCCAGATAGTGCTCGATTGTCACCGACCAATCTTCCACCAAAGGAAGGAGAACTGCATAACCCCAGATACCGAATACAACCGACGGCAGCGCAGCTACTAGATCGAGGATAGAAACAAGAACTGTCTTAATCCAACCAGGAACATAGAACTCAATTAATAGTGCGGTTGCAACAGCGAAAGGCACAGAAATTACAACTGCGATGATGGCCGTGATGACTGACCCGAAGAGCATTGCACCGATACCAAGAATCGCTGTACTGGTGTCTTCGGGATTTCCAATGTCCCACTTAGAACCAGTGATGAACGAAAAACCGAAGTCCTTAAAGATTTCAAAACCTCGATACAGCAAAAATCCACCGATGGCTGCAAGAACCACCATTGAGACAAAAGCTCCTAACGTGACCAAGGCTTGAAAAACCTTGTCTACCCGTGTGAGATTGTTTTCAATTGAACGTTTCTCAGGGACAGCCGTTTGCACCCCGTAATGCTCGCAGGGCCCC
>JBILOM010000166.1:0-4257 GCA_044374495.1 Ilumatobacteraceae bacterium | reverse complement strand
GGCGCGGACCAAACAAAGCAGTGGTGTGTGCAACAACAGGGCTCTTGCAATCAATGACACGTGAAGAAGTTGAAGGCGTGATGGCGCACGAGCTGATGCATGTGCGCAATAGAGACATTCTGATTGGGTCAGTCGCTGCGGCAATTGCAACTGCGATCTCATCAATTGCACAGATGGCCATGTTTGCCAGCATGTTTAGTGGCGGTGGTGGTCGTAATGATGAAGATAGGGCTAATCCGTTGGCCATTCTGCTCATTTCGCTCGTTGCACCAATGGCAGCAGGTCTGATGCAAATGGCTATTTCTCGTAGTCGTGAATTCGAAGCAGACCGTGGTGCCGCAGAACTTCTTGGCACTGGCCAAACTCTTGCTACTGCATTAGAAAAGATTGAAGTACTCGCAAAGTCATCTCCGATGGCTGTTGCCCCCGCGCAAGCTCAGGCATATATTCATAATCCTCTTGCTGAAATGCACGCTCGTCGCGGCAGTGGAGTGAACGTGTCTCGCTTGTTTTCAACTCACCCCGCAACAGACGAACGCATTCGTCGTTTGCGGGCAATGACTTTCTAGTCAGCTACTTCAGCAGGGCCGCTGGTTGTAAAGATCAGTGCACCGATAAGTGAAATACAACCGGCAACCAAATACGGCACGGTGTACCCGCCTGATGAATCTCGAATAGTGCCAATGAGAATTGGTCCAATTGCAGTTCCGGTGAGAGACACCAATCCTGAACGAGCAGAGATGCGTGGGTAGTCCTTAACGCCAAAACGCTGCGCAAGAAGTAACGACTGCATCATGAGAACGTTGCCAACCATTGCTCCGAAGAGGCCGATGGCGAGCATCAGTGGAATGGTGCTTTCCATTTGTCCAATCAGAATGATTGCGATGCCTTGCATGACAGCAATAAACACCATGAACTTTGCTAATGGAAACTTCGGAATAATGCGGCCGCCAACAAGACGGAACACCACGCTTGCGCCCGACAACACCGACGTAGCAAGAGCTGCTGTGCCAGGAGACGTGCGTTCTTCTACAAGTTTCACGATCTGTTGAATAGCACCGACCTGGCTACCCATGACCAGGACATACCCAATTGTGACCACCCAAAAGAACTTGGTGCGTGTTGCGTCAGCCAATGAAACACCCGGCAATTCAGAAATGTGGTTCTCTGGTTTTGGTTGACCGTCTGGCATCCAGTTCAACGCCAATGGATCAGGACGAATCAGTAAGTACGCAGGAACAACCATACCGACGAACCAAATGAGCGCAAGGTACGGGCTTGCCCCGCTCATCTCTTTTGCGTCAATCAACTTCTTGATGATCGGTGTCAGAACAACACCGCCCATGGAGAGCCCTGAAGATGCTGCGGCGATTCCTGATGCACGTTTTGTGTGGAACCAACGAGTAACAACGGTGGTTGCTGTTGTTAAACCACTGCACGACCATGCAACTGCGAATACTCCGTAGACAACGAAGAGATGCCACTTCTCTGAGACATGACCCAACATGTACAAAGAACCTGCACCAACAACTGCGCCAGCGTAAATGAGAATACGAACATCAAATTTTGCAATCAGTCGAGCAACAAAAACATTGCAGATTCCGCCGACTAAGAAGAAGAACGTCGTTGCTATGGAGAGAGATGAGATCTTCCAGCCAAGTTCTTTCGAAAATGCATTGAGATACACGGACATTCCGTAAAAGCCGAGGGCTGAACTGAAAAAGAGAATCGTGAAGCATCCACCGGCGACCCACCAGCCTGGGAAGGCGTCTTTCTTGCCTAGATATACGCGTGTTGCAGTCTGCGACATGGAGCCCCCGTTCCGAAGGTCACCTTAGACGAGAGAGTTGATCTGCTCCGCTAGTGAAGAATCACGCTGAGTTACACGACCTTTGTCGTGAGAAGTGAGAGCGATTGCAACTTTGTTGTAGCTATTTGACCAATCAGGATGATGATCAACTGCTTCTGCCATGTCCGCAACTGATGTCATGAAGGCAAAGGCCTCAGCAAAATTAGCGAATATGAATTCACGACGTAATGCATTGTCCTCATGGCGCCAGCCATTCGGTACAACGACATCGCTCATACGAAGGCTGCGTAGCCGTCAATTTCCAATTGGTCGGCAAGTTCTGCGCCACCACTGGCAACAATGCGGCCTGAGACCATGATGTGCACAACATCTGGCTTCAGTTCTTCAAACAAACGAACGTAGTGAGTAATAGCCAGTACTCCGAGATTGCTTTCGTGCGTTGCTGCTTCAACGCGGCGAGCGCAGTCGCGCAGTGCGTCGATGTCGAGACCAGAGTCAAGTTCGTCAAGAATTGCAAACTTTGGCTCGAGTACTCCGAGTTGCATTGTTTCGTTGCGTTTCTTTTCGCCACCAGAAAGGTCAACGTTCAGTGCACGGGTAACAAGTTCAGGGTCCATGTTGATGCGTAGAGCTTCTTGCGTAATGCGAGCAGCCATACCTTCAGTACCGCGGTGACGTGCAGTAAGAGCTTCTGCCATTACTTGGTCAGCGTGAACTCCAGGGACTTCAGTTGGGTACTGCATGACTAGGTGCAAGCCAGCAATGGCACGTTCCCATGTTGGCAACGCAAGCATGTCGACGCCGTCGAGAGTGACGGAGCCTGCAAGAACCTTGTAGCCAGGCTTACCCATGATGACTGCAGACAATGTGGACTTACCAGCACCGTTTGGCCCCATGATGGCGTGTACTTCGCCAGACTTCACAACAAGGTCAATGCCTTGCAAGATTTCTTTGCCAGCAACTTCGGCGCGAAGGCCTTTGATTTCAAGAGTGCTCATGACTTCGCCTTTGATGATTCAACAATGACTTCGTCATTGACAACTTTTGCTGAATAGACAGCAACTGGTTGAGTGGCAGGAAACGTATCGGGTTGGCCTGTAACCAGGTTGAAGGCGCTTCCGTGTTTGATGCATTCGATTTGTTTGGTTTCGCACCACACCATGCCAAGCGACAATGAAATGTCAGCATGACTGCAAGTGTCGGCAATTGCAAACACTTCGTCTTCAATACGGACAACTGCTACTGGAACTCCGTCGACCATGACCTTGTGGGCAGTGCCTGATTCGAGTTCGGAGAATTTTGCGACAACGGTCATGATGCCACTTCGTTTTCTGGGTTGAGTTTGTGGTTTACAGCGGTGCGCAACATCTCGACGTCGGCAAACTTTGGCAAACGATCAATAACTTCGTTGAAGAACCCGAACACAATGAGACGTTCCGCAATTTCTGGCGGTACTCCGCGGCTTTCCAAGTAGAACTTCTGCTCTTGATCTACTGAACCAACAGTGCTTGCATGACTGCACTTCACTTCATTGGTTTCAATTTCAAGGTTTGGCACACTTTCAGCCCATGCGCCTTCACTAAGCGTGAGGTTACGGTTCGTCTGAAATGCCTGCGAGTGTGCAGCGTTTGGCTTGATGTGGATCAGGCCGGTGTACACACTGCGAGCGGTGTCACGTACGGCACCTTTGAACAAGAGGTCACTGTGGGTGCGTGGTGCTTCATGAATCTGCAATGTGCGGAAGTCATGCATTTGTGTGCCACCTGCGAAATACAGAGCCACTTGCTGTGCTGATGCACCTTGTTCTACAAGACGAACTTCGGTACGCATACGGGCGTAGTCGCCACCGAGGGCAACTGTTGCAAGGCGGGTTGTTGAGTCACGATGACCAGCTGACTGCTGATGACCGATCTGCCATGTGTTGAGACCGAGTTGGTTGATGGTGAGGTAGTTCACGCGAGCTGATTTGCCTGTGCGCACTTCAAGAACTGGCACCACAAGCGAATGAATGTTGTCGTTTGAGATAAAGGTCTCAATAACGGTGACTTCAGAGTTCTCTTCAGCATCAATGACGAGGCGAGGATACGCAACGACACCGTCTGCTTCGAGGTGATGAACGATATGAATTGCGCCTTCAACAACAACACCCTTTGGAATGCGTAGTGAGATCACGTCAGCATTAGTGCCGTTGAGTTCAGCGAAAATGTCTGGGTTCGACGTCATGGCAACGCCGACCAATGATTCTGAGACGCGAACTGAATCGGCACCGACAGTTTCGGTGCGCAAATGCCCGTGCTTATATGCGGACATATCGAGTTCGGCGATGCGGCTGTAGCGCCAGATTTCTTCGTCAGCGCTTGGCATGACTATTGCGGGGGTTGCGTTCATGTGATTTTTCTCTTAGGACTTCTTGCGTCGCCACCAGCGGGGCTTGGCATTTTTTTCTT
>JBILOM010000001.1:0-49614 GCA_044374495.1 Ilumatobacteraceae bacterium | reverse complement strand
ATGCCTACACGGTAGTCTCGTCATGCCCTATGCGGTTCTTACATGATCTCCCAGCCCACGATTTGACCTATAACGATGTGTTCATGGTCCCGAGCAAGTCCTCGGTGTCATCGCGTTTTGACGTAAACCTCAGCACCCCTGATCAGGTAGGCACCAATGTGCCCATCGTCGTTGCCAACATGACCGCTATTGCTGGTCGTCGTATGGCCGAAACCGTTGCACGTCGTGGTGGACTAGTTGTTCTGCCGCAAGACATTCCGCTCGACATCATTGAAATGGTTGTTGAACATGTTAAGTCAAGACACCCAATTTTCGAGACCCCCATCACCCTTGCGCCAGAAGACACCGTGGGCGAAGCGCTGAGTCTGATCCACAAGCGTTCACATGGCGCGGTCATTGTGGTCGACACCGATAATCGTCCTGTGGGCGTGTTCACAGAATACGACGCTGTTGGATTCGACCGTTTTACACAGTTAAAGAACGTCATGAACCTCGACATGGTGTGCTTTACAGATTCAATGCCAGTCGCAGACATCCACGACAAATTGATTGATCAACGATTGTCGTTCGCACCCGTTGTCGATAAGAACGGCATTCTTGTTGGTGCAATTACTCGCAAGGGTGCTCTACGTAGCACTATTTATGCTCCGGCAACTAACGCACATGGTCAGTTTTTAACGTCTGTTGCTGTTGGCATCAATGCCGATCCAGCCAAGCGCGCTAAAGCATTAGTGGCACTCGGAGTTGATGTTCTTGTTATTGATACTGCACATGGTCACCAGGACCGTATGTTGCGTGCGATTGAGGCAGTGCGCGCGGTAGCACCCACCACAACGATCGTTGCAGGAAACGTAGTTACTCGTGAAGGAACGCGCGACTTATTGAATGCAGGCGCCGACATAGTCAAAGTTGGCGTTGGCCCTGGCGCAATGTGCACCACCCGAATGATGACCGGCGTTGGTCGTCCGCAATTCAGCGCAGTGCTTGAAAGCGCAGAAATGGCCCGCTCAATGGGCAAACATGTGTGGGCCGACGGCGGCGTTCGTTTCCCTCGTGATGTGGCTCTCGCTGTAGCTGCAGGTGCTGCCAACGTGATGTTTGGTTCGTGGCTCGCAGGAACCTACGAATCAGCCGCTGATACGTTGCGTGATACCGAAGGTCGTTTGTACAAAGAGAGCTTCGGAATGGCCTCTAATCGCGCCGTTAAAAACCGCACACGCGCCGAGACTGCTATCGAGAGAGCGAAGAAGGAACTTTTCGAAGAGGGCATTAGTACTTCTCGTATGTACCTCGACCCCGTGCGCCCTGGCGTTGAAGACATCATCGACCAGATCGTGGCCGGACTTCGTTCCGCGTGCACGTATGCAGGCGCCTCAAGTATTGAAGAGTTCCATGAACGTGCCGTTGTCGGAGTTCAAAGCGCAGCCGGATACGACGAAGGTCGACCACTCGGCACTAGTTGGTAATCGTGCGCGTCATTGCGATTGATGGTCCGGCCGGGGCCGGTAAATCAACTGTTGCACGCCAAGTTTCTACAGCAACTGGGCTTCGTTATCTCGATACAGGAGCCATGTACCGCTGTGTGGCGTTAGAAGTTCAGAACACTGCGACTGACCCCAACGACGCCGATGCTGTTGGCAAGATTGCTCGCGAAGTCTCTGTTGTCATCGAACGCGATGCTGCGAAGTTGAATGGCGTTGATGTCTCCTCTGAAATTCGTTCCAGTGAAATCAACGCCATCGTCAGCGTCATTGCTGCTCATACTCCTGTACGCGATGCCATGAGAGAACAGCAACGCCGATGGATACAAGCTCAACAAGGTGGAGTTGTGGAGGGCCGTGACATCGGAACAGTCGTTTTTCCTGATGCAATTCTGAAAGTGTTCCTCACTGCATCTCCGCAAGTGCGCGCCGAACGTCGTGTAGGCCAAACAGGGGGAGACATAGAGGCGGTGGCGGCAAGCATTGCAGAACGTGACCACCTTGATTCCACCAGGCTCGATTCGCCATTGCGTCCATCTGAGGGTTCGGTCATTGTTGATTCCAGCAACAGAACCATTGAAGAGGTCGTAGCCGAGATTGTTTCTCATTTCGAAAGAGTTGATCATGGCTGAAGTAGACACATTTATGGCTGGCCAGAGTTTCCTTAGTCGGCTTTTTTACAGACTGTTACGTGGCTTCGTGGTATTCGTGTGTGTGTCCTACACGCGCACAACCATTATCGGCAAAGAAAACATTCCAAAGTCCGGAGCATTCCTTCTGGCACCCATTCATCGATCGAATATTGATACGCCTCTGGCAGCTGCCGTTACATCTCGTCGGATGCGCTTCATGGGTAAGGACACCATTTGGAAATTCGGACCCATTGGATGGATCATTTCGGCTCTTGGAGCTTTTCCAGTAAGTAGAGGCACAGCAGATCGTGAAGCGCTGCGTCGATGTGTGGCGGTTCTTGAAGCGGGAGAACCATTGGTGCTTTTTCCTGAGGGAACCAGACAGAGTGGGCCAGTGGTACACCCACTGTTTGATGGTGCAACGTATGTTGCAGCTAAAGCCGGAGTGCCAATAATTCCCGTGGGAATAGGCGGCTCAGAGCGCGTCATGCCTAAAGGCTCAAAGATGATCTATCCACGCAAATGTGTTGTAGTCATCGGTAAGCCAATTCAGACAGTGTTGAATGGAACTGAGCGGTTGCCACGGTCTGCATTGAAAGATCTGAGTTCCAATTTGTCAGATGAATTGCAACGATTGTTCGATGAGGCACAGCGTCTAGCTGGTAGCCCAAATAATTACTGATAGTTAACGCTGTAAGAATGCGCTCATAAGCGAAACCATATGCAATGGGTCGCTAGCACCACACATTTCTCTGGCTGAATGCATTGACAATTGCGGAATTCCGATGTCGATAGCTTCAATGCCCAGTTGTGTAGCTGTGATTGGCCCGATTGTTGAACCACAAGGAACGTTGTTTCGCGACGCAAAAGTCTGAAGAGGAATACCATTGGATTCTGCGATGGATCGAATATGCGCTAGACCGCGCGCGGAGGTTGCATACCTTTGGTTACCGTTCACTTTTACAGCAGGACCATGGTTGATCAGCGGTGCATGTCGTGGTTCATGGCGCTCTGCATAGTTCGGATGTATTGCATGAGCATTGTCAGCTGACAAGCACCATGAAGATGCGAGACGATCAAACTGTTTGCCTTCACTCAGACCGTGTTGCGACGCGATACGGGAAACAACGTTTGCAAGCATGGGACCAGCAGCCCCCGTAGAGCTGTTGCTTCCCACTTCTTCATGGTCGTTGAGAACGAGTATTGAAGTGTGCTCTGATTCTGGGGCATTGCGTAGCGCTTCAATTGCGCTCCAACAGGACGCTTGGTTGTCTAAACGGCCACTCGCCACTAGCGATTCATCGGCACCCAAGAGTGTTGCATGAGAAATATCGAATAGTTGAGCGTCGAAAGCAGATACATCTGTAACACCTGAAGTTCTTTTTACCCATTCAGCGAATGACTGCTTTGTTGAACCCCATACGGGTGTCATGTGTTGATGACGGTCGAGATGAAGCCCCTTGTCGCCAATTTCTCTATCAAGATGAATTGCTAATTGTGGAATACGAGCAAGAGGCTGAGGCGCCGAGAACAAATGGGCTGCACCATGTGAATCAATAACACGTCCTGCAATACCGAGGTCTCTGTCTAGCCACGAATTAAGGAGTACTCCTCCATAAATTTCTATCGCTAATTGTGACCAACCGAGTTGGTGAATATCTGCGTGGGGCAACACTCGCAGATTGGGAGAGTCTGTATGTGCGCCAATGATTCTTAATGCTCCGTTGGAAGAGCCGAGCCTCCATGCGACGATGCAGCCGTCAATGGCCAGGTAACCAAGGTTTGCAATCTCATTGCCTAATTGTGTGGTTTTAGTGAATCCTGCTGCATCGAGAGTTACTGCTGCCGTCTCCACGACATGGAAAGGTGTTGGGCACTTATCCAACCATTGAAGGAGCGAACCAATTGATGTTTCAGGCATGGAAAAGACCCGTTGGTAAACCTGAACCGCGGAGATGCGATGTCTCATTTATGGAAAGAATGCTTCGATGCCCGGAGGAAGACGCAGCGATGCGATGTATGGAGGTGTAGTTCGGGTAGAAGAACTGAGAGTTTGAAATCCCAAGGATGTGAGACAGGTAATCATTGATTACTCCGCCATGACATGTCACGACAACTGTGTCTCCACGATGTTTTGAGATGATGTCTTCAATAGCTGCAAGAACGCGGTTATGAAAATCTTCAGGAATCTCGTCTGAACTGAAACCGCCCTTGGCCATTTCTAACCAACGAGGATCATTTGCAGCCTTGAGTTCTTCAACAGGTATGTACTCATTCGAATGTTGGTCCCACTCAGCAATACCCGGAACCAGTATCGGATCTATACCGATAGCTGCTGATAACGGTTCTGCTGTTTGCACGGCGCGACGAAGGGGACTTGAGTAAATTGCATCGACATTTTCGGACATTATGTACGCAGCAAAAAGTGCTGCCTGGGCATGCCCGTCGATTGATAGTTCAGGGTCAGCTGGTCCATCGGTATTTTCTTTCCTCACTGGGAGGCCATGACGCACAAGAATTAGTTCCACAACTATGAAAGGATAGGGAAGTGGCTCGTGAGCAGCATCATCGACTGAATGAGTCGTCAATATTCTCCGCTGAAACCGGTCCCGACTCTGAATTACTCATCGTCCTTATTCATGGTTCCCTCGACCGAAGTGGCGGAATGGCGCTACTTGCTCGCCATTTACAGGGTGACCATCGAGTGTTGCGTTACGACAGGCGAGGGTACGCACGATCGTGGCCTCATGCAGGTCCATTCACTGTTGATGATCAAGTAGACGATCTAGTTGGGTTAATCGGGAACAGGAAATCAGTGTTGATTGGTCACTCATTTGGCGGAAATATAGCGTTGGCAGCGGCTGCGCGCCTTGCCACTCAAGTGATTGGAGCAAGTACGTACGAAACTCCTTTGTCATGGATGGAATGGTGGCCGGGAACGACTGCTGGTGCAATGGCAGTCGCTTCGTCAGAAGCCGATGCAGCTCAGAACTTCATGATTCGACTAATTGGTAACAAACGATGGGAAGCGCTGCCTGAAAGAACCAGACAAGAGCGCAGACGGGAAGGTGCTGCGTTAGTAGGAGAACTGACAGCACTACGAAGCAAGGCCCCGTGGTATGCAGAGACAATTACTTGCCCGGTGCTGTGTGGTTATGGTTCTCTCGGAATGAAACATCACGCAGATGGAGCCAGGTGGCTTGCGAAAAATTTAGCCAATGGACAATTGGTTGAACTGAAAGATGCTGCCCATAGTGCGCCGATGACGCACCCATCGGAGTTTGTCAAAGAGTTGGTGCTACCTCATTGCGAGGGCTGAGGAACTTTGACTTTTATGTCTTGCCCAAAAAAGGTGCAGGTTGTATCAACTGATGCAGTTGCAGTTGCAGTTGCCTGAGCCTTCACCGAGTTAGCACAGTCGATAACTTGAGCTCTTTGTGAGTAGCCAGCCAGGGCAATAGCTACAAAGATGACTAAAGACACGATCTTTCCAATGATGGAAGAGACCACTTTCATCAGGATCAGGCCAACAACTATTGAGGCGCCAGAGAGCCCCAAAGCGAGGTTTTTGAGGGTTTCTATGTCGGTTGATGCCCATAAGGAGTTCATTCCATCACCATAGATGGCGAACAGCCCGTAGCGTTGTCATTATGTCTGTTGAGCAATTCACGGTCGCGATTCTCATTGGCGGCGATAGCTCACGTATGGGCGTCGACAAGGCAACGTATGAAGTTGATGGGGTCTCAATGGCCAACCGAGTGTCACGTGCTGCACATGAAGCCGGAGCATCTCAGGTACTGATAATTGGCGGTACGGCTGCTCGCGCAAAGACAATTACCGGCACCTGGAGGAAAGATGGCTACCCAGGAGAAGGGCCACTCGGTGGCGTGATCACAGCATTGAAGCATGCCGATCATGATTCTGTAGTGGTCTTGTCATGTGACATGCCCTTTATTACAAGTGCAGTTATTTCAAGTTTAGTTACAGGCCTTAATGATGCGCAAGCAACAGTTGGGCGCACTGATCGTCTTAATTGGTTGTGTGCCGCGTGGTCGAAAGAGGAGTGCGCCGCAACTTTGCAATCTGTCTGGAAGAGAAACGAGCGTGCAGTGCACCGTGCTGCCGTACTGCTTGACGTAGCCGAAGTGCCTGTACCGGCCAATGCCGTGCGCAACATAAATTCGTTTGCAGATCTGAACCCTTCAGATGAGACAACTACTATCTAGATATGTCAATTTCTGAAATTTCAATATCTGAGCTAGCTGCATTGTCTGAGCGTACGGTCATCGACGTTCGAGAAGTCGACGAATACATTGAAGGTCATGTGCCCGGCGCCCTCAATATTGCTCTGTCAGAGTTGGTTGGCCGTGAGACTGAATGTGCTCTTGCACCAGTCGTATACGTCATCTGCCAAGCCGGTGGACGCAGTCTTCGGGCGTGTGGCCACTTGTCAACAATTCCTGCACTCGACGGCACAACATTTGTCAATGTTGCTGGCGGAACCGGAATGTGGATCGTTGAAGGGCACGAGGTAACCACAGGTGACACAGCGTCCTGAGATCTCGTTTGAGTGGATAGACACGAACTCTGCATTGATGGAGTTTGTGTCGTATGCATCGAAACAGGACGTGTATTACCTGGACACTGAGTTTCATCGTGAAAAGACCTACTTTCCACAATTGGCATTGATTCAAATTGCTACTGGCGATCGCCTCGGTGTCATTGATCCCGTGTCGTGTGACGCCACTTTGATGCGACCATTGATGGACGGGCCTTCTTTGTGCGTGCTTCACGCTGCGCAACAAGATCTTGATGTGTTAACCCAAAGCGTTGGTTTTGTACCCTCAAGAATTTTGGATACTCAATTGTGTGCGAGTTTTCTCGGGTACACACAGCCATCGCTTGCATCTCTCTTGCAGTCACTCTTGAAAATTGTTGTCCCGAAGGGCGATCGACTTACTGATTGGTTGCGCAGACCTCTTACCTCAGACCAACTGCGCTACGCAGCATCTGACGTTGCGTACTTGGCGGAACTTTCGTCCATCATTTTCACAGATCTTGAAAGACGTGGTCGAATGGAATGGGCAGCGGAAGCCTGCGAGGAACTTCGTACTAAACCCACTGGACCTAACGCACCAGAAGAAGCCTGGCTTCGCGTCAAGGATGTCCGCACCTTGCGCGGCAAATCACGTTTCGTTGCGCGAGCTGTCGCTAAATGGCGAGAAGAACGAGCAATGGATCTTGATCTTCCTCCTCGTCATGTCTTGTCAGATATCGCGGTACTAGGAGTTGCCCAACGTGCTCCGCGTACTGCGGACGATTTGCTGCAGAGCAGGGGAGTTGACAACAGACACGCGAACGGAGTTCATGGAAAGGCGTTACTGGACGCCATTCAGTTTGGTGTCGCAGATTCTGTCGACGGCGAACTCAATCTTCCGACTAGCGATGGAGATGACCTAGAGAAGTCAATGAGGCCTGCAGTGACACTGGTGTCAGCCTGGATTACTGAACTGGCTAAACAAAGTGATCTTGATGCTGGTCTCCTTGCGACGCGAAAAGACATTGTTGACCTTCTGAGTGGATCACAAGACGCGCGTCTTCGCCATGGGTGGCGAAAAGACATAGTGGGGGCAGACATCGAGGACCTCGTGGCTGGTCGAAAGGCGTTGACCTTTACAGGAACTTCAGGATCTGGCCTAAAACTGGTTGATATTGACCCGTCCTGAGGCAAAAGTCATCTTTTTGTCTCACCGACCTGTACACTCGTTTCGGTTGTCCAGTAGGCATTTATGCCAATGAAATGTTCGGAGACCGACCATGAAAAAAGGTCGACATCGCCGGTTTGAAGAAGCGCGGAAATTGAAGCAAGCAGGCCCCAGTGCTGCAGACCTAGGTCTTGGTGA
The DNA here is from genome assembly GCA_044374495.1 of Ilumatobacteraceae bacterium. Taxonomy (GTDB): domain Bacteria; phylum Actinomycetota; class Acidimicrobiia; order Acidimicrobiales; family Ilumatobacteraceae; genus UBA2093. The sequence continues at coordinate 41,598 of JBILOM010000001.1, read as the reverse complement.
CTCACCACGAGTGAGTTCTACCGATGATGATGAGTACGCAGCGATTGCCGAGCGCTACGGGGTGCGCTTCGACGAAGACGAAGACGATTCCGAAGACGACATCGATTAATCCGGATAGCCGGACAGAAAACGAAATACCCCCATGACAAACTCCTTACGCAATGTTGCCCTAGTGGCGCACGTCGACCACGGCAAAACCACTCTTGTGGACACTCTTTTGAGGTCTACAGGTGCTTTTGCATCCCATGCCGCAGTTATCGACCGAGTCATGGACTCTGACGACCAGGAGCGCGAGCGCGGAATCACGATTCTTGCTAAAGCTGCCCGAATTAATTATGGAAGCACCCTTATCAACATCGTGGACACGCCAGGCCACGCTGACTTTGGTGGAGAAGTAGAACGAGCACTTGCTCTCGTAGACGGAATCGTTCTTCTGGTCGATGCAGCTGAAGGTCCATTGCCACAGACTCGTTATGTGCTTTCAAAAGCTCTCGGACTGGGTTTACCCGTCATCTTGGTCATCAACAAAGTTGACCGTCAGGACGCACGCCCTGAAGAAGTTCTGGTTGAAGTGGAACAACTGTTCCTTGATCTTGCTAGCTCAGATGATCAACTGTCTTTCCCAGTCATCTCAGCAGTGGCCCGTGAAGGTCGTGCAATGATTGGTATCGGAATGCCTGCAGCAGATGCAGATCTTTCTTGTCTACTTGACACTATTTTGACAACAGTTCCGGCTCCTACTGGTGACCCGACTGCGCCGCTTGCAGCACTTGTAACCAACCTTGATGCTTCTGAGTACCTCGGTCGACTTGCTATTGGTCGTGTACATAGCGGTGTTATGAAAAAGGGCGACACAGTCGCTTTGTGGGGTAAAGACACCGATGGAAATCCTTTGAAGCGCCGTATCGCGCAACTCAGCGTGTTCGATGGAATCGGCAGAACTGAAGTTGAATCCATTTCGGCGGGCGACCTCTTTGTTCTGGCTGGTATTCCTGAAGTTGAAGTGGGAGACACCATCTCAGCACTCACAGTGACAACTCCTTTGCCACGCCTAGAAGTTGACGAACCAGTTATTCGCATGGCATTTGGCGTAAACACGTCTCCGTATGCAGGCCGCGAAGGAAAGTTCGTGACGAGTCGCCATTTGCGCGACCGTCTGCAAAAGGAGATTCTTGGAAACGTGTCAATCAAAATTGCTGACACTGATTCTCCAGATGTCACCAGTGTTGCTGGACGAGGCGAATTGCAGCTTGCAGTTCTTATCGAGAATATGCGTCGTGAAGGTTTCGAGCTTCAAGTAGGTCGCCCAGAAGTAATCACAAAAGAAATCAACGGCAAGCGCCACGAACCTCTTGAAGCTGGTACGTGTGACGTTCCAGACGAACACGTGGGCACCATCACCCAGGGGCTTGCTCCTCGTAAAGGTCGTGTAACGGATCTTCGCCCTGGAGATCCGGGTCGCACCATTGTGTCGTTTGAAGCACCATCACGTGGTCTCATTGGTTTCCGTTCCATGTTGATGAGTAGTACTCGCGGAACAGCGCTTTTGCATCAAACGCATGCAGGCTGGACCCCATGGGTAGGCGAATTGCCTCACCGTTTGGGTGGAGCCATGATTGCAGACCGCATTGGTTCAACCACTGGATATGCGCTTGATAACTTGCAGCTGCGTGGAGAGCTATTCGTAGCACCTGGTGTTGAGGTGTACGAAGGAATGGTCATCGGAGAAGCTGCACGCGGCGAAGAGATGGTTGTGAACGCTGTACGCGCCAAAGAAAAGACCAACATTCGTACACACAGCCATGATGATGGCCCGAAGCTTGCAGCTCCTGTTGACCACACACTCGAAACAGCAATCGAATGGATTGGCGACGACGAGCTTGTGGAAGTGACTCCAAAGAGCATCCGTATTCGTAAGCGCGGCCTCAGCATTGAAGAGCGTCGTAAGTCTTCCAAAAAGGGCTAACTAGCCCTATCGAATTAGTCCTTCTTGCGAAGTGCAGGATGTGGAAGCGGCACTCCGGCAGGAGCAGACAACATCTTCACCAAGATTTCGTACGCCTTCTTGCCCATGATCTCTGTTAGTTCATCGGTGAAGAAGGTATATGTGGGGTCTTTGCCGATGAATGAGTCAGCTGATTCGGTGCACCACCAATGAAATTCGTCTCCACCTTCGCCCCAGTCGCGACGCTTCCATTCACGAATGGTTGAGACGACGTATCCGCCATCCTCAATGTGTTCTTCTAGGCGAATAGGCACTTGCCAACAAACGTCTGGCTTCCAGTCCATATGACGTTCGCCTGCTTCAACAGCTGCGATGTGAAATGCACAACCAGTGCCACCTTCGAAGCCCGGAGGGTTATGAAAGATGCAAGCACCGTTGACAACACGGGTCTTTTTCTCGCCGTCTTTCTCTGTTGAGAACCATCCCTTATCTTTGGCCTTGTCTTTGTTCTTCCAATGACGGCCCTTAAGACGCTTTACGTATTTGGTGACGTTCTTGAAGTCTTTTTCATCAAGGAAATGGGCACCAAAAGAGCAACACCCGTGCATCAATTCCGGTGAGGCATCATCAAGGATGCCTTGGCAGCCTTGACCGTAAATGCATTTGTAACTGGATCGCAAGAATGTTGCATCAAGCATCCAGGTACGCATTTCGTCGGGATCTTCAAAGCTGATCCATTCGTGTGGTTGGTCTTCTCTAGGCACAAGAGGTAACGCTACGCCATATGGCCCCTCTCTGCACATACCGCCACGCTTGTGGCACAGTATTCATCTAACAGTCATCTGAAAGGCCTTCACTATGAGTGATATAGACGCGATAATTTCCGACCTTGAAAGAGCCAGCGAAGCGCTGAACGATGCCGCAATGTCACTGATAACTGGAGCCATCAGAAATGGGGAGAAGGAACGACCCCCGCTAGAGAAGAAGGTCTCACAAGCCAGACGATCAGTTGACAAAGCGCTATTTATTTTGCGTTCAACCTAGAACTCGTTCAGTGCGTTGATAAGTCCTCGCAGATCAGCAAAACCTTTGGCTGCATATTTCAAACTCACTCGTGGCATATCTGGCACATCGTTATCTTTCACTTCTTCTGCAGTAGCAGTGGTTTGCAGGATCTCTCCATCTGTCGCAAGAGATGCAAAGCGAATTGCTATCTCTGAAAATCGATCAGATGGCACCGCCCGTTGCATCCGAATGTATAGAACATCGTTGACAAATCGAATCGAGTCGTAGTTCGAATAGAAACGAGTGATTTCGCTAACAGCGTCTTCAATGTTGTCTGTAATTGTGTACAACGACGTATCACTGGGAGAGATGAGTCCATGATCGAGCAGTAATGGTTCCATTGCTTTCATCAGGGGCGTCCAGAACGGGTGGCCAGGGACCTCAAGGAAAACAATTGGTACAGGAACCGATTTAGCAGTCTGAGCAAGGGTAAGTAATTCGAAGGTCTCATCCAGGGTTCCGAAGCCGCCTGGCATACAGAGAAAAGCGTGGGACTCCTTGACAAGCATCAATTTGCGAGTGAAGAAGTATCGCATGCTGACGTACTTGTCATCTCCGGCAATAACGGAATTGGCACCGGTCTCAAAGGGAAGTCGAATCGAAACTCCGATGGAGTTTTCTTTGCCTGCGCCCACCATCCCTGCTTCCATAATTCCTGGTCCTGCACCGGTGACAACCATGAATTGATGATCCGCTAGAGCTCTAGCGGTGGCTGCGGTCAAGGCGTAGATGGGGCTGTCCGGAGTCGTTCGTGCTGAACCAAAAATCGAAACTTTCCGAACGTCTCTGTATGGCGCAAACATAGTGAACGCTCTGCTCATTTCTTCAACAGCAGAACTTGCGATTTTGATGTCGAGAGAAGAGGACGGGCCACTCACAAGACCCGATACCGTGTTTATGAATCGATTCAACTGGCGCACATCTGATGCAGTGCGTTGTACATTTTCGAAACTCTTCAGCAAATCTTCTATTGCTTTCTGGGTATTCGATGATGTGGCCACTGTTTTACGAAATTCCATCCGCTTTGTCTTCAAGAACACCGATTAGCTCGTCGAAACTCTTGATAAACGATGCAACGCCTTCGGCTTCCAGTTGGGCCGCAATTTCGTCAACGTCTATTGCATTCATCGCAAGTTCTGCCCACTGACGGCGACTAACACCAATGTTGATATCAATAGTTCGTGCAAGGGTTCCGTGATGTGCAAACGCTTCCAATGTTGCATCAGGCAAAGTGTTTACAGTATTCGGCCCAATCAACTGGTCGACATACAAGGTGTCCGGATACGCAGGGTTCTTGGTGGACGTTGAGGCCCACAACGGACGTTGTACTGATGCCCCTGCTTTTGCTAGCGCCTCCCAACGAGGACCGCTGAATGTCTTTTGAAACGCTGCGTAGGCGAGCCGCGCTTGGTTTACAGCAGCTGTACCACGCAATGCGAGGGCAGAAGGTGTGGCAATTGAATCAAGACGTTTGTCTATCTCGTTGTCGACACGACTAATGAAGAAACTCGCAACACTTGCAATGTTTGAGACTGGCGAACCAGATGCCATCCGCTGTTCTAATCCCTCTATGTAGGCGTCCATCACGTCTTGATAACGAGAGAGACTAAAGATCAAGGTCACGTTTACGTTTCGACCTTCAGCAATCATCTCTCTGATAGCCGGAAGCCCTGCTTGCGTAGCTGGGATCTTGATCATCACATTCGGACGTGAAATACGTTCATGAAGTAGGCGAGCAGCAGACAATGTTCCTGCGGTGTCATGAGCGAGAGACGGATCCACTTCAACACTGACGAACCCATCTGAACCATTTGATTGGGTATACAAATCGGCAAACACGTCGAGTGCTCCGTGAATATCCTGCAGCACCAATTCCCAGTATGCGTCTCGTGCAGATGAACCTTTAAGAATCTCGCTTCGGAACTGTTCGTCGTAATCAGCGCTTCCCTGAATGGCCTTTTGAAAAATGGTCGGGTTTGAAGTGAGACCTCTAATACCACGCTTCACCAAATCTGCGAGTTGACCAGAGGTGAGATATCCGCGTTGCAAGTTATCTAGCCACGGACTTTGGCCGTGTTCAGATGAGAGCTTCGCCAGAGAATCACTCATTGAGAGATCGCTTTTCTGGTTACGTCTGCGACATGACTGGCAGTAATTCCCAACTCAGCCATAACCACATTTCCTGGCGCACTTGCTCCAAAGCGATCAATACCAACGCTGTGTGTTGCATATGAAGCCCAACCAAACGTGGTGCCTGCTTCCACGCTTATGCGAGGTATTGAACGCGGAAGGATTTCGTCCTGACGTGATTGCGATAGGGCAGCAAAGCGCTCCCAGGAAGGCATCGTTACGACATTGACGTTCAGTCCTTCTTTTTTTAGCAACTCTGCAGCATCCACAGCAACTGATAATTCGCTTCCTGTGCCAATGATGGTTGCCTGCGGTGAGTCGGTTTTGACAAGCACGCCGGCACCGTCTGAAACAGCTGAGCCATCCGTGAGTGCCACGACAGTTTGGCGAGACAAGATAAGCGCAGTTGGTCCGTCATGAGTGGCTGCAATCAACCAAGCGTGAGCAGTTTCATTTGCATCTGCTGGTCGAATCACTTGTAACCCTGGAATTGCTCGAAGCGATGCAAGTTGTTCTACTGGTTGATGTGTAGGTCCATCTTCACCGACACCGACAGAATCGTGACTGAACACAAAAACGGTTCGAGCTCGTGAGAGGGCAGCTAATCGAATTGCCGGACGCATGTAGTCGGCGAATACGAAGAACGTGCCACCTACGGGCAAGACGCCACCGTGGAGGGCCATCCCGACCATCGCGGCGCCCATCGCATGCTCACGAATGCCGTAGTAGATCTGCTTTCCTTCTCGGTTCTCCGCCGAGTAACCACTTGTGTCGGAAAGCTTTGCTCCGGTATTGCCAGTCAGGTCTGCAGCACCTGCAAGCACGAATGGCATGGCACTTCCTGTGGCCTCGAGCACTTTTTGAAATGCTTGACGTGTTGCCAATTTCGTATCGGAAGGAAAAATCGGAAGTACTGAAGCGATGAGTTCTTTACTTGCGATGCCAAATGTAGCTGGTGTTAGGGAAGGCGACAAAGATTGAGTGCGTTTCTTCCAGTTCGAGTGAACAGCCTGTCCCCGTTCTTTACAGAGTGCCCGATACTCGGTAACAAATGCATCAGGTGCATAGAACGCTTCGTCAGGAATTCCCATTACTTTCTTTGTTGCGCTAACAAGTGGTGCAGTAAACGGGTTCCCGTGTGCCTCGTGTTTATCCGTGAGGTCAGGTGAAGGAAAACCGATGTGTGAACGCAGAACAACCAACGTTGGGGCTCCGACATGATCACGTGCTGCGACCAGCACCTTCTCTAGAGCATCACAATCTTCTGCAATTTCTCCAGCTTCAATCACATTCCATCCGTACGAGCGAAAGCGTGCTGGCGCATTGTCGCTGCATGTCAGCGCGGTACTGCCATCGATGGTGATCTTGTTGTCATCAAAGATGCACACCAGATGATCAAGCTTTAGATGGCCTGCAAGAGAAGCGGCCTCATGGCTAATTCCCTCCATCAGACACCCATCGCCAGCTATGACGTATGTGTGGTGATTTATTGCATCTTTCCCATGGACGGCACGCAGATGAGATTCGGCAATTGCCATTCCGACTGCATTTGCAAACCCCTGACCTAATGGGCCGGTTGTCACTTCCACGCCTGCCGTATGTCCAACTTCTGGGTGACCAGGTGTTGCTGAATTCCACTGACGGAACAACTTGAGGTCTGAAATCTCCAAGCCATAACCTGACAAGAACAACATTGCGTACTGCAAAATGGAAGCGTGCCCATTTGAAAGAATTAAACGATCGCGGTCAATGAAGTCAGGATTTGTTGGATCGTGATTCAGTATTCGGCTATACAAAACATGGGCCAGTGGAGCAAGCGACATCGCTGTTCCTTGGTGTCCGCTGTTTGCAGCTAGGGGAGCATCCATCGCAATCCCTCGAATTATCGAGATAGCGAGGGCGTCTTGTTCGGGGCTCAATTGTGTAGGCACCTCATGATGGTAATCGGCGCCAGGCTTTCAGAACGGAAAGTTCGGAATCAAGCGCGAGAAGGTCTGCCTTTTGACCCACTCGAATTCGTCCGACGTCTGGCAAACGGGCTAAGTCAGCTGGAATGGACGTAGCGCTTTCGAGAGCCGTGCCAATTGAGACGCCACATTCTCGAACTGCACGCTGTACGCATTGTGAGAGCGGGGTGCACGAGCCCGCAAGGGTGCCGTCTGGCAATCGTGGTGCTCCGTCGCGTATTTCTACTCCGGGTCTCGAATCGGACTGAGTGCGCCACGAGACTGAATCCGACACCAAACAGATTCGAGATTGCGCTGCCCTAAATGCCAATGCGATTGCATCTGGTTGTACATGGACGCCATCAGCTATCAACCCGCAAGAGACGCGATCATCTGTTAGTGCCCACATTGCGAGGCCAGGATCTCGGTGGTGAACTCCACTCATTCCGTTGAACAGATGGGTGACCATAGTTGCCCCTGCAGTTACCGCCGCCTCGTATTGGCTCTTAGTAGGTCGTGAGTGACCGAGCGACACAGTGACGTTGCGCGCGCGCAGTTCATGAATTGCAGTAATTACATTTTCTTGTTCGGGGGCAACTGTCACGAGGCGTACGGAAGGGACGAGGCGCGATATCCAATCCAGGTCACAAGCGATGATGTGTTTCACAGGGTGTGCCCCAGGGGCTGCGCCAAGAAATGGCCCTTCCACGTGTATTCCGGCAAAACCTTGAATCTGTTTTGAAAGAAAAGATTGGTGAAGCGAAGCCAAAGAAAGTGACATCTTGTCAAGCGGGGCTGTAACTATGGTTCCCAACCAAGTAGTGGTTCCATTAGCGAACAAGGCTCTGTCTAGTTCCACTAAATCATTAGCAGTCGCGTTGGCAACATGCACGTTGTCAAAGCCGTTCATCTGCACATCGACGAATCCAGGACTAACCACGGGAAAATCACAATCGCCAGCATGCTCGCTAAGAGAAACAATCAATCCGTCATCAGCCACGCTGATTCTGGTGGGACCGTGAAGGATTGTTCCGTCAAAGAACTGCTGACAAGTGATCTCAAGTGACACGACAAAAATGTAGTTGGGTCTTTAGTTGAACGATGCCTTGGCCGTTGCAGTCAGACGAATGTCTGAAAAACGAACCGTTGCTAGTCGCAAAGTGGCGAGCGCCTTGATTACCCACCAACCTGGATCAATTTGGAACCATCTATGAGACAAACGAGGAGATGACGGTGCCGCGTGATGGTTGTTGTGAAGCCCTTCTCCCATTGTGAAAAAAGCCAACCATTGCAGATTTGTTGCACGGTTGTCATAGGGCCGACGTCCAAAATGATGACCAAGTGCATTGACGGCGGCATTGCTAGCCAAATAAACATTGGCATGAATAAAGGCAGCAAGTAATCCAGTCCACGGACCAAACACAATCATCAAGATTGCGATGCCAGAGAGCAACCCAGTCTTGTTGTGTCCAAAGAAAATCTTGTCCCATCGATCATCTGGCAAGTCTTTGGCATAACGGTCGATGGTTGTCGGGTCGAGCACTGTTGCGCGATACAAAGCGACATTCTTTGCCTGAACTTTCTTCCATCCGAGCAAAACAGGGGAATGTGGATCACCATCAACATCTGTGTACGCATGATGTTTTCTGTGTACTGCCACCCATTCCTTCGGCTTAATTCCGGTAGAGAGCCACAACACTGCGCGGAACAACACTGCGACTGAGGGCCTGATCGTCAGTGCACGATGGCTGAGGGCACGATGCAAATAGACAGTCGTACATGTGTTGGCGGCTGTGCAAACAACTGCTGCCACCACGAACGCTGTTAGGACGCTGGAAAGAATTGAACTCATATCGACACACTAACTGGCTACCTACTGGTAGGTAGGGCGGAAATGACGGTAAATTGAAAAGGTGTCCGACGTAACAGAAGAAAGCAGTTTCAAGAGCACAAGGGAACTCATCCTTGATGAGGCCTTGCACTGCTTTGCTGACCGAGGTTATGAAGGCACATCTCTTAACGACATAGCGGCTGGCGTCGGAATTAGACGACCAAGTTTGCTTCATCATTTTCCTAGCAAAGAAGCTCTGTATACAGACGTCTTCGAAATGCTTTTGTCGGAATGGCTTGAGGGTCTCGAGGTGGCAATGTCCTCGCCAGCATCAGGGTGGGACAAAGCTGAACTTGTAATTCGTGCCGGTTTCGATTTGTTTGCACGTACCCCTGACTATGTACGAATCATGCGACGAGAAGCTCTTGATAGTGGAGTCCACGTTGGTGTTGACCTTTCTGGGTTCTTGCGACCACTTTTTGATAGTGCGTGCGCATATTTCACTTCAGAAATGGATGCCGGTCACTTTCGCAGGCACAACGCCCAACACCTGATTATCACGGGATACGGCGCAATTCTGACCTACTTCTCAGATGCACCGTTCATAGACGAACTTCTCAATGATCAAGCCCTGACCCCCGAAAACGTGCGTGACCATTGTGACCACGTGGTCGCGTTTTTTCGTGCAGCCCTTGTGGCGTAGACCGCAGTTATCAAATCCGATACGGTTGCGCCATGTCTACCTGGATTAACAACGGTCGCACTATTGGTTTCTCGTCTGAAGGCTCTGGGATTCCCATTCTTGCTTTTCACGGCACTACACAAGCAGCAAATGCTTGGGCTCAAGTACAGCAAGCGTGTTCAACAAGCTTTCAATGGATCACCTTTGAGTTCCCGGGTTCTGGGGAATCTGGAATGCCAGATGGCCCCATTGATCTCGACGTGGTGGTAGCCGATGCCGTTGCATTGATGAACCATCTGGGACATGAACGATTTCATGTGATCGGATACTCACTTGGCGCGGTAGCAGCATTGCAATGTGCCGCAAATTTTTCAGATTCCGTCATCACTGTCACGTCTTTGTGCGGATGGTCACAAACCGACGCACGAATGAAAGTCACCTTCGATTTGTGGCGTCGCTTGATTGCGATTGATCGCGAACTTTTTATGCGTTACGCGTTGGCAGATGGTTATACGGCAGCAGGGCTTGAAGTAATCGAACCAATGTTTGACGTTGTGGTGGGAATGGCAGCTGCCGCAGTGCAGCCGGGGTCTGATGCTCAACTTGAACTGGATATTCGTATCGATATTGAGCGCAGTTTGGGACGCATCACTGCTCCATGCCTCGTAATAGGCGGCATCGAAGACCGATGGGTTGATATCTCTAAATCACGTCACATTGCTGCGACTGTGAGAGGGGCGACGCTTCTTGAATTACCCGCTGGGCACCTCGTAATCGGAGAATTACCGACTGAAATTGCCTCCGCAGTATGTGCTCACGTGGCGTAGAGACGCTGATGGGCCCAAGCACCCGTCTTTCGGCTTCGTTACTGACTACCGTATGTAGTCGTGTCATCTGAGCAAACTTCCACCCTTTCTGAATCTGATTCAAAGTTGCTGCTGTCGTCGTACAGCATTCCCTTTGCCCCCGAGAAAAAGACAGCTACAGCCGCAGACGCAGTCGCAGCTGCAGAACAACTTGGTTACCCCGTCGTTGTCAAACTTGGAGGGGACAACATTGCCCATAAGACTGAACGTGGTTTGGTTCGACTTCGGTTAAACAACGCAGCAGCGGTTTCCGAAGCTGCAACAAACCTGCTAGCTGCAGCTACTGCGGCCGATGGTGACGTTCATTTGCTGGTAGCTCCCATGATTAGTGGAACAAGAGAGCTAATAGCGGGCATGCTCGTTGACCCCCAGTTCGGGCCCACAGTGATGCTCGGAGTTGGTGGAGTGATGGCAGAAGTAATTGCAGATGTTGCTTTTCGGCCAGCACCCGTGAACGAAGCGGGTGCAGCAGCCATGATTGATTCGTTACGGATGCAAGGTCTTCTTGACGCCTTTCGTGGCGAACCTGCAGTCAACAGACAGCAACTAATTTCTGTAATTGTTGGTCTCTCGAAGGTGGCCATAGAACGTGACGACATCGTGTCTGTAGATGTGAATCCACTGATCGTTCGCGAGAACGGTGACGTGGTTGCAGTAGATGCGCTTGTTGAGTTGGGAACAAGAAACATCTCGATGGTTTCTCAGCGGGTTCCATACACAGACGCTCAGTTCCGCGCGCTTTTTGAACCGAGAGGAGTGCTAGTCGCTGGTGCGTCTACGCATCCAGGAAAGTTCGGATTCGTTTCTTTGCACAATATTTTGGCAAGTGGTTACGCAGGCGGTGTCTACGGAACCAACTTGCAAGGTGAAGAAGTACTAGGCATCAAAACAGTTGCAGATATCGATTCGTTGCCAAGCAACGCAATCGATTTGGTGTTTGTGTGTACGCCTGCATCAGCCAACCCTGAGCTGCTTCGAGCATGCGCACGAAAGGGAATAGGTGCAGCGTTCCTGACATCTGCTGGTTACGGCGAAGCCGGGGATGAGGGACGACAACTTGAAGCAGAATTGGTTGCCCTTGCTGACGAATTAGGAATTCTTTTGGCTGGGCCGAATGGACAAGGCGTTGTTTCAACACCCGCACAACTATGTGCTCAAATTGTTGCTCCGTATCCGCCAGCAGGGGCAATTGCAGTGGCAAGTCAGAGCGGAAACTTTGTATCGAGCTTTTTGAACTATGCACGCCAAACAGGCGTAGGAATCAGTCGAGCAGTATCTGCAGGAAACGCAGCGGCACTTGGCGTTGCAGACCTTGTCGAATGGTACGGAACAGATTCAGCAACCAAAGTTGCGCTGACATATGTAGAAGGAATCAGCGACGGCCGTGGGTTAATGGAACGCCTTGCTCGAGTTACTGCACACAAACCAGTTGTACTAATAAAGGGTGGTGCTACAGATAAAGGGGCTCGCGCGGCAGCCAGTCATACAGGCGCACTAGCAGCCAATGACGCCATATTTGATGGCGCCTGTAAAGCGGGTGGAGTCACTCGAGCTGCGAATGTGGAAGAAGCGTTTGAAGCTGCAGCAACATTTGCTACTCAGCCGCTTCCACTCGGACCGAACGTTGTCGTTCTCACTACGGCTGGCGGATGGGGCGTTGTAACGAGCGACGCAATTGCTAATGACGGCTCCATGCAATTGATGACATTGCCAGAAGATCTTCTAGCTCAGATTGATACGAAGCTTCCACCACGTTGGAGTCGTAATAACCCTGTTGACTGTGCAGGCGGTGAGACTCGCGACACAATTCCTGAAGTCATGGCAATGATTGCAGAACATAAAGATGTCGATGCAGTCATCTACCTAGGTTTGGGGATTCAGGCCAATCAAGCCCGACTTATGAGAGAAGGCCAATTCCATCCAGACCATGGCCTTGACCGAATCGTTGAATACCACGAACGTCAAGACTCTCGATTTGCTCAAGCTGCACATGATCTTTCTGTATCAACTGGCAAGCCGATTCTGTTGGCGACAGAATTGGCAGTTGCAGACCCTAATAACTCTGGTGTGCGAACAGTGCGTGAGACTGGAAGGCTTTGCTACGCGAGTGGCAACCGCGCTGCAGTAGCACTCGGACATCTCTATCGATATGCGGTTCATACCGGTGTCGCGCGCAAATAACAGTTTCGGCGTTCGATCGCGACAATCAGCTAATCCTGTTCGCACAATTTCAGTTGTTGCGTTCTTGGGATTGTTATTGCTTGGTGGAACTTACTTAGCATTGGCACGAACTGCAGATCGCGTGACCCATAAAACTGACCGCGTCGTTACGGTTGCGCCACGCGTGTCTGTACTATCTGCGCGCAGAGCGCCAAACACCCTGTCGGTAGTTACACGGACCGGAAAGGTTTCGAGAGCATTTGCAAATATTGCTTCCGATTTTCCTAGCCAAAGTTGCGTGGCAGTCAATTGGATGGGCACTCGGCTTGGGTCTGTCACTCCTTCAAAAGCGTTGATTCCGGCATCGGCAACAAAACTGATTACTGCAGCGGTAGCGCTTGAGGTGCTGAAACCAGAGTTCACTTACTCCACTAAAGTTTTCGGTTCTCTGGATGCAGCTGGCTTAGTTTCCGATTTGTTTTTCGTCGGCGGGGGAGACCCAGTAATTGTTCGTAATGAATACGTTGCTTCCGAGAAATATCCCACTATGTCTGGCACTTCATTGGAAAAACTGGCAGATTCATTAGTAGCTGCCGGGTTACGTCGCGTTACAGGATCAGTTGTCGGGGTTGACACTCGATACGACAGTCTGAGATTTGTTGACGTATGGCCCGATGAATTTCACTACACAGAAGCAGGTCCACTTGGAGCACTTGTGGTGGACGACGGAGTCGTTTTGGGTCAGAACACGAAACCAGATGATCCGGCCGTTTCAGCAGCTATTGAATTGCAGAATCTATTGAGTGCAAGAGGAGTTTTATTTGGTGCACTTGCACGTCGCGATGTGCTGCCTTCGGATGTGCCGGAGATCGCTTCTATTCAGTCAGCACCACTTTCTGCGATTGTGCAAGAACTGATGGTGAACAGCGACAACAACACTTCGGAATTAGTTCTTAAGGAAATCGGTTTTGCTTCCAAAGGAATCGGCTCAACAGCCGCTGGTCTTGAAGTTGTGAAGGAACAGTTGGTGAAATGGAAAATAGACAAGGACGTACTACTGTTTGACGGATCAGGCCTCGCATCCGACGGACGAGTTTCCTGTGACACTTTCATGTCTCTTCTCAGTACATTCTCAACTGTTATGCCCAATCTGATGGCAGTTGCAGGTGAGACAGGAACTATTCGCGACACTTTCGATGGCACCTCAGTAGCAGGGAAGCTACGGGGCAAGACCGGAACACTTAACGGGGTAAAGGCTCTCGTCGGTTACGTTCCAATCACGAACTCTGACCCAGTGATGTTTTCTCTATTGATGAACAAACCTGGGATCGACAATCAAGGCGCATATCGCCCCATTTGGTACTCCTTGGCCGATGTATTGAACCGAGCCTCGGCTTCGCCGTCTCTGGAGCAATTAGCCCCGTAAATTGCCCTGTGGATATCTCTCTCCGCTAGCCGTAGAATGTGAGACCCATGGACTCGTCTCGCAACTTTCGTCGACCCGCCAGAGGTCCTGTTGATCAAGTCGGGGACCTAGCCGCCTCTGTAAAGCAGTACGCGCGACAAGAAACGCTAGAACCGATCAAGGGCGCAATTCGTTGGGTCGGTGTTGGATCGACCGCTGCTTTGTCACTTGGCCTCGCGCTGGTTTTTGCAGCGCTCGGTGTTTTGCGCCTGAGCCAAGATCTTGGTGGCACTGTTCTCGATGGCTCATGGTCCTTTGTCCACTACTTCATCTCGCTTGTTGTGGTGGCCGTTCTTGTAGCCGTTTCATTCTCTCGCGTCTCTCGACGCAGTCTCGCAAAGGACTCATAATCATGGCTGATAACAATCGTATCTCTCGCGACGATCTTGAGTCCAAGTTTCGTGCTCTCCAAGCTGACATTCAAGGACGTGCTGCAGACAAGAAACAGTCCGCGATAGCAATTGGTTCCGCAGCTGCAACAGTAATTGTAATACTTGCGTACCTCTTCGGTCGTCGTAAGGGTCGTCGTCGCGCTTCGCGCGTTGAATTCCGTCGGTTCTAACTTTGATGCGCACAATTGTTCGATTCATCGGACGTCGCATCATTAATAGCCAATCGAGGAAATTTCGTCTACTAAGCCGAGTCCTAACTTTTATCGGAGCAGTGCGGTTAGCTAAACGTGCCGTAACTCCTGTACGGCGAATAGTTCTTTCTCGCGACGAGTCCATGGAAATTCGAAGTACCAAGACTGGACAACACGCATTATGAGTGGAGTATTTGCTGAAGGTGAGAAAGCGCTGTTTATCGATTCGAAACAACGTCGCTACCTCATCCAACTAAACAAAGAAGGCGAGTTCCACAGTCACGCAGGCTTCGTGCCTCATACGTCTGTAATCGGAACTCTCCCGGGGCAACCAGTTGAATCAACTAAGGGTTCGAAGTACATCGTTCTACGTCCCACACTTGAAGACTTTGTCATCGAGATGCCACGTGGCGCACAAGTCATCTATCCGAAAGACTTAGCTCCAATGTGCATGATCGGGGACATTTACCCCGGAGCTCGAGTATTCGAAACTGGTGTTGGGTCTGGCGCTCTATCAATGACCATGTTGCGATATGGAGCTCATATAACGGGCCTCGAACTTCGAGAGGACTTTATGAACAGAGCAAAGGCAAATGTTCGTTCGTTCCTTGGGGAAGAAGCTTTGTCGCGCTACAACGTGTCACTTGGTGACAGCTATGAAGCAACATTGGAAGGGTCATACGACAGGGTGATGCTTGATCTTCCAGAGCCCTGGCAAGTAGTACCGCGTGTGCAGCATGTTCTTGAGGCAGGCGGTCTACTGGTGGCCTATACGCCGTCCATTACACAAGCAGTACAGGTGCGAGAGTCAATGGGCAAAGGTTGGGTTGATCAACGAACGCTTGAAGTTCTTCACCGCACATGGCACATTGAAGGCATGGCTGTACGTCCTGATCATCGAATGGTTGCCCACACAGCGTTTCTTACTGTGGGACGCTGGATCGGGTCGAACCTTTAGGGTTCAATAAAAATGCATTCGCCGGGGCATTCCTCGGCGGATTCAACGACTGCGTCAATCAATTTGTCGTCGAAGTTTGCAAGTCCTTCTGCGCCTTCGGCATTGCCTTTAGCTTTTGCGAAAACTTTGTCGCCTTCGCGAACATAAGCAAGTCCGTCATCGAGAAGTGTAAAAACGTCTGGTGCAATTTCTTCGCAGAGGCCATCGCCAGTGCAGAGGTCTTGATCGATCCATACCTTCATTTGGGGAGTCCCTTCTCATGAGCCGATTTACGGCACCAATGGCTGCCCCCAACCGGGGACAGTTATCAGCCTACACAAGCGATACCCGTGTCGCCCTGTCTATCGGCAGTGGACAGTCTGCTGTTCTGTGCAATAAAGATGGACGGACCCACGCCCGCACAGAGGGGTAGCGTGGAGCCTTCATGACGGACCAGACCATACCCACAGAGTCGCCTGAAGTTCATCCTGTGACAAAGGCCCTACGCGACTGGTTTCTTGTGGTTGTACTTGCTCTTGGGGCTGCACTTCTTGTGCGTGTCTATGTCCTTCAGCAGTTCTACATCAGTGGCCCTTCAATGGAAACAACGCTGTACGGCAACAACCGTGTGCTTGTGAACAAACTGAGTTATCGGTTGCATGGAATCGGCAGAGGCGATGTGGTTGTCTTTGATCGTGTGACCACCAGTGACGGTGCCGTGTCCCATGATGACTTAATCAAGCGCGTGATTGCGTTGCCTGGCGACACCATAGAGATCAAGAACTGTGTGGTCATCGTTAACTCAAAACCGACAGTCGAGCCCTACCTCGATAAAGACGTCTTAGGGCTGATTGACCCCGCTAACAGGTGTCGAGTTGCAAACATGCCTGTGCAGACAATTCCTAAGAAGAAGGTCTTCGTAATGGGCGACAACAGGCCAGAGTCATTCGACAGCAGAAGTTTCGGGCCTATCTCTGAGAGTTTGGTTGTGGGTCGAGCCTTTGCAATCGTGTGGCCCTTTAATCGAATTTCAACTCTGTAAAGCCTCACGTTCGAGGTACGTAGCCAATTTCCTTTTCGTACGTTTCAACCATCGTGTCAACATGATCACTGAATACTGCATCTAGGCCCATTCGAAAAGCCGTCGACAAGACATAATCGAATTGGCAGTCCCATCCGAATGCGTACATTCCGAATTTGTGCACCAAGGTTGTTGAACCACCAGTCCAGTCAGAGTGATGCAAATTCAAACAGTCAATACCGTTTGCGAACAGCTTTGCGCATCGCATCTCTAACCCTTCTTTGATTCGAGACAGACGAGTCGAATCAACGAGTCGCACGTTGGGAACCAGTGGTCGTTGCGAGATCACAACGGAACTCGAATAGTGACACAACCACAACCGTGATTCATCGAAGCCACTATTTCGTGAGGTCTCAACAGTTCGTGCGAAACTCTGTTCATCCTTAATGTCGATACTGAGGTCAAAATCAGTTCCACACTTTTCAAACAGTGCAGCCAGAGTCGGTATGTGTGAGGGCAACTCAGCAAGACGCAGGGAAGAGATGGGACGATTTCGCGCCAATTTTCTGACTACGCCGTCATGGTCAAGAACCACGTGACCATCGGAAGTGGTCCAGGCGTCAGTTTCAAGGCCGTTAGATCCCAGCCTCAATGCAAGTGCAAATGCCTCAAGAGTGTTCTCGGGAGCATGCGCCATTCCGCCTCTGTGGGCGAAGGCGATAGGGTCAGGACGAAGGGAGGCAATGCGTTGCTGCACCCTCCAACACTAGGTGCCTGCTTCTATGCTTAACGGGTGTTCAATATGTCTGGCAGCGAGATTGTTTTCCTGCTCGTGGCGGGTCTTGTCGTGTTGGGACCAGAACGACTTCCGGGTGTGATTCGTAGGGGAGGCAAACTCTACGGAGACCTTCGTCGAGCAGCTAGCGGATACGAGAAAGAGTTTCGCCAGACTTTCTCTGAACCAATCAATGAACTGAAATCAACTGCCGACCAGATGCGTCATGGTTTCGGAATGGTTGACACAGAACCATCGCCTCCGATGCGACCAGAAAAAACTGCGTACCCAAAACCCGATTTCTCTACTCCTCCAGTAGACATGCCAGCATCAAATACAGACGATGAGTGATATTTCAGCCGAGCCAGTTGCTGCAATGTCCATGATGGACCATTTACGTGAGTTGCGGATGCGACTCGTTCGAAGCGTCTTGGCTATTGGAGTCTCGACTCTGGTCTTACTGGCTTTCTACGACCAATTAAAGAACATCCTTACAACCCCTTATACAAACCTGTGCTCTCGTCGCCCTGAATTCAAATGTGATGGATCTTTGTTTTCACTCGGACCACTCGATGGGTTTACTGCACGAATGCGAGTCTGTCTTTACGGCGGTCTCGTATTGGCTCTGCCGATAATTCTGTGGCAGATTTGGCGCTTCATCGTGCCCGCTTTGTCTAAGCGAGAAAAAAACTACGCAATTCCGTTTATTGCTTCTTCAGTTCTTCTTTTCTCACTTGGGTGTTACTTGGCCTATTGGACTCTTGACAAAGCTCTGGAGTTTCTTATCTCATGGTCGGGAAGCGACGTAACACAGGCCTACCAAATTACGAAGTACATCAATCTCGTTGTCATGATGATGTTGGCATTTGGTGTTGGCTTCCTTAGCCCTGTTTTGCTGGTGTTTCTACAATTGGTTTCAGTAGTCACTCCAAAGACTCTGATCAAACAATGGCGCTACGCCATCATGGGTATCTTCGTAGCATCGGCAGCGATCACACCGTCTGGTGACCCCATCAGTTTGCTTGCCCTTGCGATACCGCTCACCATTTTGTATCTGATCGCGGTTCTTATTGGCTGGCTTCTGACGCGTCGAAGGACTGTCTAAAGGTGTCTGAGGTTCGCGCTACTTTTCTTCAGTCTTTAGATTACGAACCGGACGTCTTCCAAGTGAAGGCTATGAATTCAATCGATGCAGATGCATCTGTGTTGGTGGCTGCTCCCACAGGTTCCGGTAAGACTTTGATTGCTGAATATGCCATTGCACGGGCACGCTCACTTGGTCTTCGGGCGTTTTACACCACGCCAATAAAGGCCCTCTCAAACCAGAAGTACCGAGACCTACAGACCTTGTACGGCGCTCACAAAGTTGGCCTGGTAACAGGTGACAACGCGGTCAATGCTGAAGCTCCAGTTGTCGTCATGACGACTGAGGTACTGCGTAACATGATCTACTCACAGTCAAGTCGCCTTGACGATTTAGGCGTAGTGATTCTGGATGAAGTGCATTATCTGCAAGACGCATATCGCGGTCCCGTATGGGAAGAAGTAATCATTCAGCTTGATCCTGAAGTGCAGTTGGTGTGCCTGTCAGCAACGGTGTCGAACGCTGACGAAGTTGGGGATTGGCTATCAACCGTGCGCGGAAGAACCGATGTAGTTGTAGAAACAACTCGTCCCATTGAACTTGTCAACCACTTTGCTCTATTCGACAACGCGTCTAAGCAATGCGAGATGTTTGAAACTGTGGTGGCGGGAGAACCAAACCGACACGTTCAGCGACTGTTGTCTAATGCCACACAAATTCGGGGCCGCTCTGGACAAAGCGGGGGTAAAAAGCCAAGAAGATTCTCGCCTCCAACACGTCCAGAAATAGTTGAACTACTCGAAGACAAATCCATGTTGCCAGCAATTGTGTTCATTTTCAGTAGGGCCCAATGCGAGGACGCGGTTCACTCCTGCATGAACGCCGGAATGGTGCTGACATCCCTAGAAGAAGAAATTCAAATACGTGAGATAGTGGAGAGACATTGCGAGAATCTCACTGCAGACGATAAGGATGCATTGGAGTACCAACATTTCATCGACGATGTTGCTAGTGGTATCTCATGCCACCATGCCGGCATGATTCCCATGTTTAAAGAAGCGGTTGAAGAATGCTTCGTGCAGGGTTTAGTAAAAGTTGTTTTTGCAACAGAAACCCTCGCAGTAGGTATCAATATGCCCGCCCGTGCAGTGGTTATTGAGAAGTTGACCAAGTACACAGGCGAGCATCATCAATTACTGAAAGCGTCTGAATTCACTCAGTTGACTGGTCGTGCAGGTCGTAGAGGACTAGATGACATCGGTCATGCTATTTCCATCTGGAATCCGTTTGTCGATTTTGACCAAGTTGTTGGTCTTGCACTCAGCAGGAGCTTTCGACTCTCATCTGCTTTCCGACCAACCTTTAACATGGCTGTCAATATGGTTCGCAATCGTTCACTCGATGGCGCGCATCATATTTTGAATCTTTCGTTTGCTCAGTTCCAAGCAGACAAAGACGTCGTAACATCCGAAGCCTCGCTTGATGGCCGCAAACGTGAACTTGCACTGCTTGAAAAGGCGTTGGCTGAGAGAGACTTCGGTCAAGAGAACATCACGGCAACCGATCAGATGGCATCCTCGGTCGAGGCAGAGATTGCACTTCGCTCATTACGCCCTGGCGACATTGTGATGTTTGATGCATCGAACATCAGAGGCAGAGGACTAATCATTAGTACGGCTGCTCGTAGATCAGGCATTCGTCTGACAGTCGTAACGCCAAGTCGAAAGATTCTCGACGTAATGGCGAAAGATTTGCGTTCATTGCCATTGAAAGCTGGCCACGCAGACCTGCCTGTTCCATTTGAGCCAGCACGTACTGAGTTCATACGTGAATCGGCTGCGCGTCTTGTGAAGGCGAAGATCGACGAAACCATGGGGAGAGCAATGCAGGAGCAAAATGGCCCGCGCGTTGTCGATTCTCCTTTGTCACACAAAAGCATCCGCAAGTTACGCAATGAAATTGAGCAAATGGAAAGTCGTGCCGGCACTCGTGCTGGTTCTGTCGGTTCTAGGTTCATGGATGTTGTACACATGCTTGAGGAAATGAACTACATCTCCGATTGGACGCTGACCGAGAAGGGCGAGATGCTCGCAGGCATATTTCACGAGTCAGATTTGTTGATCGTTGAAGTTATGAACAAAGGCTTGTTCGACAATTTGGCTGTCAATGACTTGGTGGCAGTCCTGTCCACACTTGTGTATGAACCACGCGGAGGAGATTCTGGTGGTGCGCCGCGTTGGCCGAATGAACAAGTTCGTCAACGTTTCAAAAGAATCGAGCGCGTAAGCGAACAGGTGCAAGACATTCAACGCCAGCGTGGCTTGCATCAACATCGCGCCCCCAACGGGGGATTGGCGTACGAGACTGCAGCATGGGCTAATGGTAAGCCATTATCGAAGATTCTCGACCCTGATCTCACGCCGGGAGACTTCGTGCGGTCCATGCGGCAACTCATTGATCTCTTGCGACAGATAGTCACCACCACTTCGAATCCGCAATTGCGTGACACTGCGGAATCGGCCACGCGCGCACTTGATCGCGGGGTAGTGGCAGCGGCGTCGGGAACATCATCACGATGATCACGCGAGGAGAACAATGGGGCGTTCCAACAAAACGAACGCTTGATGACGTTGTCATTACTGGTGATTCCGAACTCGCAACGAGTTCCAACAACCATCGACTCATCGTGAGAACGGGAGATATCGCTCACAGCCTCGGAGACCCTGTTAGTCCAGAAGTCGGAGCATCGTGCATCGAAGTGCCCATAGATGCGCTTCGGGTAGGTATTTCTATGCGCGATGGTTCAAGTATGTCCTTGCTCGCTTCTTCGCATGTGATGATTGGCCGTTGGTTGCACGGTCGTCTTGTATGTATAAATAACGCTGGCTTTATTGGAAATAAAAATGTCTCGCCGCGAGCTCATCCGAACGATGGCTTTTTCGATGTCATGACCTTACAACCGTCTATGGGTCTTCAACAGCGTGTTCGTGCCCGCCATAAGTCCATTCTTGGCACTCACACGCCTCATCCACTTCTGGAAACGTCCCGTTCTCGATCAGTTGAGTATTCATCAGCGTCTCGCTCAGAAGTTCTTCGCGTAGATGGTCGTCGGATTGCCTCATGGAGTGCGGTACAAGTAGAAATTGTCCCTGATTACTGGAGACTGCTCGTCTAGCCCTCTACGGTAGGGGCATGAAATCTTGGATACTGAACGAATCACCTGGCACCTATGTGTGGGGAGACATCGCTACTCCTGAACCTCAAGATAACGAGGTACGCATTCGTGTAGTCGCAAGTGCATTAAATCATATGGATTTGTGGGTGACCCGAGGAATGCCTAAGCCCCCACTTCCACACATTCCTGGTTGCGATGTTGCCGGTGTTGTTGATGCCATCGGAAGCAAGGTGACCTCAGTTTCCGTAGGCGATGAAGTAGTTGTGAACCCAGGAGTGTCTCCTGTTGAAGACATCGTGCGACTCGGGAACAACTCACCGATGGGCCCCGGTTTTATGATTTGGGGCGAACACTGTCATGGTGGTCATGCGACATATGCGATCGCACCAGACAGAAACGTTCGCCCGCGTCCTTCCAATAGAACATGGTTTGAAAGCGCCGCTTTCCCTTTGGCATATCTCACTGCATTGCGAATGCTGAATAGAGCTCGACTTGCTCCAGGTGAAACTGTGCTGATTGTCGGTATCGGGTCAGGCGTATCAACAGCGGCGTTAGCCCTCGCGAACTTCATGGGGGCACAAGCGATTGTGACCAGCAGAGACGAAGCAAAACGAGCACAAGCGTTACATATGGGAGCGATTTCGGCGATTGATTCAGCTGATGCCAAATGGCCGGTCCAAGCTGACGTTGTCATCGAGAGTGTTGGCCCAGCTACGTGGGATAAATCTGTGCGGTCTCTTGCTCCGGGCGGACGCATGGTTGTGTGTGGCGGGACATCTGGTTCAGCAGCTGAGATCAACATTCCGCGTTTGTTTTTCAAGCAGTACGAAATCATTGGTTCTTCAATGGGTAGTTATGAAGAATTTGATCAATTGTTGTCTATTGTCAATAACGGATTACCAATAGCTGTTGACAATGTCTACCCACTTCATGAATATGAATACGCGTTGTCTCGTCTTGAGCGTGGAGAACAGCTCGGAAAGATTGTTCTAGATCACGGAACAACAGCGTGAAGCTTTCAGAAGTTGACGAACTGAAGACACGGGCATGCAATCTGATTGATTCGAATGCTCACACACTTGTAAGTGTCAGCCACGAAATTCACGATCATCCGGAACAGAACTATGAAGAGGTTTTCGCTTCAGAGTTATTGGTACGAACTGCTAACGGTCTAGACGTTCCGGTCGAGTTAGGGGCCTTTGATTGTGCCACTGGTTTCTCGGGTGATGTAGGAACCGGACCAACTGTTTGCATCATGAGTGAGTACGACGCATTGCCAGAAATTGGTCATGGTTGTGGACACAACATCATCGCTGCTGCCGGCCTCGGAGCTGCAGTTGCTCTCGCTTCAATCGCTAAGGATTCTGGAGGACGCGTTCGCTACATGGGAACACCGGCCGAAGAAGGGGGAGGCGGGAAGATCTTGATGGCTCGTAATGGTGCACTAGAGGGGGTTGACCTCGCCATGATGGTTCACCCAGCAGATGCCGATTTGGCAACTATCGACGCCATTGCACTTCAACAATTGCTAGTTGAGTATGCGGGTCAGGAGTCTCATGCGGCAGCAGCACCACATCTCGGTCGAAATGCACTCGATGCAGCAGTTCTCGGGTACATGGCAGTAGCCACATTGCGTCAGCACATTATGCCCACTGAACGTGTTCACGGAATCTTCCTGAAATCAGGAGAGAAGCCAAACATTGTTCCTAGCGAGGCATCGACTGAATGGTACGTCAGGTCTGACAATGTGACTTCCTTGTCTGCTCTCAAGCCACGCGTACTTGCAGCACTTGAGTCAGGCGCCCACGCATGTGGTTGTTCAGTAACTCACGAATGGATTGGCGCTGCATATGCAGACATGGTGACCAACAACACCATGGGGGCAATGTATGCACACAACGCACTGCGACTTGGAAGAACTGTTACAGACCCTCGGATCGGCGGTCACAGAGTTGTCGGAAGTACAGACATGGGAAATGTCAGCCATTTGGTCCCTTCGATTCACCCCATGATTGCCTCTGCACCGTCAGGTACTTCGATACACACGAAGCAATTTGCGCAGTTCGCGCGGTCTCCAATGGCTGACAAGGCTGTACTGGACGGAGCGAAGGCCATGGCGATGACAGCCATAGATTTTTGGACATCTTCCGAGCGGCGCAACGCTGTTGCAGCCGAGTTCGACACTGCCAACCCAGACAAAAACGTGCTCTAGCGGTATCCCTCGTGGCGCCCTACGCGACTCCTAGGCTCAATTGCCGTGAGTGTTTATGTTCCCGAGGAATTTACAGATGCGGAATCAGACATTCTGCGCCGTTATTTTACAAATCTTGACCTACCAGTTTTTGCGTTGGTCAATCTGCCTGAAGTTGTAAAGGGCGCTTTGTTTGCGCGATACAGTCGCAGCCCACGAAGCCTTCGTCGCTTATTCCTCGATGAGTTCGTAAACGACTTAGAAATTGCCGGTGATCAAGCAGTCGATGCAACCGTTGGGGTGGACAGAGCAGAGACTCTGTATGAAAAAGTTTTCGTTGAGTATGGCGATGATTCCGTTGCCCAACTTGGTGGCGTTCACCTTGCATGTGAGCAGGCCTCAAACATCTTGACCAAGATTCTTGAGTGGGGTCGCTTGATGAGCTACCTCGAACAGAGCACTCGCTACATCGCCTATGACGACAGACTCGGGGGGCGTTATCGCTATTACCGTGACCCAGACATTCTTGAAGGTCGCTTCGGTACCCGTTATGTGGGCGACATGGACCGCATGTTTGACTCGTACAGCCAATTGGCCGAGCTGGTAACAGATCACGTTCGTGCGACGGTTGTAAAGGGTCCGAAAGATAGCGATTTCGTGTACCGCCAGGCAACTCGCGCAAAGGCACTTGATGCAGTCCGCGGACTACTGCCAGCATCGTCTTTATCAAATGTTGGAATCTACGGAAGCGGGCAAGGGTACGAACAGCTTCTGTTGCGTATGCGCGCGCATCCACTTCCAGAGGCTCGTTATTACGCAGACATGATGCTCGTAGAACTTCGCAAAGTAATTCCTTCGTTTTTGCGGCGCGTTGATGTTCCAGAACGTGGCGTGAAGTGGTCTGACTACCTCTCAACGAACACTGCAGCAATGACAGACATTGTTGACTCAATTATGGGTGACGTTATTGCAACAGACGTAGACGAAGTGACGTTGATTGACTTTGATCCGGATGGTGAAAACAAATTGGTAGCAGCAGCGTGTTATCAGTATTCACATTTGCCAGAGTCTCAGATTCGTATGCGTGTTGAAGCAATGAGCGTCGAAGACAAGACCGATATTTTGAACGCATACATCGGGAACAGAGATAATCGTCGACATCGTCCCGGCAGAGCTTTCGAAAGTATTGACTACCGTTTCGATGTCTTGTCTGACTATGGCGCCTTTCGCGACATGCAGCGTCACCGACTATTGACCATCGAATGGCAACCTTTGACGCCGTACCACGGCTACACGCGCCCAGAACTTGTGGATGCAGCCGGGGGAGCTGAGATGTTTGATGAAGTCATGGCTCGCTCATCGTCCCTCTATGACGCACTTGCGGCCGATCACCCATATCAGGCCAGCTACGCAGTCTCAATGGCCTACAGAATCCGCTACGTAATGCAGTTCAACGCCCGTGAGGCGATGCACATGCTCGAATTGCGTTCTGGCCCACAAGGCCATCCTTCGTACCGCAGGGTGGCTCTGGAGATGCATAAGCAGATCTCTGAGAAGGCTGGCCACCACGCCGTTGCTGCCGCGATGTCCCATATGACTACTGAGGTCCCAGAACTGGAACGACTTGAGTCTGAACGTCGAGCAGAGTCGAAGCGCACGACCAAGAATCAATAACTTCATTCCGTGACAACCGTCACGGTCTTGTGTTAATTTCCCAGCATTCGCCCATTGGCACTGTTTTGTGCCTAGTATCCCGCCGCGAGTCCTTGCACATATTTAGGAGCACATAGTGGCTAAGAAGAAGATTGAACCAGTAGAGATTGAACTGGAGATTGACCTCGATGGGGACGAAATTGACGACCTCGAGGAACTTGAACTCGATGAACCGCTCATCGAGGATGATGAAGATGCGTTACTTGATGATGACGAAGACGACGATGATTCCATGGGCGCCACCATCGTGCGCAAGCCTGGTGACGATGACGACGATGACGACGACATGGTTGCGCCAGATGACGTGGAAGAGGATCTCTCAAAGATTCTCAAGGACCGCCTCGCCAGCGAAGATCTTCCGGCAGAAGAAGACGAAATTCCAGATAACGAAGAACGGTCAACTGGCGACGACGAATTGCAGCCAAAACGTGCTGACGAACTGTTGTGCAACAGCTGTTTCCTTCTCGTTCGCAAGAATGCGCCAATGTGTCCCATTGGTGACGATGCGTGCCCTGTCTTTGTGAAGTAACCCTGTGAACCTTTCAGCGTTCTCAAAAGATTGCGCACGTAAGTTCAACGAAGTCCTTGTAGCACTGCAGAAGCAAGCACCTTCAGCAAAGATGGTGGGGAAGTTCGCTGTCGATCAAGCCGTCAAGGAAGCGCGCAAAGTGGTTGATCGGTCCTCATCGAAAGATCCAAGAACTAGTGACTGATTTTTCAATCTTTGTTCGCGCTGCTGAGCAAGATGACGCAGTTGTAATCGCAAGACATCACACAATGTCAGAGCAAGAGGCCACGCAATACCGAGGATCGGCCTTGACACCTTCAACGCAAGCCAAGCAAACTCTGTCGTTGGTGGCCGGCGTTGGCACAACGGTGATGGGCTCTTTAGTTGCTACCACTGCGAATGCAACTGAATGGTCTATTGATTCCGTGTTTGTCGATTCCGCCAGTAGAGACATTGGTATCGGTGATGCACTCCTTCTTGAGTGCCTTCGAGAATTACGTCAAAGGAATGCGAGCTGGCTTCAGTCAAGCGCCCTGCCGGGTGATCGCGCAATGAAGAACTTGTTTGAACGGCATGGATTAGTCGCTCAAACAATCATTGTTGGCAAAAAGCTCTAACGGCCCTTCCACTGAGGAGCACGCTTTTCAATAAATGCAGTGAGTCCTTCTTTCGTGTCTTCAGATTTCAAGATGGGCGCAAACTCTTTGTTCGTCATCTCTATGAGTTCTTCATCAGTTGAATATGCGGAAGCAAGAATTACACGACGGCTGGCAGCAACTGCCATCGGTGCCGACAACGCAATCTTTTCTGCGAGAACCAGGGCGGCTTCAACTTGTTTGCCGGGTTCAACCACTTGATTAACTAATCCGAGTGCATAGGCACGCTCAACAGAGAGCGGATCGCCCGTAAGGATTACTTCCATTGCGACGGCTCGTCCGATGGCCCGTGGAAGACGAAATAACCCACCAGCACCAGCAATCAGGTTTCGCTTTACTTCTGCAAGACCAAATGATGATCGCGACGTTGCAATAACCATGTCAGAAGCCAGAACAATCTCACATCCACCGGCAGTAGCAAGTCCATCCACTGCAGCAATAATCGGCTTCACTCTGTCGCGGTACACATAACCGGCGAATCCACCACGCTTGGTGCCGAGCGTTTGCCCACCAGCACTAAGAGCTTTCAGGTCTGCTCCAGCACAGAACACCGGAGACTTATGGCCTTCAGTATTCGCGGTAAGCACACCGACCCACACAGTGTCGTCAGCTTCAAGACGGTCAACGCACGCCTCCATATCGGCTGCCAACTCATCGTTAACGGCATTGCGAGCATCAGGACGATTGAGTGTGATTAGCGCAACGTTTCCGCGCACTTCATATGTGACCAAGTTTGACATGCCCCCACCGTAGTGAGAAGCAGTGATGAAGGGAAAGTTGAGACTATTCAGCCTGCGCTGCAGGCGATTCAGCTTCAATCACGACAGGTGCTTCTACTACTGGTTCTACAACTGGTTCAGGTGCTGATGCAGCAGGCTCTGTTGATTCAGGAGCTTTTGCAACAGAGTCGACTACAGGCTTCTGCGAATCAGCGCCCTGTGGCTTAGGACCACGGCGAGGCTTATCTGCTCCCGGCTTGCCGTCAGCTGACTTGTTCAATTCGCCGGCGCGTTTGTGTGGACCTTTGTCACCGCGAGGAACCTGCAAAGGGCGCGGTGGGCGTGCTTTCGGATCAACGGCAATACCAAACAAGGCTGCAATCTGTGGCATGAGAGGTCCGAGACGAGTAACGGTTTTCGTGAGATCGTCAGAGATAACTGTAGGAACAGCCGCCGGAAGAACTTTGGCATGAACAGGGGAGAATGCGGCAGCTTCCAACAAAGCAATCCAGCGCTCTGAAGGTGCATCTGTCGTGAGGCCCGCCACCGTTGCAGCTACAACTTGTGCAGCTAAGGGAGCAGGAAATGGAACTCCGGCTTTCGGGGGCTGAGAAGACAAACGCAAAGCGCGTACAACACGACCGACTGATGTTGCAGCTGCAACATCGTCAAGCCAATTCTTTGTCTCAGTCTCTTGGCGAATAACAAGACCCTGTTTCATCTTGGCAACAAGTGCACGAGTCTCTTCGTCAATGGCAACCAGTTGATCTGCAGTAACCACGATTGAACGTAGATCACGAAGGTCGATGTCATGAATGATGGACTCGGCAGAGATTGCCTTGTCGCGCCATTCGGCTACACGAAGACGTGGCAACAACTGTTCAGCAATTTGCAACAAGCCTTCAGCAGGGACTTTCTCCTTGCCGGCTGCAACTGCAAGTCGATTCTGTTCTTCGATAGCTGCACGCACTGCTGGCACGCCTCCGTTAAGAACTGTCTCTGCAATAGTGCGATGAGCTTCAGGAAGTTCTGCAAGAACCGCATCAACGTTTACGCGCAATGGACGAATGCGTTTTGCTTTTGGACGCTGTGGAAGTTCTGGCGGTGCATCAAAGAATTGACGGCGAGGACGATCTGGACGACCATCTGCACCTTCTTTACGATCTCCACGTGAACGATCACCGTCTTTGCGTTCCCCACGAGGCTTGTCACCTTCTTTACGCTCGCGACGAGGACCTTTACGATCATCACCGCCGCGTGAGCCCTTCTTTGCAAGCTGTTGAGTAACAGGCTCAAAGGCGCGAGTCGAAGGAAGAATTTCAAGAAGCCCAGTACGAACGTTCTTAGCTTTTGGAGGAGTAATCGACAACACGCGACTGCCGTCAAGATCTGTCTCTACATCGGCACGCATGATGTCGTTTACGTTTGCTCCGGCCGGTACGACTGAGTCGACAACTTCACCACGAGGCTCACGAGCGCCGGCAGCGCGCCATGTCCAAGTGCCATCTGGGCGTTTGCTGGTGAGTTCGATCTCGATACGACGTGACATAGGCATCTACGGTATCTCGGAAAACGCCACGACCATCAGGGGACACAGATCTAGTTGCTACCGTGGCGCATGCCTATCTACGCACTTGGTGATCAAATACCTTCAATTCACCCAACGGCCTATGTACACCCAGATGCTGTCATCATCGGTTCTGTCACTATCGGGGCTCACAGTTCCATATGGGCCTGTGCAGTCTTGCGCGGCGATGACGGAGCAATAGTCATTGGTGAGCGAACCAGTATCCAAGACGGAACCGTTGTGCACACGACTCCAATGGACCATACGACTGTCGGAAATGACTGCGTTGTTGGCCACCTCGTTCACCTAGAGGGGTGCATAGTCAAAGACGGAGCTCAGGTTTCGTCTGGAGCAATCGTCCTTCATAGAGCAGTTGTCGGATCAGGCGCAATAGTTGCGGCTAACTCTGTTGTCTTGAACGACACGGTTGTGCCAGAAGGCGCCCTCGCGGTCGGCGCACCAGCCACCATTAAAGAAGGGCGCGCGCGTAAAGCCGATATTGATTTAGCCGTTCTTGCGTATTTGCATAAGGGCGAGCGATTTAGAGAACAGTTACGCCGCATTGACTGAAGTACCCGATGTCCCATCGTGGTTGATGCTTGACTTTCTCGTGTCATCATCTGAATCTGAATTGCTTTCCGACTTACTGTGGAGTCTCGGGGTCGCAGCTGTAGAAGAACGAGAAGCAACGGGGGAATTCATCACTTTGCGCACAAGTTTGGGCGATGATCATTCATTGACTCGCGAACGCGTACTGGCAGAGTTTCCACACGTCATCGTTTCCACTGCGAGAGTAGAGAGAAGCGTTGCCGACACGTGGAGAGCACATGCTGTGCCGACTTGGGTGAATGAAGAAGTAGTCCTGTGCCCAGCCTGGGTTGAAGCGCCTAAAGCGGAACACATCATTCGTATCGAGCCAGCAGACACATTCGGGTTGGGAAACCACACGACCACGGTTCTGGCGTTGCGACTAGGTCTTCAACATTGTGCGCCACACTCTCGAGTTTTCGACTTTGGTTGTGGCTCAGGTGTTTTAGCAATTGCAGCAACAAAGATTCTTCAGTGTGAGAGCTATGTATTTGATATTGCACACAATGCACAAGAAGTAGTGCGCATTAATGACAACTTGAATGGCGTACGCACGACATGGCGAAGTGATGCTTCGGAACTGAATGCTGGTCTTGTCTTTGCAAACATTCTCGCCCCGGTACTTATTGCTGAGTCGGAAACGATCAAGGGCTCAATCTATAGTTCAGGCCTAATTGTTCTGAGCGGTATGCGCGAAGAACAAGTTGAAAGCGTGTTGCTGTCTTATATGGATTGCGAAGAGATTGCTCGAGAAATCAGCGATGGGTGGGCAGCAGCAATACTGCGAAAGCTATAACTACTTAGGAGATGTTGCGAGAACGCACACCGATGGGTGCAATAAGTCTGAAACCTGCTGCATGACGTTCTTCTTCAGATTCGCCGCCCCAGAATCCGTATTCGCGATTGCTGCGAGCAAATTCACGACACGTTGTCATGACTGCGCATGATTGACACACTTCGCGAGCTTGTGCTTCACGACGTTCGCGTGCTTGAGGACGTTCTGCTGCAGGAGGGAAGAAGATGACTGAAAGGCCCCTGCATTCTGCGTCCTCAGACCACGCCGTGTCGTTCCATTCCCGAAAAGAAAACAGTTCCCCTATTGACATTGTTGCCCCCAACTTCGCCGCGTGTGACACCACCATAGCCGAATTAACCCATTAGTCAATTCTGCATCGATAGGCGAACCTATTGTTCAGAAAAGGCGGCCAGAACCCCAGCAGCAAAGGCATCCACGTCCTCGGGGGAGGTGTCCCACGAGGTCATCCAGCGCACCTGAGAGCGAGACAGATCCCAGTCCCAAAAGAAGTTCCAGGCCTGGAGGCGTTCTTTTACGGCGACAGGGAGGATGGGGTAGAGGCTGTTCACGGCTGGGGATGAAATCTGCAGTGACTCAATATGTGCGAGTGCGTTGTACAAGCGCATAGCCATCTTGTTCGCGTGACTCGCTGTCTCAATCCACAAGTTGTCTGTCAGAGCTTCGACGAATTGAGCAGCTGTGTAGCGCATCTTCGACGGTAACTGTGTGCTCTGCTTGCGAATGAAGCCCGATCTATCGGAAGCAACGCCGCGACGCAACAACACGGCTTCCGCTCCAAACATTCCGTTCTTTGTTCCACCGAAAGAGACAGCATCAACACCAGCACCAAAAGTAAGGGCTCGGAACGTCGCTACATCGCCACCGAGTGAGGCTGTTGCATTTGCAATTCGAGCGCCATCAAGATGAACTCTCATGCCGTAGGAGTGAGCCGTTTCGCATATGGCCCGAATTTCCTCAACGGAATAAAGGGTTCCGAGTTCAGTCGCTTGTGTAATTGAAACAACGCCAGGTTGAACGTGGTGAACGTTTCCAAGGGCAGAAGCAGCAGCAACAATATGCGCAGGCGTAACCTTTGCGTCAGGGGAGTTCACGTCTTGCAACTTGATTCCCAAGATGTGCTCAGGAGCACCGGTTTCATCAACATGAATATGCGCCCATTCGCTGCACAACACTGATTCGGCAGAGCGCAGCAAACTTCCTAACGCAACAATGTTTGAACCAGTGCCATTAAATGTGAACAACACATCGACATCGGTGTCGCACATTTCTTGAAACAGTTTCGTTGCGTGCTTAGTGATCTCATCGCCGCCATACGCCATCACGTGACCAGTGTTAGCTCGCTCTACGGCAGAGAGATACCGAGGGTGAGCGCCACTGAAATTGTCGCTCGCGAAGAATCGTGCAGGTGCGGGAGGAAATGACACAAGTTGCAGACTACCTGTCGTACAATTTCGTCATGACGATATCCAAAGACCCACCAGGGCAGCAGGGAATAGACAAGCGATGCAGGTGGTGCCGACACGTATTGGTATCTTCAACCGGCCCAGGTCGTCCCAAGGAATTCTGTAGTCAACGTTGTCGACAATGGGATTGGGTGTCACGTCAACGCGCGTCGGAACTTGCATTGTCAGAGAACGAACTTGTGATGACTAGAGACGAACTCGACGCACTGAAGGACCAAATGTATGTATTGCATTGCGCACTGAACGACGTGCAAACAGATCTGGCGTCACCACGCCAAACGAAGGAAACCTTGCTGGAGATGCTTGGTTGGCTGATTCAAGCCGCTGAGCCAATTGCCGCCGCTTCGCTGACCCCATCAATACGCTCATAATCTCCGTTATGTAATTATTAGCGACAATGAGACGACAACACCCAGAATCCCAAGCCCCTATTGGTGCAGAGCCACTACGCCTAATGTTCTTGTATGCCTATTGCACAACTCGGTCCAGGACAAACAGCGCAAGCAATTCTTGATCATCTGGAATCAATCCGAACCAATGATGTGCGCTGGCGAGACGGCCGATGTTTCACTCTTGCCTACAGCGCTGGCCCTGATGTTCTGGCACTCGCCGAAGAGTCATACAGACGATTCTCTGGTGAGAACGCTCTCAACACCGGCGCTTTCCCATCACTGCGAGTCATGCAGCAAGAAGTCGTCGACATTGTGGCTGGCTGGACCCATGGCGATGACACCACAGCGGGCTTTATGACATCTGGTGGCACCGAGAGCCTCGTCCTCTCAGTTCGAGCCGCTCGTAAGCGCGCAGAGCGCGAGGGACGCAATCTGAAGCGAATGAACATGGTTCTCCCCTCGTCTGCTCATGCTGCGTTCGAAAAGGGCGCTGATTACTTCGATGTTGAGAGTCGCCGCGTGCCTGTGGGCGCTGACTGGAAGGCAGATGTCAATGCAATGCGCGATGCAATTGATGACGAAACAATTCTGATCGTCGGCTCTGCACCGCAGTACCCCCAAGGCGTTATCGACCCAATTGCGGCCATCGCCGAGATTGCTGCAGAGCGAAATATCAATTGCCATGTTGATGCCTGCATGGGCGGCGTAACACTCACCTACCTGGAGCGAATCGGTGAACCGATTGCTCCGTGGGATTTTCGTTGCGACGGAGTGACATCCATTTCAGTCGACCTTCACAAATACGGCTATACATCGAAGGGTTCAGGTGTATTACTTCACCGCAACAAGACATTGCGAAGTGATCAAACATTCATCACAGATAACTGGCTCGGTGGCTTCTACGGATCATCAGGAATTCTTGGCACCAAATCTGGCGGACCAATCGCTTCGTCCTGGGCTGTGTTGCATTACCTCGGCGACGATGGTTACGAACGAGTCACAAAGAGCGCTCGTGAATCAGCAATGCGAATTTACAATCATGTTGCTGCTCATCCTGACCTTGAAGTGCGCGGCCTCCCCGAGTCAACACTTCTCTCGTTCGGCACAAAAGACCCAAATCGTCATGACGTATTTGCCATAGCTGATCGCTTGATTTCAGGTGGTTGGTATCTGGATAAACAGACTCCCCCCGCCAGCATTCACCTCACGGTTATGGCACATCACGCTCCCCTCATTGATGAATTCCTATCGGACCTCGACGCAGCAATAGAGCAGGTTGGTTCAGAAAAAGGATCTGGTGGCGCATACGCCACAACAGAATGACCTTCACCCCTTCCCCGCCGACTACGGTGTAAGAAAACGTCTACTTGGGAGAGTGTGTGCCGGTAACGGTTCACCGCCGAAGGAGCAACCACCCCGGAATCTCTCAGGCACAGGGACCAGGTAGACGCCGAACGCTGGAAAGAGAGGGCTTGCCCTCCGCCGACGGGGAAAGCCATTTCGGTGGCGAAGCTCTCAGGCACAAAAGACAGCGGGGGTCACAGAGTCAATCGGATTACTTATGACCTCTACCCAACGTTCACTTACCACGCCTGAATTTCACGCGGACCATTTTGCTCACCGTCATCTCGGTCTCAATGATGCAGACAGAGCCACAATGTTGGCCGCAGTTGGTTTCAAGAGTTCAGAAGAATTGCTCGACGCAACAATCCCCTCTGCGATTCGTCTGCGCACATCGATGGCGCTTTCATCTCCCTTGACCGAGACTGAAGTTCTTCCTGTTCTTAAGTCAAAATTCGCAAATGATGTTCAGCGCACTTCGTTCATCGGTCAGGGTTATTACAACACGATCACCCCTGCTGTTATCAAGAGGAACGTGTTGGAAAACCCAGCGTGGTACACCGCATATACGCCGTATCAACCTGAAATCAGTCAAGGTCGTCTGGAAGCAATTCTAAATTTTCAAACCATGGTGACAGAACTCACCGGGCTTCCTTTGGCTAATGGTTCTTTACTGGATGAAGCAACAGCAGTTGCCGAAGCCGTGACCATGGCGCACAGAGTCAGTAAGTCGAAATCGGATTCAGTTTTTGTTGACAGCAATACACATCCACAAACTCTCGCTGTTCTTGCTACTCGCTTAGAACCAATCGGAATCGCAATACAACTTGGAAACATAGCTACGTATGATGCGTCACTGTATTTCGCAGTCGTCGTATCAATGCCCGGGAGCGATGGCATCGTTCCACCTGCTGCCACACTGTCTGCGCTTACAGAACAAGCGAGACAGAACAAAGCGATATCCATCGCCGTCACAGACTTACTTGCGTGCGTACTGTTCACTCCCCCTGGACAACTTGGTTTTGATATTGCAATTGGGTCTTCGCAGCGATTCGGCGTACCGATGGGTTTTGGTGGCCCGCATGCTGCATTCATGGCCACTCGTGACGAACACGCTCGTGCGTTGCCTGGGCGCCTAGTCGGAGTCAGTACAGATACTGAAGGTCGTCCCGCTTTGCGGTTGGCTTTACAAACTCGCGAACAACATATTCGTCGCGAGAAAGCCACGAGCAATATCTGCACGGCTCAGGTGCTACTAGCAAACATGGCCGGAATGTACGGCATCTGGCATGGGCCTGACGGTCTCAAGAGAATTGCTAACAGAGTACATAAACATGCCGTAACGATTGCGGCGTCATTGACTAAAGCCGGATTGAGGGTACGCCACGACGCATTCTTCGACACTGTCACTTGTGACACCAACGATGCAACGGCGCTGATACAACGGGCACGTACAGCCGGCTTCAATATGCGTCGCGTCTCTGACACTGCCTTTTCCATAAGTGTTGATGAAACAACGACAATTGAGGTCATCGCGCAACTTCTGAATTCAATTGATGTTGCATGTGTAGAGCATGGTGAAGTAACTGCCAACAATCAGTTCCGCACGGACGTCTACTTGAAGCAATCCGTCTTTCATAAGTATCACACCGAACATGAAATGCTTCGCTACCTTCGCGGCCTTGCTGACAAAGACTTGGCCCTTGACCGCACAATGATTCCGCTTGGTTCATGCACCATGAAATTGAACGCCACTACAGAGATGGAACCAGTTACCTGGCCAGAATTTTCTTCATTGCATCCGTATGCACCATCGGATGAATCAGTCGGAATTCGTACCGTCTTGGCAGAGTTAGAAGCGATGCTTGTAGAAATTACGGGCTATGACGCAGTGAGCCTCCAGCCAAACGCAGGCAGCCAAGGCGAGTTTGCTGGCCTGATGGCGATTCGTGCGTACCACCGTTCGCGCGGAGACATGCAACGCACAATTTGCCTGATTCCTTCAAGTGCACACGGCACCAATGCTGCAAGTGCTGTGATGGCTGGCATGTCAGTAGTTGTTGTTGCCTGCGATGAAAACGGAAACGTTGACGTTGCAGATCTGACCAACAAAGCAGAACTAGCTGGCGACCATCTTGCAGCAATCATGGTCACGTACCCATCGACCCATGGAGTATTTGAAGAAGCGATTTCTGATATCTGCGAAATCATTCACGCACACGGCGGACAGGTGTATGTGGACGGTGCAAACCTCAATGCCTTAGTCGGTACTGCGCAACCCGGAAAATTCGGAGCCGACGTTAGCCATCTGAATCTTCACAAGACATTCTGTATTCCGCATGGTGGTGGCGGCCCCGGAGTCGGGCCTGTTGCTGTACGCAGCCATCTCATTCCATTCTTGCCGAGTGACCCATTGAATCCATCAGACGGAGTTGGCCCTGTTTCAGCTGCAAACTTCGGTTCAGCGAGCATTTGTGCTATTCCCTGGGTGTATATCTCCATGATGAGTGCAGATGGATTACTGCAAGCAACTGCAGATGCAATTTTGTCAGCTAACTACGTTGCTCATCGTCTGAATTCTTCTTATCCAGTTTTGTACACGGGCGCCAACAACACCATTGCACACGAGTGCATTCTGAATGTTGGAGACGTCATTAAAGGCTCAGGTATCTCAATTGATGACGTAGCCAAACGCCTCATGGATTACGGCCTCCACGCGCCAACAATGAGCTTTCCTGTGGCTAACACACTTATGGTTGAACCAACAGAAAGCGAATCGCTTGCAGAAGTCGACCGTTTCTGTGATGCCATGATCGGTATTCGCCGCGAGATTGAAATGGTCTTGAGCGGCAAGGTGACAGCAGAAGAATCAGTACTTCACTACGCGCCACACACTGTTGAAGACATTGCAGGAGACTGGAACCGCTCATACAGCAGGGCCTCGGCCCTCTACCCGCTCGCACATCTCAGATCGCGTGGGTACTACCCGCCCGTGTCTCGAATCGATGCGGCTTATGGCGATCGAAACCTTGTGTGTACTTGTGCACCAATTGAGCAATACGCCATAAGTCTCGAGCACGCTACGGTGGGTTCGTGAGCGACGCGGAACAAAATACGACAACGAATCCACTCGAACAACTGTTGTCACTTCTTGGAACAATTGATCCGATAGATCTGGCCGGAAAGGCTGTCGACGTCACTCGCAGAACAAGCGAGTCACTCTTGACAATCCTTGAGAACCTTGCTTCAACGGTAGACAATCTCAATAAAACGACAACTCGCATTAATGCAATGCTCGATGACATCGAGGAACCGCTACGGCGCATCATGCCTCAAGTAGGTACCGCTATGAACACAATGGCTTCCATGGGTGAAGTAGCAGCGCAACTTGGTGATCTTTCCAAACGACTAGGGCCACTCACCACGTTGGCAGAAAATGCTGGGGGCTTATTTGGGCTCCGACCAAATAAGCCGTCGACGACTTCTACTTCTTCTTCGCAACAAACGGAGTAGCTACAACCACTCCGTCGATGAGCGTTCCCCGAACATCCATCGAGACTGAATCACCCACGTTGACGGATGGCGACACAAACGCCATGGCAACGCAGTGTCCGAGTGTTGGCGAGAAATTTCCGCTGCTGACAAAGCCGATCTCAGATCCCGCCGAGTCTAGAACGCGTGTGCCATCACGTGCAGGACGGCGTCCGGGAATAGAAATACCGACTAATCGACGCGCAACTCCCCTCTCTTTTTCATTCAGCAAAGCTGTTTTTCCGAAAAAATCAGGCTTGCCCCATGCAACGACCCACTCAAGTCCGGCTTGTAGGGACGTAATGCCCTCTCCCAATTCATGTCCGTGTAGCGGTAACCCAGCTTCAAGACGAAGAGTGTCACGTGCACCCAAGCCTGCAGGAATTGCACCAGCATCGTGAAGGGCTTTCCACACAACCGCTGCACCTTCATTTGGCACAGCAATTTCAATACCGTCTTCACCTGTGTAGCCAGTCCCCGCGACAACGCATGAGAAACCACAGACTTGCAATTCCTGAACCGTAAAGCGTCGAACTGCGGCAGCCTCAGCACTGAACTTCGCCACAACTGCTCGCGCCTGTGGTCCTTGCACCGCGATCACTGCGCGAGTGCTCGTGGTGTCAGTACCACCAATAGCCGCAACAACGCGCTCTGTATTTGAGGCATTTGGCATCACGTCGAAAACCTGATCACTTACCCACCACACGATGATGTCATCGAGAACACTGGCATCGCCCTTATCAAGCAAGTGCGTGTACTGAGCGCGACCTGGAGCTATCCGCGATAGGTCATTTGTAAGACATGCTTGAAGTTGGTCAAACGCATTCTCACCCTCAACACGAACAGTCCCTAAGTGAGAAACATCAAAGATGACTGCACCCGAGCGACATGCAGCGTGCTCGGCAAGAGTTCCTGACGGATACGCCAAAGGCATGTCCCAACCGCCGAAGGGAACCATCTTTGCGTCTAGTGAACGATGCGTAGCATCAAGTGGCGAGAAACGCACCTTTACACAGCCCGCGAGATTTCATCACCAAATGAATCGTCGACAGGATGAAGCAACACAATTTGTTTGTCCACTTGTTCACGCACTGAATCCATAGGAAGAATATTCAGAACACCTTGGCCATGACGCAACACATCAATCAATTCGTCTCCGTTGCACAGAACTACGGAAGATCCGTCGATTACTAAATGCGCCGCTGAAATATCGGTCTCAATGTGATCACGTAGATAAGCAAATACATCACGAATTGATTCCAATCGGATACCAGCATCAAGAAGCTGTTTGATGATCCGCAATTCAAGTAGGTCGCGGTAGGTGTATCGACGGCGGCTGCCGCTTCCTGCAGCATCAGTTCCAGATGGACGTACAAGGTCTGTACGTGCCCAGTAGTCAAGACGACGGTAGGTAATTCCCACTACGTCTGCTGCCTGCGTTCCACTGAAAGTTTGAGTCATTGAAGTACCGATTCGCTGGGCGCTAGTTCCGCTCCGAAATGGAAACTACGCGGGTGTAAGACGCTACGGCCGAAATGGCTCTCCCGTCAAGATGTCAGGTATCGAAATCTTCCGGGGAAATATTCTCGATGAAATCTCTAAATTCGTCGATAATTCCCGTGTCTGTACGGGTTTCATCCTCTTCAATCACTTCGCCGACCAAATCAATAAGGTCGTCTAGCACGAATATAGGGCATGACGCCCGCAGAGCAATGGCTAGTGCATCAGACGGCCTGCTCGACACAGTCACTTCTGGCCCGCCGTCTGGAGTGAGAACTAGATCGGCATAGTAGGTGCCGTTCGAAACATGAGTTAGTACAACACGACTTACTGAGACCGACACCCGTTCGAGAGCGATAACAAACAAATCGTGCGTTAAAGGGCGAGGCGTTTCTTCATCGTCAAGTGCAGTCTTGATGGCAGCAGCCTCTGGCGCACCAATGAAGATTTCAAATTGCCGACGGGGCGCGTCTTCTTCCCGCAAGGTCACTACAGGCGTGTTTGACAACCGATCAATTCGTACTCCACGTACAGACAGAGACTTCATGTTTACTTCTGTTCCGTCAACCGAGCGATATCTCGCATCAACAGCGAGTTACGCAATTCGCCACCAAGTTCCATGAACTCCGCAAGCATTTCAAGAGCTTCATCACGCGACGCCGGATTCCTTTGTCGCAGAAGCGGCAGAATCCTTTGTTCGAACAAACTAAGTTCCCGATCAGCAGAGGATTTCCATGCACGCAAATGTCGGATGTCGATTCCCATTTCCTGAAAACGACCAGCGGTGCGAGCAATGGCTGCAGAGTGAGTATCAAAAAACGTCGTGTCGCCCACGTTATGGCCACTAACGAGCCCTGCTGCTTCTAGATCTTTGAGGAATGCAGAATCAATATGCACTTGCTCTAAAAGTTGATCACGAGGAATTGATTCTGTTTTATCTGCATGCTGCAGGGCAACTTTTCGTTGTTGACGCTTAACAGATGCAGGC
Source organism: Ilumatobacteraceae bacterium (assembly GCA_044374495.1). Lineage (GTDB taxonomy): Bacteria > Actinomycetota > Acidimicrobiia > Acidimicrobiales > Ilumatobacteraceae > UBA2093. The sequence continues at coordinate 1,959 of JBILOM010000001.1, read as the reverse complement.
ACGATGGGATCTTGTTCCAACTGCGATGATTGTTCAGCAGCGGCTGGTCGCGGCATTGCAGCGCGTGCTGCAGGGTGACCAGACGTGGAAACCAATTCGCTGATGTTGTCTAAATCACGGCTGATGTCTTGACTCTCGTCTTCGAGCTTGCCTTTGATAACGCGCAGTGGAAGGTAGTTGTTCTTCTGTTCTTGCAGAATGAAACGGAGACGTTCTACTTCAGCTGAGGTGAATTTTCTGTAACCGGAAGGCGTTCTCTCTGGAACAATCAAACCTTGGCTCTCAAGGAAACGAATCTTGGAAATAGTGACGTCAGGAAACTCTTCCAGAAGCTGGGCAAGCACTTCGCCTATAGAGAGATAGTCACGTTCACTCATGATTTTTCATCCGGCCGCTCTAAGAACACAAGATGGAATTTCCCGATTTGCAAGTCGTCACCCTGTGTTAGTTCAACCATGTCAACTCTCTTCTGGTTCACATAGGTACCGTTCAAGGAGCCGACATCACGAACTATGAATCGACTGTCCTCCGACGTGATCTCACAATGTCGACGAGACACAGTGATGTCATCAAGTGCAATATCCGAATCAGCATGTCGACCAACATTGGTGACGGGCGAAGACAACACGAAGTGGTCGCCCTCTCCTTCCCCGCCGCGCAGTACCAAAATTGCTGTCCCACGCGAAATGCTTGTCAGAGAGACCTGAACATCGTCGTCTGGTCCTGGCGCATCTTGAAGAGAATCTGTCTTTGCCAACGTAATCGTGTGGTCAGAGACAATATCTAGGACGGTTCCACACGCAGAGCAGAATGCAGATACGGGTGGATTCCGATGGCCACACTGGTTGCAAAACACGTACGACATAACTACTAGCTACTACGCACCAATCAGTGCTGAGTACTGCTCTGGGCTCATCAACTCGGCTTCGTTGATTTCTGATACCTCAATGTCGCAGATCCAACCCGCTACATAAGGATCAGTATTCAGAAGTTCCGGAGTCGCAATCAACGCCTCGTTAACTGCGACCACAGTTCCTGCGACAGGGGCATAAACATCGTTCACGCTCTTTGTGCTTTCGATCTCACCAAGACCATCGTGCAGAGTGATGACGGATCCCACCTCTGGCAATTGGATGAACACGATGTCTCCCAATGCATCTTGTGCATAGTCAGTGATGCCAACCCTGGCCCGAGAGCCATCGATCAGCACCCATTCATGATCTTTTGAATATCGGAGTTGGGAAGGAACTGTCACTTCACTAACGGTACTCTCTATGACCTTCGTCCCGACGCCAAGTGACTCCTCACCGTCGGCAAATATTCAAAGAACGACTTATATGAAACAAAGACGCCCGGGATACCGACTGCCCACCCCATGTAGGTGAACACAGTCCACGCTCCCCCGGCAGAACCAAGAGTGATCCATGGAACTGCAGCCATCAAGGCAAACGTTGCCCACTTCCCGAGACGCGTCACGGGGAATCTTTCCATTCCCATGGCCGTAGCAACAACCATGAGGACGGCTATTGACACTTCCCGAATCAGAATGACAATCCCTAACCACATCGGCAGATAGTCGTAGTACAAGGCGGCGCCAATTCCCACAAAGAACACGGTGCGATCTGCGATGGGGTCAAGAATCTTTCCCAGTTCGCTCACCTGATTAAAACGTCTCGCTATGTAGCCGTCGATCCAATCAGTCGACGCAAGGAGGCCAAAAAACCAACTGCCTGCTACAACCCTGCCATCGGCAAACAAACTGACAAAGGTTGGCAGCATGGCAAGGCGCAGTAGAGACAGCACATTCGGAATAGTCAGATTTTCACGAATACGCACAACCAGATGGTAGCCCCAGTGACCTTTCCACATTGAGCATCGGCATAGTCTGCAGATATGAAACCTGCCCTCGAAAACCAAGTTGCCTTCATCACCGGTGGAGGCTCTGGCCTCGGAGCAGCC
>JBILOM010000111.1:0-4280 GCA_044374495.1 Ilumatobacteraceae bacterium | reverse complement strand
CTTGAAGACCACTTCAATTGGCTCAGTAATGCCCTTCTGTCTGAGGACTTCTATGGCGTTGTCAAACCGACGCTTTCCTATGAAGCACCAAGGGCAAACGACGTCGGACCAGATTTCTACACGCATAAGTGACACGATAGGTGACATGAGTTCTTCTGGCGACACTGCAGCCACATTTTGCGCAACATTGGTCGACGAATGGGCGCGTCAAGGTATACGTCATGCGGTGGTTGCTCCCGGCAGTCGGAGCACACCTCTCGCTCTTGCCCTGGCCCTGAATAACGATATTGAGGTTCATGTCTTTCATGATGAACGCAGCGCATCTTTTGCTGCTTTAGGCATCGGATCCGCATCTGGTGTTCCTGCCGTCCTGTTGTGCTCGTCTGGCACCGCAGGTACCCACTTTCATGGGGCGGTAGTTGAGGCGCATCAAAGTGATGTTCCGATGATTGTGTGTACGGCAGATCGTCCACCTGAGTTGCGAGACGTTGCAGCGGCACAAACCATTGACCAGACGCATCTATTTGGATCCGCAGTTCGTTGGTTTCATGACCCCGGCGTGCCATCGCGTGATGCTGCAATGACCTGGCGATCACTAGCTGCCCGCACCGTGCAAGCAGCAGTAGGAATGCATCCTGGTCCTGTTCATTTGAACCTTCCATTCCGTGAACCACTCACCGGCGATGTAGTCGATATGCCGCCACCTCGTGAAAAGAAATGGTCAGACGTCATTCACTTGGGAACATCTGAAAACCAAGACGTATCCGTAATTGTCTCTGCCATTAGTGGACGTAGAGGGGTCATCGTTGCAGGTCGTGGAGCGAGTCGCGAGGTGCTGTCGTTGGCGCAGTCTCTTGGATGGCCAATCTTTGCAGATGCTGTGAGCGGAGTGCGGGAAATCAACAGTGCGGTAATCATCGGCTTCGATGCAATTCTTCGTTCAGAAAAGTTTGCATCGACGCATATTCCTGAAGTTGTGTTGCGAATAGGCGCACCACCGGCATCGAAAGTTTTGGCTCAGTGGGTGTCGAAGATTGATTGCCCGGTTATTCAAGTTCGTTCATCGAGCATGGTGATTGATCCTGATCACAAGGTGCAGTACACACTCCTTGGTGATGTTGACTCGGCGACTCGTACTCTCGCGTCTACAGCAACTGCTTGCGATAAGTCTTGGCTATCAAGTTGGTCGCAGGCGGAAGTCGCTGCGCAAGAAGCGATGTCGGATTGGACGTCTGAGAACTTCAGTGAACCATCGATAGCAAGAACTGTCACGTCTTCGATGACAGTCGGGTCCCATTTGGTTGTGTCGTCATCGATGCCAATTCGTGATGTTGAATGGTTTGGCACCACAACCTCTGGCGTGACTGTGCATTCAAACCGAGGAACTAACGGTATTGATGGTGTTGTTAGTACGGCGGTAGGCGTTTCATTGGCTACCAAAGCTCGGGTAACGCTTTTGATTGGAGACATTGCGTGTCTTCATGATTCCAATGGCTTGTGGGCTCTTAATCGTCGCGATGTTGACCTCACAATCGTTGTCACTAACAACGATGGCGGAAGTATCTTCTCATTCCTTCCTCAAGCCGAGATAGTCAGTAACTCAACCTTCGAACTGTTGTACGGAACCCCACACGGCGCATCTTTCGAACATTTAGCAGCCACCCATGGCATTGCCTTTGAACGTGTAACGACAGTGAGTGAACTAGCGGCGACATTGCAACACGGCGGAACGCGTCTCATCGAAGTTCCGTGTGACCGTTTCGCCAATGTCTCTCAGCACGAAGCGTTGCAGTCAGCAGTTGTCGCTGCTGTGGAAGCTACGGCCTGATAATTGCTGAAAGCATGGCCTGGAACTTGGCCTGTGTCTCTGCTAATTCAGCATACGGATCACTGTCTGCAACAATTCCACCGCCTGCGAATAGCCGAGCAGTTCGCTTATCTGTTGACAATTCAGCGCACCTGATAGTCACTGCAAATACTCCGTCACCACTGGCATCCATGTAACCCACCGCACCTCCGTAGTACCCGCGATTAAGTCCTTCAGTCTTTTCTATAAACGCCAGGGCTTCAGTTGACGGATGACCACCTAACGCTGGTGTAGGGCAGAGAGCGCGCACTAGGGGAAACACATGCGATGGTGGGTCTGTCAGTGCGCCTTCAATTGCGGTGCCTAAGTGTTGAACATTTGCGACCGTTACTACCGATGGTTCTGCTTCCCAATCGAGATAGGAGCAGAAAGGCAACAAGGTGTCATGCACCATGTCGATAACGATTCTGTGTTCAATCTGGTTCTTTGTGCTGGCCACCAATTCTTCAGCCAGCCGAGTATCGGTTGTTAGGTCTCCAGTGCGTGGCGCTGTTCCAGCAAGCGGATGACTTCTGACTGTTGACCCTTCTACGGATACCAATAGTTCTGGCGAGGCACCAATTACGTTGTTAACGCAGTACCTGTAGCTAGAGCCAAAAGATGCGCGAAGACGAAGAAGAATCGAATGGACATCAATAGGGTCATCTGCATGCACTTCAATGTCGCGCGCAATAACAGCTTTCTGGATTGATCCGGCTCGCACAGCATCACGTGCTTGTACGACGGCATCGAGATAATGACCGACGGCAGTCTTAGGTGCAACGCGATAAGAGTTGCTGTTTGGACGCGGAGGCGGGGAAGTGATTGCTGAGGCAATTGCTCGATGAAACTTCTCATCTGTGAGGTCATCTTCTGAGTCACCAATCATGGTGACTGTTGGATCTTGTCCGTCAGTTTTTCGAAGGATTATTCGGGGCAATATGAATTCGGCTGGTTGCGAGGGGGAGAACGGAACCAGTGCAAAGAGAACCGGGCCCCGATTCATCAGGCGTGGATCAGAAAATCGACTTTGACTTAGAGAACTAAGGAAGGACATTGCGTCTTTCTCAGAGACGCTTTTAATTGCTTCGCGTCCTGCAACCCCGACGCCATCGCGAACGAAAAGAAAACCGTCGCCACGACACACTGTGTTTAGATCGAATTGTTCTTTCAATGATGCAGATCGAAAAATCATGATTTGTTACGAGTGCCAACCATCAATTGAGTGAGGCCGCCAGACAATTGTGTGTGTACCGCGTCAGAGAAGCCGGCGCGCTGAAGTTGGGCTACGAGGACAGATCTGTCGGGTAGGTAGGCAATGCTGCGTGGCAGATATCGATACGCAGCGGCGTCGCTGAGCAACGCTCCGATGCGTGGCACAATCTTGCCGAAGTAAATGTTGTTACCAAAGCGAATGATGGGGTTATGAGGAACTCCAACATCGAGAAGTGCGATTCGACCACCAGGTCTGATCACTCGAGCGCATTCTGTGAAGAAGACTTCAAGGTCAACCAAGTTGCGAAGCGCAAATCCACAAATGATTCCGTCAACAGAGTGAGACGGAATAGGCAGACGCAAGATGTCTGCTTGGGTGCGTGGCGCATTGCTTCGGTCGTTCGCCAACATGCCAAACGAAAGATCGATTGCGATTGGACGAAGTTGCGCACGACGTAAGTCAATGCATAGGTCTCCGGTGCCAGCTGCCAAATCGAGCACTGTCGAGTTCGGCGGTAGCGCCAGTTCTCTCACTGCTCTTCTGCGCCACCGAGTGTCGAGGCGAAAAGTCATGATGCGATTGACAAGGTCATAACGCGGTGCAATGGCGTCGAACATCTTGCGAACCATCTGCGATTTGTCTTCGCCATGGGGCAAAGAGGACGTATCCCATGAGGACGGTGTCTGAGGTTCTGATGGGTTCACAATGCAAGGCTAAGGGTGGCAGGGGATTCACCCAAGTACGACTCGCTGATTTTGGTCACGGCACAGCAGAATGGGCTTTCACCCGATCCACTGGGAGGACCCCTCATGATTGATTTCACCCTTGCCCCTGAACACGAAGAGATTCGTAATCGAGTTCGTGACTTTGTAGACAATGTCATTAAGCCAGCAATGGAGCCATTTGGTCATCGTGATGACATGGCGCCTGAAAAGCACAGCGAGTATGTGCGTGAGTTGATCAATCTTCGCAAGAAAGCTGTGGAGGCTGGACTGTGGTTGCCTCACATGCCAAAAGAATGGGGCGGTATGGGGCTCGGCCATGTGGCCTTGGCAATGGTGCAGGCTGAATCTGCCAAGACTCGCGTTGGGCCATGGGTCTTCAACTGCTCGGCTCCGGACGAAGGCAACATGCACACTTTGCTCCATTGGGCAACAGATGAACAAAAAGAGAAGTACCTAAAGCCACTTCTCAATGGCGTGTCATCGTCCTGTTTCG
>JBILOM010000021.1:0-14538 GCA_044374495.1 Ilumatobacteraceae bacterium | reverse complement strand
ATACATGGGACACAGTGGCGTTGGCGCTTGATGTGCCGTTGTTGTGCATTGACTTGCCGGGCCATGGCCATTCAGATTCTGCTGCAGGGTTCAGTGCAGATGCATTACCCATGCAACAGAATGCTGCAGATATTGCCACGGTGATTCGTGCGTTGGCACCTGATGCATTGGCAGTTGTTGGAATGTCATTGGGTGGTCTTACAACGTTGGCACTTACCCGTGACCACGGCGACTTAGTACGCAAGATGGTGTTGGTGGATATCACGCCAGGTGTGAACCAGGAAAAGACAAAGCAGATCACAGACTTTGTGAATGGTCCTGCAACGTTTCCTTCGTTTGAAGAATTGTTGAAGCGCACGATTGAGTTCAACCCCACACGCACCGTGGAGAGTTTGCGTCGAGGCATTTTGCACAACGCATTGCAAGAAGAAGATGGCTCATGGGTGTGGCGTTACCGCCGTGCTGATGCCCCACCACTGCCAGAGATGAAAGCTGCTGTAGAAGATGGCGACAAGCGTCCGTCAACTGCGCCGTTGTGGGATGTGGTGTCTGGTTACGGAAAGCCAATCATGTTTGTTCGCGGTATGCGTAAACAATCAGTAGTGACTGATGAAGATGAAGCAGAGTTGGTGAAGCGCGCGCCACATGCACGGGTTGAACACGTGCTGGAAGCCGGCCACAGCGTGCAAGGCGACACGCCATTGGAATTGGCTGCGCTGATTCGGGACTTCGCCGGGCTGTAGGGCTTTATCTGTTCGTTGCCTAGTTGGCGAGGAACTTCAAGGCAGCGACGGTGGTTGCATTGTCATAGCCAACTACTAAATGCCTGTTGGCATAGACGGGCGCGTAGGTCCATTTCATTTTCTTTGCCATTGCACGGGCAACCGATGGTGCAGTTACTTGATCACCACGAGCAGTGTTGACAAGTACTCGTGCACCAGTGGCTAATGCTGCTGGTTTGAGTGAACCAAGAGGTCTCGCAGATTCAGTTATGTCGGCACAGAACGCATACAGCGCAGCTTCGGAACCGATGGTGAACTTGTAGGGCTTTACTGCGGCATGGGCACGTGCAATTTTTTTGGCATCTGCACGTGAAACATCGGCACAACGTCCGTATGCCTGGGCAGCTGTTGGTGCAGTGCCGATGAGGGCCACGAGCGGTTTTGAGTCTTTGTTGTTGGCGGCGGTAATTGCAGCGAATAGTTCTTGGGTGTGGCCTTCAACAATGGTGCGCGTGGCAGCACGAGCTACTGCTTCGAAGGTGATGGCGGGGTCAACGCGTTCCAGCCTGATTCTTGTCTTTAGTAAGTCGAGCCCTTTAGCTACGTTGGCATTCATAGGGCATGCAAGGTGCGAAGCACACCAGCGCATTGCGGTTTCAACGCCAAGCTTTGTGGCGGCGATGTGCTGCGGGGCCTGCTTGACCAATGATGTCGACGGATCAATCGGAGTATCAAGAACAGCTGCTTGCACTCGTGTTGGGTTCTGCATGATTAGGGCAGCTGCAGTGGTTGCACCACTACCCCACCCAATGATGGAAACTTTCTTTTCATGTAACGCTTCACGTACTGCGTCCACATCGTCGGCCATATCGAGCGTGCCAATGTTGGTTTCACTGCCTGCGGGCATAACAGCATCTATTGCACCACGTGGTGCAACGGAGATGACATTGAACTGTGTAATGGCGGTTCCGAATGTAAGTAGTGCTTTTTCAGTCAGGGTGCGAGTATCTGGGCCGTACTCGCGATCTGGCAACAGAAGCAATGTGCGGGGCGATGAACCTGAGGTGGCTTTCCGTCGATACAACGAAATCTGAATTCTTTCGCTGGTGGATAGACCTTTAGTGACGGGAACAAAAATCTTGCCGCATTCAATAGGCCCACATGGAAGCCAGGTGATTTCGTCAGTAGTTGCTTCCACTGCGCGTGCTGGTGAGGTGGGAATGATTGCGACTGTGAGAACTGCGGCGCAGAGAAATGCGAACGCGGAACGACGGATAGTCATGATTTAACGCACTGATGCAGAGCGGATCGGCAATGAAACAGACGTTGAAGAAACAAAAGCCCCAGCAATTGAAATCACTGCTGTGAAGTTTTGCTTCTTCACTTTTGATACGGGAACCATGAAGACTTTCTTTACGCCTTTACCGACAAGTTTTCCGTTGCGGTAAAGCGAGACCTTTGAGCCTTTTGGTGCATTAACGGTGACACGCAGTTGCTTGCCGACTTTTGTGATCTTGCCAATCGAAATTTTTGTCATTGCACTGGTGAACAGTGGCGCAGATAGCACTGAAGTCACTGGACTTGACGTTGTTGGTGCTGGTGGTTCTGTTGCTGCCACGGCTTCGACAGGAACCTCGCGAGTTGGTTGTACCGGGCTTGCGGTGGGAACTGCTGGTGTTGGTGTTGGCTTGGCCGGTGCAATTGGCTCTACAGGTGTAGGTGCTGGTGCGGGTGTGGCGTCGACTGTTGGAGGCACTGTTGTCGAAGGAACTGTTGTTGAAGGTGGTTCAGGAACGCCTGGATCTTCTTCATACGTAACAACAGAGGAATCATTTGCGGTGATATCAGAAACAACTGCAGAACTATCTACTTCTGTAGCAAGTGAGAACGAGTTAGACGAAGCTGGCTGTTGGTACAGCAATGCATTCGTTGTTCCTGTTGGAAGAGCAGCAATGGTTGTTTTAGTGGCGGTGGCAACCAATTGCGTTGCAACTTGCGCAGGAGTCATTGTTGGTGCGTTACCCAACATGTTTGCAACTACTCCTGCAACGTGTGGCGCCGCCATTGAAGTTCCAGACATCATGGAAGAAGAAGTTGGGCTTGTAATTGCAGCTGAAATGATTCGTACTCCCGGAGCAAGAATGTCAACACAAGAACCACGGTTCGAGAAGTCAGCAAAATAGTCACTCGACCCGGTAGCACCAACTGTGATTGCTGAGGCCGCGCTAGATGGCGAAAAGCTACAGGCATCGGAATACGAGTTGCCAGCCGCAACCACGAATGTGATTCCGTCTGCAACGCCGCGTGCCACTGCATCGTTGATAGCAACATCGATACCAGAGTTGGTGCCAAGGCTCATGTTGGCAACAGCCGGAACACCAGCGACGTGGTGTTCAATAATCCAGTTGATTCCGGCAACGATGCCAGCCGTAGACCCAGAACCGTTGCAATCAAGAACTCGTACAGGAATGATTGTTGCTTGCGTTGCAAATCCGTACGTGCTTCCGGCAACAGACCCTGCTACGTGCGTTCCGTGTCCGTGACAATCATTCGAGCCGTTGCCATCGCTGAATGCTGTGAACCCACTTGCAACTCTGTCGCCAAACTCAACACTTGCGCTGTAGACACCCGTATCAATGACGTAGGCAGATACTCCGGCACCGGTACCGCCGCGCGTAATTTGATCGTCAAGCGGCAATGAGCGCTGATCAGTGCGGTCAAGCCCCCAGGAAGCTGCGGGTTTCGTTACCGAACCACTAGCTGTCGGAGTTACTTCGGCACTTGGTGCTGATGCGACGCTGGTACCCACTGCGTTTGTGCCTGTCACGGTGAATATGTATGGCGTGCCATTGGTGAGTTCAGTAACAACACATGCGTTAGTAGACGTAGTGCACGTAAAACCACCAGGTGTAGATGTGGCTGTGTATGCAGTAATTACTGAACCACCAGTACTTGCTGGCGTGAGCCAACGAACAGCTACTCGTGTGTCACCTGCGGTGGCAGTAACAGACAACGGAGCAGTCGGTGCCGTAGCAGCGGAACGAGGCGTGACTGTAACGATGGCTGATGCTGGGCTCTCGCCGTATCGATTCACAGCTTTCACTCGCAGAGACACTGGAACATCAGGGGTCATGTTGGTGAGAGTTGCTGTGACTGCAGTAGAGACTTCGTCGTTCCATGTTGACCATGCGGTGGCAGTATCGGCGCGGTACTCAATGACATAGTCAGTTACTGGCGCTGCTTTTGCTACAACTGCAGACCATGTAAGCGTGATTGATGTGGTGTCCACTGTGGCACGCACAGACGATGGTGGGTTTGGAGTACCAACAACGCGCACTCGCAATGAAAGGGTTGCGGAGGGAGCACTATTACCAACGGAGTTTGCTGCAGTTGCGCGGAATTGATATTGCACACCAGGTGTGAGGCCAGTGACTCGAACGTTACGAACGTTGGCTTCGGTAACTGAAATGCTTGTCCACGTTGTTCCACTATCAGTCGACATCCAGGTGTTGTACGACGTGATTGCAGAACCACCAGTAGTTGCGGGTCGTGTCCATGATAAGTAGGCAGTAGTACCAGACAAGAACCCGCCAAAGAAACGCGGTTGAGATGACACGGTTGCTGCTACCGGCGTTCCTTCAACAGCGGTTGACGCTTCGCTGGTGCCGATTGCATTGATTGCATACACACGGAACTTGTGCAGTACGCCGCCAACAAGATTTGTGTATGACATTGAACGACGATTAGCAGCAGTGACATCAGATGTTGTCCATGTTGTGCCGCCATCAGTGGAGTACTCAGTGCGGTATCCGGTAACTCGGCTTCCACCATCTGACGATGGCGTTGCCCAATACAGTGTTGCGCCGTTGAACGTGACATACACCGCTAGTGAACGCGGAGAAGTTGGTGCTGTCAGGATGAGGGGTGCTACCGGAGTTGCGCGAATTGGTGATGTTGCAATACCGGTACCCACCGCGTTAACTGCTGAAACTCGGAATGAATACTGAGTTCCATTTGTCAGGCCATTGATATTCGCAGTGAGTGCGGTTGAAGCGGTGTGCGCAAAGACGGTCCAGGCAGAGACATTGCTTGGTTTGTATTCAATTTTGTAATCAGTGATTGCTGAACTGCCATCAGATGTTGGAAGTGACCATGCAAGTGCAACAGTCTGTGACGATGAAGTTGCAGTGAGTGCACGCGGAACAGAAGGAACTGTGGCAGGAGCTGGTGCGAACGATGCTGAATTCGCCAATTTGTTTGGCGAGTCAACGCCAGCACTTCCAACCACTTCACGTGATGCAGCATCGGTAATTGCCTTAGTGACGGCAGCTGGGGTGGCCGATGGACGAGTTTCTAGGTAGACCGCAGCAATACCGGCAACGAATGGTGAGGCCATTGAAGTTCCGGACATGCTTCCTGCTGCAGTAGCAGAGCCAATGTATGCAGACGTGATGCTTGAACCTGGAGCAAATATGTCAAGACAATTTCCGATATTTGAATACCAGGCTCGCGAGTCATTGAAGGCAGTAGCACCAACTGTTATTGCGGCTGGTGCGCTAGCCGGAGAATAATTACACGCATTGGCATTGGCATTTCCCGCGGCAACAACAACTGTGATGCCGTCAGCTACTGCACTGGCGACTGCACTATTCAATGAAGTGCTGGCATTGGCGCCGACACTGAGGTTCGCTACTGCAGGAACACCTGCCGTGTGGTCAGTGATTGCCCAGTTCAAACCAGAGATAAGACCGCCAACAGTTCCTGAACCGGCACAATCGAGAACTCGAATTGGCACGATGGATGCAGACTTTGCAACTCCGTACTTTGTGCCCGCCATGATTCCGGCAACATGAGTTCCGTGACCATGGCAGTCTTCAACACCCCTGCCATCAGCGACGGCAGTGAAGCCAGCCTGAATGCGGCCTTCGAAATCTGTATGCGTGCTGTTGATACCAGAGTCGACAACATAAGCGGTTACGCCGACACCAGTATCTGTGTAGGAATATTTCTGATCTAGTGGAAGTAGGCGTTGGTCGATGCGGTCAAGACCCCAGCCTGGCCATGACTGCTCAGCGGATGTGGACACAACTCGGTCCGCTTCAATGTTGACAACATTCGGATTCGATTGCAGCGCTGCAACCTCTGACGAAGTGAGATCTGCAACAAAACCATTTATTGCATTTGAGTACGTGGCAATGACGCCAGACGTCAACGATGCGACCGCAACAGCACTCGCAGTGTTGCTTGCGAACTGCACGATGTAGCGACCAGGAACAACGTCGCCAACTTGTGCATTCGTTGGCACGGATAATCCAGTGACTATGTCGGTTGCGACATCGTCAATCTGGAACGAATTGTTTGGCTGCACGATTCGTACTGCCGGATCAATGGCGGCCTTGGCTGCTTGTGCCTGCGTGAGAGTGCGAACGTCAACACTGCCGTCGCGTTCCACGATGACGTATTCAGTGGCGCTGACTGCAGCTGCGGAAAGCGGACTAACAGCGACTGAGGAAATGACGACTGCCCCTGCACAGAGGGCTCGAAACAGGCGTGTCATTGTCACCTTGTAATTCTAGGGCGGGCGGAAACTCTGCCAGTCCGCAGGGACTGAATTCGTGGTTACCGAGCGAAGATTGCCACGAGAATTGGCGTGACAATGAGTCCGGGAAGAAGGGATCCGAGTTTGATTTTCTTGATTTCCAGGAGATTCAGTCCAATTGCAAGAACTGTGAAACCGCCAGCGGCGAAGAGTTCGGTTCTCATGCGGTCGTCGAGAAGAGAATCGATACCAGTGCCACCGAGAGTGAGAAGGCCTTGGACCACGAAAACACCGATGGCACTGAACGCAGCGCCGATGCCGTAGATGGACACAAAGATGATTGACATGAAGCCGTCGAGGGTTCCCTTGATGATGTACAACTGCGGCATACGACCGCTTGCGTCTTCAATGGCGCCGAGAATTGTCATGGGGCCAATACAGAACAACAGAGTTGCAGTGACAAAACCTTCAACGAAGGTGCTTGAGTCATCTGACTTTTTGGCAAAGCGCTTCTTGAGGCGCTCCCCTATTCCTTCAAGACGTTCTTCAATGTGTAGCAACTCACCGATAACGGCACCGATGACCATGCCGACAAGTGGGAATACCAAGTTGTGAGTATCCATGGCATTGCTGATGCCCATGATGACTGTTGCAAGACCAATGACCTGCACAACGATGGTGCGAATGGACTCGCGAATGCGATGGCCGATGAAATAACCGATTGAACTTCCCACAATGACCGTGGAGGTATTGATAAGAGTTCCTAGGCCGCGCACAAGTTCTTACGCTACCGACACGGAATCTATGTGCCGTGGTTATCGTGGTTAGGTGCCAATTGTGCAATTATCTGCGGGTTCAACCGTCGTTTCTATCGATACTTCAGCTGGTGGACGTGTGTCGTCTCTGATTATGGATGGCACAGAGTTATTGGTGACCACAGCAGAGGACACATTGGGCTGGGGCTTGTACCCCATGGTTCCGTTTGCAGGTCGTGTGCGTGATGGCGTTCTGATGTATCGGGGCTTGCAATATGAATTGCCGTTGCGTTTGCCGCCGAACGCATTGCACGGAACAGTGCTTGATGTTGAGTGGAATGTTGTTGAACAGTTACCAGCAAGAGTGACGATGACATGTGATCTCGGATCTGATTGGCCGTTTGCCGGAAGCATTACGCACGTGATTGATGTTGTTGATGGTGATGTGTTGTTTACTCTCACACTTGACGCATTAGAACCACAGCCTGCACAGGTGGGTTGGCACCCGTGGTTTTTGCCACCGCGCCATTCGCACCACAACTTCACTGCCATGTTGCAACAAGATGTCAGTGGCATTACGACGAATCAACGCGTGCCAGTGCCTCACCGCAAGTACGACGACTGCTTTGTAAAGCCAATCACAATGCCATGGCTCACAATTGGTGACGTGAAAGTAGAAATTTCAAGCGACTGTTCGCATTGGGTTATCTACAACGCAAACCCAGCAGGAATTTGCTTCGAGCCACAGTCGGGACCGCCGAACGGCATAAACACCGAACCGTATGTTGTGATGCCAGGTAAGCCGCTTGTGCGACACATGGCAATTACACGAATTAGTTAGCCCACGCAGTGCGCATGCGGCGCAGTGTTGCAGAGCGAATATCGCCCCAGGTGCCACCAAGAATGTTGCGCACGGTGCCAAGTGATGGCACTTTCTGTGTGCCGTTGACAGTGGAACGCCATAAATCGAACTGGTGGCTTGCGCCATGGTGCGCTGGTTCACGCAGGAAACGCTCAACGAAGCCGAATAGTTGCTCTTCGTCCCATGTGCGTTCGTAATTAGAGCGCAATGCTTCACCGCTAGATACGCCGACTGAAGAACATGCTGCAGACCATGAGCCAAAAAGCTGAACGATGCGGGCAACGCTTGGCCCTTGAATGCGGCCACTGCGCAACAGTGCCGTGTATGCATTGTGTGTAAGTGGCGATGCCATCAGGTTTGCTGCTTGCAATGCGCCACGAGCCCGTTCACGAGTGACTGAAATAGTTTGTGATTCGACGCGCTCTGTTGGTTCAGTTAATTCGTCTTCACCAAGAATTAGCCATTCAACAGGACGAGCAGCTGTGGTGATTGCGGGAAGTGGTGCAACAAGCGCTGCAGAAATTTCATTCAGTGTTGCACCGGGATGTGAGTTGAGAAATTCACTGATGCGCTCTGTTAGTTCGGAACGAACTTCCGCTTTTGTTTGCTTGGTGCGAGTACGTGTTGCCTTTACTGGTGCAGTTGGCGTGTTGGCACCGCCGAAGCGCAAGAGGAATTCGCCCAAGGTGCGCATGTGGCTTCGGCTAAGAGTGTTGTCTTGATCAAGAAGTTCGAGTTCTGTGGCTGCCCACACGACAGATTCAGATAACTCCGCTACGGGGATGCGTTGTGTCACGCAATTTATCGTATCTGCCTATTCATATTGTCCCCCTATGACATATAGTCATCCCAATACACGAGGGGGCTCGCCGTGACAATCAGTTTGGATCATGAATGGGAATCGTTGTTGCCAGTTGGTGACACGCATCCGTATCGCACCGGCGCATGGCGTCCGCAAACGCGTGAATGGACCGCACGTGACATGAAAGTAGAAGGCGAAATACCTTCAGATTTAAACGGCGTGTACTTGCGCAATACAGAGAACCCACTTGTGCCCAATGCCGACCGGTATCACCCATTTGATGGTGACGGAATGATTCATGCCATTTCATTTCGCGAAGGCCACGCCGAATATCGCAACCGCATGGTGCGTACCGAAGGTCTAGCAACTGACCTCGCTGCTGGTGGACCACAATGGTCTGGCTTAGCTGAGTCTCCATTAACTGCCGTGCGAACTGACGGTTGGGGTGCACGCACACGTATGAAAGATGCGAGCAGCACCGATGTGGTGGTGCATGGCGGCGTAGTGCTTTCCAGCTTTTACCAGTGCGGTGATTTGTACCAGCTTGACCCAATTACGTTGGAAGACAAGGGCCGTGCATCGTGGAGCGGAGCGTTTCCCGAGGCTGGCGTTTCTGCACACACAAAGGTTGATGAAAAGACCGGCGAATTGTTGTTCTTTAACTACCAAACCACGTACCCGTACATGCATTACGGCGTTGTGTCTCGTGAAGGAGTGCTGACGCATTACACACCAGTGCCATTGCCTGGGCCACGTTTGCCGCACGACATGTGCTTCACCTCGAACTACTCAATCTTGAACGACTGCCCGTTGTTCTGGAAAGAAGATCTGATTCAGCGCGGCATCTACGCAACGAAGTTTCACGAAGACATGCCAACACGCCTTGGCGTGATTCCGCGTCATGGAACCGAGAAAGACATCAAGTGGTTTGATTGCGAAGCGACGTATGTATTGCATTGGATTAATGCATACGAAGAAGGCGACGAAATCATCGTTGATGGTTACTTCCAGTTTGACCCCTCGCCCACCATGGGACCAGAGGCAACTATTGATCAACGCATGTTCCGTTTCCTCGATTTGTATGCAATGCAGTCAAAGCCATACCGCTGGCGTTTGAATATGAAGACCGGTGCAGTGCGTGAAGGATTGTTGTCTGACACGATTACCGAATTCGGCATGATTAACCCAGAGATTGTTGGCAAGAAATACGACTACGTGTATTCCGTTGTGCCGACAGAGGGTTGGTTCACATTTGAAGGTCTCATCAAGCACAATGTGACCACCGGCGAAGAGGAAACGTTTCGTTTGCCTTCTGGTGTGTATGCAAGCGAATCCGTGTTTGCCCCTCGTCCGAATTCACGCAGCGAAGACGACGGCTACCTCATCACTTTCACCATGGATGTGGTGAACGACGTGAGCCACTGTGAGATTTTTGATGCCCTGCGCCTTAGCGATGGGCCGGTGGCTCGAATACAGCTGCCAGAGCGCATTTGTAGCGGCACCCATGCCTATTGGGCAGACGCTGCAACCCTTACGCCACAAGGGTAAGCCAACCTTTGGGGGTCATACCCCCTAATTATGACTGGATTAGTCGGGTATTAGATAGCCTGCCCTGATGCAGTTTCCGGTGAATCTCAACCTTCACGGCCGACCCGTCTTGGTGGTCGGCGGCGGTCGCATTGCATACCGCAAAGTGGAACAACTTCTGATGGCTGACGCTGAAGTAACTGTGCTGTCGCCAATGTTCGTTGACGAGTTCCATTCCCTTCCTGTGACATTGGTGCAGCGTGAATATGCGAGCGGCGACATTGATGCGTTTCGTTTGGTGATTACCGCTACAGGCAACATGCCCGTGAATCAGCAAATTTTTGATGAGTGCGAAGCCAAAGGAATTTGGATCAACTCAGCGGACGACCCAGACCGTTGTGCGTTTACATTGCCCGCAGCGCTTCGTCGCGGTGATCTGATGGTGACTGTTTCTACTGGTGGCGCAAGCCCCGCTCTTGCTTCATGGTTGCGTTCACACCTTGAACTGTCGATTGTCCCTGAGTTTGAAGAAGTGGTGTCACGTCTTGCTATTGAGAGAGCACGTATTCATGCTGAAGGTGAATCAACCGAAAATGTGCAGTGGCAACCAATCATTGCGGGTGTTATGGCAGACCTTGGTATGACATGCCCGGTCGTTCGCGAAGTGGAAACAGCGCAATGACAGTTCATCTTGTTGGTGCAGGCCCAGGCGACCCAGAACTTCTCACTGTTAAGGCCGTGCGCCTGATTGGCGAAGCAGACGTGATTGTTCATGACTATTTGTCGAACGATTCAATTCTTGAATTAGCGAAACCCGGCACCGAATTCATTGATGTAGGCAAGAAGCCTGGCAACCCAACACCGCAAGAGTTGATTAACGCGTTGTTGGTGCATCTTGGTGCGCAAGGAAAGAACGTTGTGCGGTTGAAGGGTGGCGACCCGTTCGTATTTGGTCGCGGTGGTGAAGAAGCACAGGCCCTGATGGAAGCACGTATTCCATTCACAGTGGTGCCTGGCATTACGTCTGCCATTGGTGTGCCGGCAGCTGCTGGTATTCCGGTAACGCACCGCAATGTGTCACCAGCATTCACCGTTGTGACAGGACACCGCGAAAACGGTGGTTCAGCAAACATCGCGTGGGAAGCACTTGCACAAGTTGGCGGAACAATTGTTGTTCTGATGGGCGTGTCAGAACGTGCGCTGATTGCGACGCGCCTCATTGCTGGCGGCTTAGTAGCCACCACCCCTGTTGCTGCGATTCGTTGGGGTACACGCACAGAACAAGTAGTTGTACGCACCACCTTGGGCGAATTGGGAACTGCTGCACTGAAGGCCCCGAGCACCATTGTGATTGGCGCAGTTGCCGCGTATGAATTCTTGGATAGTTCAATCACTGATCATTTAGTGGCAGGTGCATGAGATGCGTCGCTCTATTGATGTTGTTCAGATTGACGCCACAGATCTTCCCGATG
Source organism: Ilumatobacteraceae bacterium (assembly GCA_044374495.1). GTDB lineage: Bacteria > Actinomycetota > Acidimicrobiia > Acidimicrobiales > Ilumatobacteraceae > UBA2093. Next base: position 2,859 of record JBILOM010000021.1, on the reverse strand, counting down.
GCCTTGATGACATCACGCCCATTATGTGGACAGTTGCCATTAGTGACGACTACGACGATGCAACACCACGCGTGGTGCTGACTGTTGAACCACTTGGAGCTAACGGTGAAGGTTTGGTTGCACACCTTGCACCAGATAACGCACGCAGATTACGAAAAGCACTAGCAGATGCCCTCCGTGAGGTGGGCGAAAAGGAATAGCCATGACAATTGCAGAAGCCCCTATCCCACGCGATCTTGATGCAGAACAACTGCGCGACATTGAACGATTCGAGATCGCCATTGATCAGTTCTTGAAGGGCGAAATCTCAGACGACGTCTTTCGTGTGATGCGATTGAACAACGGCATCTACGGACAACGCCAAGGCGGCACAGCACAAATGGTGCGCGTGAAGTTGCCAGCAGGTTCCATTACTCCGGAACAGTTCGACGTAATGGCCGACTTGTCTTCAGAGTTCTCTCGCGGATGGGGACACATCACTACTCGCCAGAACATTCAGTTCCACTTCGTAGACCTTCGTAAGATTCCAGACTTGTTGCGTCGTCTTGCCGATGTGCAGCTGACTTCACGCGAAGCATGTGGCGACACAGTGCGCAACGTAATGGCGTGCCACTTGGCTGGTGCGTGCCCATACGAGAAATTAGATGTCACTCCATGGGCCGAAGCGGTGTATCGCCATTTCGTACGCAACCCACTCGGCCAGCGTTTGCCTCGCAAATTCAAGGTGAACTTCTCTGGATGCTCGACCGACTGTGGCCAGGCAATGTTCAACGACGTTGGTGTTGTTGCAGCTACTCGCACACTTGAAGACGGTTCAATCGAATCCGGATTCCGCGTGTACATCGCTGGCGGACTTGGCGCCACGCCACACCCAGCACTTGCTTTGGAAGACTTCACATCACGCGAAGACTTGCTGCCAACAGTTGAAGCTGCATTGCGCGTGTTCGACCAAACCGGTAATCGCGACAACAAATTGCGTGCCCGTATGAAGTGGGTTGTTGACCAGTTGGGAATTGAAGAAGTACGTCGTCGCGTTATCAAGATTCGCCACACCCTTCCTGCTTCGTCTTCGTGGCCAGGCGGAATTCCAGCCGAAGTACGTTCAGCTGGTGATGCACCAGCAGGTCGTATTACAGAAGGCGAAGTGTCGCAGGTTGGCCAGAGCACCATTATCAACTTCACTTCATCAGATCCGTTCCGTCGTTGGGAAAATGCAAGCGTTATTCGCGGTGCAGCTAATGGCACCGTTTCTGCAATTGCATACGCACCACTTGGTGACATCACTGCAGACCAGTTCCGTGCGCTTGCAAGAATTCAGCGCCACTTCAAATCTGATGTTCGTTTGTCGAACCGTCAGAACGTAGTGTTCCGCAGCTTGCAGCCAAGCCAGATGCGCGAGCTGTACGACATGCTCGATGAAATTGGTATGGCACGACCTGGAGCCGAGCTTGCACGTGACGTTGTTGCGTGCCCTGGTGCAGATACCTGCAACATTGCCGTTACTCAATCACGTGGACTTGCAAAAGCAATTGGCGACAAGCTTGAAGAAGAAGGACTCGCTGAGATCGGCGGAGTTCGCATCAACATTTCTGGTTGCACCAACAGTTGTGGCCAACACCATGCAAGCGACATTGGTTTCTTTGGCGCAGAGCGTCGTGCACACGGCAAGTCATTGCCCGGTTACCAAATGCTTCTTGGCGGCTACGTGGGTGAAGAGCAGATTCACTTCGGCGAAAAGGCATTGCGTGTACCTGCAAAGGCAGCACCAGAGGCTGTTGCTCGCGTGGTTCGTCGCTTTGCTGCGGAACGCTCGGCTGCTGAAACCTTCCAGGGCTGGCTTGCCCGTTCTGGTGGCGCAGTTGCAGTAGCTGACGGCTTGCGTGATCTTGATGAGATTCCAATGCCAGACGTGTCACCTGAGTTCTTTGTTGACTATGACGAGACCGGCCCATTCTCTGGCGAAGTCGGCGATTCGGAATGCGCAGTCTGATTCAGTGACAAACTGACAGAATGGGTGCAATGGCTCGAGACATTCGCACCGATACATACTTAGGCACTGTGGTGCATGTTGTGGCTGACCGCCAGAACAGACCGAACCTACCCATTGCCGGTTGTCCTTTTTGCGTTGGTGGGCTTGAAGCGCCCGAGCCGTATTCAGTTCGTTCGTTTCCGAATCGTTGGCCGGCATTGGAACAGGGCTACTGCGAAGTGGTGCTGTACTCCCCTGACCACGAAGCCACGTTTGGCACGCTCACTGCCGACGAGGCGTTATCTGTTGTGAACCTGTGGGCGCAACGTACGCAAGCACTGCGCGAAATGCCCAACGGTGAATACGTGATTGTGTTTGAAAACCGTGGTGCAGAGATTGGTGCGACTATTTCACACCCACACGGACAGATCTATGCGTTTGATCATGTTCCACCTCGCCCTGCACGCATGATTGCAGCTGGGTGGGAACCTGTTGTTGCTTCAGCAGAACATGTGATTCTTGAAGTTGATGGGTGGCGCGTGTTTAGCGAATACGCAGCGGTGTACCCGGTATCAATTCGCATTGCGCCCATACATCGCATCGCAGACCTTGCTGATATGAATGCAGTTGACCGTGCAGTTCTTGCTGCAACGTTGGTGCGAGTATTTGCGGCGCTTGATGCATTGTTTGATGCGCCACTTCCCTACATGATGTGGATTAATCAAGCGCCACGCACACGTGATGACTGGCCAGATGCATGGTTCAACATTGAAATTGTGTCTCCGTGGCGCGCGCAAGGCCTTCCGCGATTTATTGCAGGCGTAGAAGTAGCAAGTGGCGAGTTCTTTAACCCTGTTGAACCTGCCAATGTTGCGGCACGTCTACGCGCT
>JBILOM010000020.1:0-14547 GCA_044374495.1 Ilumatobacteraceae bacterium | reverse complement strand
GGATATGCCTGCACGGTTCACTTATTCACGTTGGGACGGCACCCAGACGGGATTCAGCCTCGATGCAGAGGGAATTCTCGACGAGTTAACCGACGATTTGCTCTATCACGGAGACCTGAACGCAGCATTGCGTCGTTTAATGCGTGACGGCATGACTGACCCTGATGGCAACCAAATCGAGGGCCTGCGCGACATGATGCAACGCATTCGTGATCGCAAGAAGGAACTTGAAGAGAGCGGTGACCTCGGAGGCGTCTATTCAGAAATTGCTGATGCTTTGAAAGACATCATTGATGAAGAACGACATGCAGTTGAAAACTCTGTTCGTGAAGCCGAAGCATCAGGTGATGAACGGCGTGCAGATACTGCGCGTGATGCCGCAATGGAACGTAATTTCCGCCTTGACATGATGCCAAATGACCTTGCTGGCATGGTGCGAGAGATGCAAAGTTACGACTTTGAATCAAGCGAAGCCCAACAACGTTTTGAAGAACTAATGGACAAACTGCGTCAAGAAATGATGCAGCAATTCGTTGATCAAATGTCAGAAGGAATGCAGAACATGTCTCCAGAAGACATGGCGCGAATGAAAGACATGATGGCCGCGTTAAACGGCATGATCGAAGCACGTGAACAAGGCGAAGATCCTCAGTTTGAAAAGTTCATGGATCAGTTCGGAGATTTCTTTCCAGAGAATCCCCAAACGCTTGACGAACTTCTTGAGAACATGGCAAAGCGCATGCAAGCAATGCAGGCACTTATGGATTCACTCACACCAGAACAGCGCTCACAAATGCAGCAGTTGTCTGAACAGCTCATGGAAGACATGGACCTCAACTGGCAGGTGCAACAACTTAGCGAAAAACTGAGGAGCATGTTCCCTCAGCAAGGTCAGGGCGAGGGCTACAACTTCCGCGGAGAACCCTCCATGGATATGCAACAGGCCATGGACGCCATGCAGGAAATGGGTGAATTGAGCGAAATGGAGGGAATGTTGCGCCAGGCCACAAACCCTGCCCAACTGGCTGAAGTCGACATAGACAAGGTTCGCCAAATGCTCGGAGAAGAGGCCGCTAACTCCATGGAGCGGCTCGCTGAGATGACGAAGATGCTTGAAGAAGCGGGCCTCATCAATCTCAAAGAAGGAAAGATGGAGCTCACTCCACGTGGCCTTCGCGCCATTGGCAACAATGCGCTTCGTCAGTTGTTCAACAACTTGTCAAAAGACAAATTCGGACAGCATCGCATTGCGCGCGACGGCAGTGGCCACGAGCGCACCTACGACTCGAAGCCATACGAATTTGGTGATCCATTCCGTCTTGATCTTCAGCGCACAATCCGCAATGCCATTTCGCGTAATGGCAGCGGCACGCCGGTGAAATTATCACCAGAAGATTTCGAAATTGAGCGCACCGAACACAACACGCGGTCATCAACTGTTCTCATGATTGACCTCTCAATGTCCATGCCAATGCGCGGCAACTTTGTCCCGGCCAAAAAAGTGGCAATGGCCCTGCATTCATTGATTAGTTCGCAGTTCCCGCGTGACTATTTGGGCCTCGTCGGATTCAGTGAAACAGCGCACATCATGACCCACGAGCAATTGCCCGAAGTCAGTTGGGATCTTGCGTACGGAACCAACATGCAGCACGGTCTTCGCCTTGCTCGTCAATTACTTGCTCGCCAAACTGGCACCAAGCAAATCATCATGATCACTGACGGTGAACCAACAGCTCACATCACGCAATCAGGGGATGTGTATTTCAACTATCCGCCAGTGCGCGAGACCGTGGAAGCCACATTGCGTGAAGCGATGCGCTGCACAAAGGACAACATCACAATCAACACTTTTGTGCTTGATGCAACAGGCCCATTGCGCCACTTCATCGAGCAAATGGCGCAGGTGAATCATGGTCGTGCCTTCTTCACAACCCCAGAAACATTGGGTGATTACGTGTTGGTGGATTTCCTAGAGAATCGTCGTAGAACCAGCCGAGCTCGCTGACCAATTCAGGTACCCAGTGGCTCTGAAATGGAAGAGACGCTGACTGTTCATTTACGATTTCCCATATCCCATTTGCTTTTTCTGTAAATGTTTGCCACAATTACAGCGCTGTAATTACAAGCCACATTCCAAGATCCCTTGGGACTCGGATGGGGCTGTAGCTGGGAGGCAAAAGCATGCACGGAGATTCTGATTCATTAAGCCAAGAACGTGGCTGGCAAGACCAAGCCAACTGCCTTGGTGTCGACCCTGACTTGTTTTTCCCAGAGCGTGGTGCAAGCACCCGTGAAGCAAAAGAAGTATGCAAAGGATGTGTAGTTCGCGGAGATTGCCTCGAGTACGCACTTGCTAATGGCGAGAAGTTCGGAATCTGGGGCGGCTTGTCAGAGCGCGAGCGTCGTCGCTTGCGTCGTCAACGCGCACAAGATGGCCGTCGCGTCACAATCAACGGTTAGTTACACGCCACTCAATCGTTTGTTCCACGGACAGATCTAGGTCCTCCCACCGGGCACGTGGAATAGATGCCAGAACAGAAGCGGGAAGTAGCCCGACTAGTTCTGCATGGTGCACCGTCGCGTGTTGTGAAACTGCTTCAAACACGTCGTTTGGGCCCGCAATCATTGGCTGAATTAAGTTCACGCTTACTTGCGTAAACGCCCCTACTTGCAGGCCTAAAGTGCGGATGCTTGCTGAACGAACAACAGATGCAATGCGACGTGTTGTTGCAAGATCAACATTCTCTAGCCACAAGTTGTAAGCAACCAATGGTTCACGTACCCCAACACACATTGCGCCGGCAGTGGGGTGGGGAACTTTCAAGCCAACATCTGGGAACAGCGAAGTCCATGCAGTTTTGCGAATGTCAGGAAGTGTGCGTTCATTGCCGTACAAGAAACTTGGCACGTTCAATTCTTCTGCAGCCCATGCTGCAAATTCACGGCGTGCGATTTGTGCGTCGTTCATTGTGGAATCAACAAGTGGTACAAACGGAACAACATCAACAACACCAATGCGTGGATGCACTCCGGAATGGTCGTTTACATTCAATGCCGAAACTGCAGCTCGAGCAAGTGCCCGCGGAGCTTCAACACCAACCAGGGTGAACACGCTTCGGTTGTGGTCTGGGTCTGAATGGATGTCAAGAAGGTCGCCCGCACACGATTGGGCGAGGGAATCGATGATGGCGTGGTTACGCCCCTCGCTGATGTTGATGACGCATTCGAGCACCCCTCGTGCATACCAAAGAAGCGCCCCTTCCTGCTACCGTCAGGAACATGATTTCGTTTCTTGAAGGCCCAGAGCTCATTATCGTTCTAGTTGTCGTGCTGGTGCTGTTCGGCGGTGCACAACTGCCAAAACTTGCCAAGAACCTCGGTTCGGCTCAAAAAGAGTTCAAGAAGGCAATGGACGAAGGCAAGTCTGACGACTCTTCGTCTGAATCAAAGTAAGTAGGTCAGACCGCGATACCGCGGCGCCTCTTCAAGATTCTGCGACGCTCACGCTCGCTACAACCGCCCCACACGCCATGATCAATGCGTTCTGCAAGGGCATATTCAAGACACGTATTGCTCACTGGGCACCCCTTGCAAATTGCGCGGGCCCGATCTACGCCTACTCCGTCTGACGGAAAGAAGGTGGCGGGCGGGTAATTACGGCAGTTGCCTTCGCCCATCCAGGATGTCGGTGAGTCATCGAACGGAAGGTTCGTGGCTGGTGCACTCGTCACTTGAAGTTGTACTTTCATGGCTGTCCTCGCTTCATCTGTATCAGATGCTCTTGGTCGGTGTCTTTATGACGCCGAGTCATGGCGGGAAGTTCCCGCAAAACCAGTCAAGCAGACAGTGGCGCCAGCGTGTCGGCATTTTTGGTAAAGGTTTAGTAAAGATGTCACTTATCCACAGGAGAGGCCAGAAAAAGGGCCCAAAAAACACGAAAAATGCCCAGAAGTCGTCGCGCAAGTGCCCCGATAGGCTGTTCAGAGTTCGCTATTGATTCATACTCGCAACCCACGCATTGCAGTCCGGAGACACCATGACAGATATCCAGATTCCTCAGGCTCCGAAGGCCCATGCCCGCATTGCATTTCTTGGCGCAGTGTCTCCTCATTGGGAGGTCTACTCAGACTGGGGCGATCAGACAATCATCGATGAATTCCGTTCGCGTGTTCTTGCCCGTCTTGTATTGCTTCCTCGTGATGATCCACAATTCCGCCGCAACATGGCTCGCATCGTTCGCGATGCAGAGCGTGAACTCATTTCCATTGAATGGGACATGGGTGACCCTGACTACGAGTTCTGATTCGAAGTCGTGGGTAACACCCACACCACAGCACGGTAAACACACGGCGAACTCTGTGGGTTGCCGGCTACAAGTGCGACACTCCGTTCACTACCCTTATTTCTCATGAGTCGTCTCATTGGCAATCGTGAACTGAGCTGGCTTGATTTCAACGAGCGTGTTCTTTCGCTTGCGCGTGAAACCTCGGTCCCACTGCTTGAGCGCATCAAGTTCTGTGCCATCTTTTGCTCGAACCTTGATGAGTTTTACCAGGTACGAGTTGCAGCACTGAAGGGTCAAGTTGCTGCAGGTGTTCAAACAACATCTTCAGATGGACTATCGCCAACGCGTCAGCTAAACGAAATTGCTCACCGGGTTGATTACCTGGTCTCAGAACATGAAAACTTACTACTGAACGAACTATTTCCATCACTAGAAAAACATGGGGTAGTCATTTGTCGGTGGGAAGACCTCACGCAAGAAGAGCGCGAAAGCATGCAGAAGTTCTTCGAGCGTCAATTGTTTCCGGTCCTTACGCCACTGGCCGTTGACCCGTCGCATCCATTTCCATATATCTCAAACATGGCAATCAGTCTTGGTGTCTTGGTACGTGATGCCAGTTCAGGTGAACAACGTTTTGCTCGAGTAAAGATTCCTACGTTCCTCAAGAGATTTCACAAAATGTCTGAAGGTCGATACGTCCTGATTGAGGATGTAATCGCGGCCTATATTTCCGAGCTTTTTGTCGGGATGGACATCATCCATGTCAGTGCATTCAGAGTTACGCGTAACGCAGACCTCACGCTGGACGATGAAGATGCAGATGATCTTCTTGCAGCAGTCGAAATGGAATTGCGCCGCCGCCGTTTTGGTCGCGCGGTGCGACTTGAAGTTGATCACCACATCAATCCTGATGTTCTTGACATGTTGTTGGAAGAACTTGATCTGGAAAGAACAGATGTTTCGTTTCATACAGCCCCGCTTGCCCTGTCCTCCTTGTGGGAATTACACGGACTAGATGAACCAACACTGAAAGACACTCCGTGGCGTTCTGTCACAGCAGGCCGCCTAGCTGCCGCAGATGGCAATGATCAGTCAATGTTTAGCGTGTTGCGTCAACGTGACCTATTGGTGCACCATCCGTATGAGTCATTTTCTTCATCAACTGAAGAGTTTCTTGAGCAAGCCGCCAATGATCCTCGCGTGCAAGGAATCAAAATCACTTTGTACCGCACGTCAGGCGATTCACCCATTGCTCGCAGCCTTATCAAGGCTGCCGAACTGGGAAAACAAGTTGTGGCGCTTATTGAATTGACTGCACGATTCGATGAAGCAACCAATGTCACCTGGGCTAAAGAACTTGAACGTGCCGGTGTTCATGTGGTGTACGGCGTAGTGGGGTTAAAGACTCACTGTAAATGTGTACTAGTTGTTCGTCAAGAAGAATCCGGCCTACGTCGATACGTGCATGTCGGCACAGGTAACTACAACTCAAAGACTGCTCGTACATACGAAGACATTGGGCTCTTCACGTGTAACGAGAGCATTGGTGATGATGTATCGCACCTGTTTAATTCGCTAACTGGCTTTGGCCGTGATCATGACTACAAACGCCTCATCGTGGCCCCTCGTTATCTGCGTAACAAGATGATTGAGCTCATTAAGAATGAAATCACTTTTGGTTCAGAAGGACACATGGTCATAAAGATCAATGGCCTTGCTGATGCTGAAATGATTGAGTTGCTGTATCAAGCAAGTGAAGCTGGTGTTCGTATTGACCTCATTGTTCGTGGTGTTTGTTGCATGCGACCAAGTTCAGATCACCAAAAAAATGTCCGAATTAGGTCAGTCCTGGGTAGATATCTCGAGCATTCTCGTATGTACCACTTCGCACACGGTGGCCGAAACAACGAGCCCGTGTACTACATCGGCTCAGCAGACCTGATGCCACGCAACCTTGATAAGCGAGTTGAAGTTCTGATTCCGGTTGAGCACCCGAAACATCGTGCGTGGATTGAAGAAGTCTTCTCCACTCTTCTTTCAGACGACGTTGTGGCATTCGAAATGAACCGCGAAGGTAACTGGCGTCGTGTCGGCCCTGTTGACTATGTGCCAGTAAATGATGCTCAGTATCGAATCCACCAGAGAGACTCGGAATCGCAGTTGAAACTGGGCGTACCCGATGGCACTGTTTCCCTGTAATCAAGCGGTACAAGTTCACTTTTCGTTCACAATATGACAGACTATTGTTCACGTGTTAGTTCCTACCGTGGTGACAGTCACATAAATCTTTTTCTTAGGAGGAATCATGGACGAACTTCGTAAAGGTTTTCATCAACAACTTGATGACGTCAGAACTGAACTAGTGCGTTTGGCCGCCTCCGTCATCGAGGCAATTCCTCGTGCAACAGCCGTGATTCTCAATGGTGACCTAGAAGGCGCTGATGCCTTGATTCAGTTTGATGACGAGATTGATTCGCTCTCATTGGAACTTGAAGAACGTTGTTATCAAATTCTTGCATTACAGGCTCCGGTAGCCGGAGACCTTCGCCAGGTTGTTTCAGTCGTGAAAATGATCGCCGAAATTGAACGGTCTGCGGACCTTGCAGTCAACATCTGCAAAGCCGCACGACGCATTTACGGCCATGACCTCGACCCACGTCTTCGCGGGCTGATTGCGCGCATGGGTGAGCAAGCCGAACAATTGTGGGAATCAGCTCTTGAATCTTTTGAAGAAAATGATGCAGCTAAGGCTGCAGCAATTGACGATATGGACTCATATCTCGACAGTTTGCAACGTGAGTTTGTTCAGGCAATTCTTGAGAGCCATTCAGAAAACTCAATTGACTTGCAAGTTGCAATTCAGCTGGCAGTTGTTGCCCGCTTCTATGAGCGCATTGGCGACCATGCAGTGAACATTGGTGAGCGCGTGCGCTACTTGGTAACCGGCTGGTTGCCTGAACACAAAGGTGCAGCTCGTTTTCGCCAAAAATCTGGTGACGACGACACCGACGGAATTCCTTTCATCACCATTAAAGAAAGTTAAATCCGCTAGTTCAGCATTGATATGTGGTGGTTGATTGTCGGCATTGTTTGTGGAATAGCTGCGGGTTTTTTCATTCGTGACCGCACGCGCAAGCCTCAGATTGCACCGGCCGCCGCTGTCGCGGAACAAGAACTTCCACCCAATTCAGAAGCAGAAATCAAAGTGCTCCTTGACGCGCTTCCCATGGGCGTCGTTGTGCTTCTTCCAGATGGGCAAGAGCGTTTTCGTAACACCGTTGCAATGTCAATCGCAGGTGCTCGCCACGCCGATGTTCTTGTTGAAGCCGCTGCAGAGAGATTGCTTGTCTTGGCATTGCGGGGACATGAAAGTCGTGAGCAGATTCAATTAGCAGGCCCGCCGCAACGGGTGATTGAAGTGCGCGCAATTCCACTTGCAGATGGCGGAGCAATTGCAATCATGGATGATGTCACCGAAAGGTGGCGTATTGACCAGGTACGTACGGACTTCGTTGCAAATGTCAGTCATGAACTCAAAACTCCGATTGGTGCAATTTCGGTGTTGGCAGAGACCATTGAAGGTGAAACCGATGATGAATTGGTGCTACGTCTTACTGGTCGCATGGTGATTGAAGCACAACGTATGTCGCGCACTATTGATGACTTGCTTGAACTGTCGCGTATCGAATTGGGTGGCGAAATGTTGACTGTCGATATTGACATGGCAGATGTGGCAGCAGAGGCCATAGAACGTGTCAGTCCTATCGCTATGCGCAAAGGCGTTCCTTTGTTGCTCAAATCCGAGAAAGGGACCGCCGTGGTTTCCGGTGATTTCTTTCAGCTGGTATCAGCTCTTGCAAACCTGGTGGAGAACGCAGTGAAGTACAGCGATCAGACACATCAGGTTGATGTTCGCGTTGTCACCACTGACACCACCGTGTCTGTAGAAGTGGAAGACAGGGGCATTGGAATTCCTGCTGACAGCATTGACCGCATTTTTGAACGCTTCTACAGGGTCGATCGAGCTCGCAATCGAGCTACCGGCGGCACGGGTCTCGGACTGTCAATTGTGCGCCATGTGGCCACCAATCATGGCGGGGAGGTGAACGTACGGTCTCGGGAAGGTGAAGGTTCGACGTTTATTCTCCAGATACCTCGTGTTTTGAGGTCAGTATGAGCCACTATGGGAGTGCATGGTGAACGCACGGACAGCAACAGGTATCCCAACGGTGTTGGTAGTAGAAGACGAAGAGTCATTCATTGAGGCGTTGCAGGTCGGACTAAAGCGCGAAGGGTTCCGTGTCGAGGTTGCCCGTGACGGTTTGCAAGCTCTTGAGATGTTCGATCTTGTTCAGCCAGATCTCGTTCTGCTTGATGTCATGTTGCCAAAAATGTCTGGCATTGATGTGTGTCGCCAATTGCGCAAGAAGACAACAACCCCGATCATCATGGTGACTGCGAAAGGCGCCGAGATTGACACCGTCGTTGGTCTTGAAGTCGGAGCGGATGATTATGTAACAAAGCCATACCGCCTTCGTGAATTAACAGCACGTATGCGCGCAGTGATGCGTCGCGTGCCAAATGATCGCGGCGGCGAGCTGTCAGGTGCATCTATTGAAGTCGGCGATGTGGCCCTCGACCCTGACCAACATGAAGTGATCATTCGTGGAGAAGCACAAGCGTTGCCTCTGAAAGAATTTGAACTTCTTCATATCTTGCTCGCAAATGCAGGGCGAGTATTGCCACGCGAAACACTGATTGACCGTGTGTGGGGCAGTGACTACGTGGGCGATACGAAGACCCTCGATGTCCATGTCAAGCGGTTACGTTCAAAAATTGAAGATGATCCGGCTAATCCGACACGCATTGTCACCATTCGTGGTCTCGGATACAAGTACGACAAACAACGTACGGCGTAGTATCGCTGCGTGGTCACGCGGCGCAAAACTAAACCTTTAGAGAATGGCGGTCTGCCTCCCGTCACTCCGTTTCAGAGGTTGTCGCGCACTCACTCGCTTATGGTGGCTGGCGAAACATCCATGACATTGGCGCTCGCAGATTCACTCTTTTTGTCAATTAGCCCCGACGCGGCTCGAACCAAAGTGATTTTGTTTCTTGCGGTGAGCATGGCTCCCTTTGCAATTGTGGCGCCGTTCGTAGGGCCCCTAGTTGATCGGATGCGCGGTGGGCAACGCATGGTGGTGTTGATGGTTGCCATATTGCGTGCGCTAGTACTGATTGGCATGATGCGTTCGCTTGATTCGCTGGCGCTTTTCCCATTGGCATTCGCATCACTAGTACTTGCCAAGACATATTCGATTGCAAAATCGTCATTGGTGCCCACCACTATTTCTGACCCTGATGGTTTAGTGACTGCAAATAGCAAACTTGGCCAGATTGCCGGCATTACTGGCTTTGTTGTTGTTGTACCAGTTGGTCTTTTGCAATTCCTTAGTTCTCAAGCAGCTCTTGGCTTCGGAGTTCTTGCATTTCTTGCTGCGGCACTTAATGCAAACCGCTTACCGAAAAGCGTGGTTGCCGCAACTCCAGCAGATGCCTTAGAGACAGAAGAATTGCACTCTGACAGCGTTGTAGCAGCAGCAAATGCAATGCGAGTCTTGCGTGGAGTAGTCGGATTCATGTTCTTTCATTTGGCGTTCTGGTTGCGCCGTGAAATTGCTGGCACTGCATGGTTCGGATTAGCTATCGGTTTATCGGGACTTGCGACGCTTGGCGCAAACTTTGTCGGTCCGTCTTTACGAAAGAAAATGCGCGTAGAGACAATGCTTCTATTTGCTCTTGTTTCTGTGGGAGTAGTTGGCGTTGGAACCGCGTGGTACGGACGCATCACTGGCGGAATTTTGTTGGCAGCCGTTGTCAATGCAGCTGCAGCAATTGGACGGCTTGCTTTTGAGGCAACAGTGCAAAGTGGCGCACCTGATGCAAACAGGGGCCGAGCCTTTTCGCGCTTTGAGACTCAGAACCAAATGGCCTGGGTCGCAGGCGGTTTAGTGCCTGTCGTGTTCGCACCAGCCGGATGGGTGGGATTTGCAGTGGTAGGTGTTGTTGGTATCGCGGGAGCAGTGATGTACGCGCGAATGCGCGGAACGTCTATTGGATTTCCAAGCGGGCGAGCCATAACCCGGGGGCGTCGATCTCACTAGGTGTAGGGAGATTTCCTGGCGCCGACACAAGTGAAGGCAATAATGCTGTGCCCTCGCGCTCTACAACGCCTTGAATGAACGTACGGCCACGTTGTTGTTGAGCACGTGTCTGAGAGATGCCAAGAAGTTGTTCCACTAGATGAGAGTTTGTGCCGTTCTGTACTCGACGTCGACGGACGGCTTCAGCAATCGGAGACGCTCCACCTAAGAGTCGCGCACTGACAGCGTCAACTACGTAGTCGATATAGCCAGAAATCGCAGCTACATGGGCATCAAGAACTGGGGCAATTGCTTCTTGTTCAGCAGTGCGTGAGGCACCCATCATCACCATTGGGTTCGAGAACAGATTCTGTACTGCAGCCATTGCGTCAGCATCGGCTGGATCAAGGTCTGTGAGAGACGACATCAGAGCATCTGGGTTTGGTCGAAACGCAGAGACATGTGCCTGCACCAAAGTGGTGAGTCCGTCTGCAATAGCTGGAGCCGCCAGAACTGCATGTGATGCAAGTTCGTGAATGAGGACCCACATGCGCAGGTCATCTTTAGGAATTTCCCATTCTGTTGCGAACGCATCAACAGACGATGCAACGATGAGTATTTCTGATGCGTGCGAGCGTGCAAGAGGAATCTCATATTGTCCGAGAGCATGGCTAGCAAGAGCCCCAATCATTGAGCCGACAGACATTCCCATCATGGCAGGGGCCATCATGGTGGAAAGGTTGGCCATCATGGCTGACATTGGATCTTCAGGAACATCACCATCTGTGTTGTGTGACTGAAGTGCTGTAGCAAGGTTTGTGAACAACGGTCGTAGGTCAGTCAAGGTGCGATGTGCCCATCGTGCTCGTGTTGTTGTGAGAATTTCAGTGTGGGTGTCGTTTGACCCAGTGGAAAGAGACGTAATCGCCCGAACATGCATATCGGCAATGTCTGCAAGTGAATTGAACGCTAAGCGTGTGGCTGTATCTGGTTCTGGGTCAGGTAAATCACCGACTGCACCAAGTTGTGCGAACTGTTGCGCAAGGTCCCAATTGAGCGGCCCTTGACCAGCCATTGCCCGCATCATGTCGTTGAAGAATGGGATACCACCGAAAGGATTGGAAGCATTCATGTCACCGTCGGCCATTCACTCATGATAGGAGGAGCGACGTGTCTTACGTCGTCAGGGTTGTCGCAAAAGAGTGCGGATCATGCTGATGATCGAGCCCTTATTCAGAATCCATGCAGAGTGATCGCGGCGCACCACGATCCCTACCAATTGTCCTTGAGAATCACGAACAGTTGCGAGCCCATGAATTGTGTCGGTGGAATTTATGGGCACATCAGTTGATTTCTCATCAGTGGACAAACTGGGCTGAGGAACAAATGAAACCGATGCGGCGGTGTCAACAACCTGGTACTTAGAAAGATCCGAAATTTGGGTGGGGTCAATCAGATGACTCAGATCTGGTGCTGGCCCCCACACCGACTTTTCCTCACAATGAACGAGAGCGAGTCCGGTTGATGAATCTGTTGCGACGATTCTGACTGGTGCACTTAGCCCAGTCTCAGACGTGACCCATAGCGAAGTAGCGGTGGCTAGGTCATCGCTGGCTGCAATCCAGACGCCATTTCCCAGTGACAATGCCGACGTTGTGCCGGCATTGCTCTTGATGACCGTCATCTCCTTCGGCGAATAGTTCTTGACCAGTGACACGGTGCTGCTTGGCGACACTTGAAATACAGCCTCAATATCTTCTCGGTATGAAGAGATGCCCTTAGGGATTGCGATGGCGAGAACTGCACCCGATGCAACCAAGCTGAGTCCCGCGGCAAAAGCAGTCAGGCGCCCACTAATTTTTGGTTGCGTTGTGAGGAAGTCTGAACGAGCAGCGTCTGCCATCTCGGCTGGGTGACGCCACGTGCGTTCGTACGCGGGCACCGGTGCCTGATCTTGGTTCTCAAACTCGTCGGCGCTCACAAGTGACAGACACTAATCGCGATGGGCATGCAAGTGTCGGCGCCATCGCAAGCCCTACCTAGTGCTGTGAGAGTACGATTGTCCCATGCCTGCACCGTTGCTCGGAGAAGAGTGGTTCGAATTGACCGCCTCAGAACTTCCCATCGGCGACATCTATCAGTGGGCGGTGAGGCCAGACTGCGGCGCCGTGGTTCTGTTTTCTGGCACAGTGCGAGACCATGCTGATGGCCGTACGGATGTCACCTCGCTTGAATATGAGGCGTACGAAGACGCGGTGATCCCATCGTTTGCAAAGATTGCCAATGAAGCGCGCGTGCGTTTTGCTGATGCTCGGAGAATTGCAATATTGCATCGCACTGGGGAATTGGCATTAGGAGAATCTTCGGTTGTCGTTGCAGTGTCATCGGCACATCGCCCCATTGCGTTTGATGCTGCACGGTTTCTCATTGATGCATTGAAAGAGTCGGCCCCCATTTGGAAGAAAGAAAATTGGGATGGCGGGTCTGATTGGGGAACTGGTGCCCACAACATCACAACGCCACAACAAGTTGCGAGCAATCCTTCATGATCGCACTTTCTTTTTTCACCGCTCTTTTCTCTTTCATTGCAATCGTGTCTGGTGCAACATTGCTCGTATTGATTTATCTGGATAATCGCAATGTGCGCATTGATGACGGAATTGCAAACTTCCGCAGGCACATTGATGCATTGTCTCCCGAAGCACGACAGTCGTCTGTGCATCGCAACAACCAAGAAGACCGGCGCAATTAATGAGCACCACTCGTATTTCCATAGAAGGACCTAACCATGGCTCGTGACCTCGCAATTGACCTCGGTACTGCCAACACATTGGTGTACATGAAGGGCAAAGGCATTGTGCTCAATGAGCCTTCAGTTATTGCGGTAAATCGCCAATCTGGCGAGGTTTTGGCCACTGGCCACGACGCATGGGACATGATTGGTCGTACGCCTAGTTACATCGTTGCTGTTCGCCCATTACGTGGTGGTGCAATCACAGACTTTGATATCACTGAACGAATGATTCGTTTGCTGTTGCAGCGTGTTGGTGTTTCTCGGTTTACGCGGCCCAAAGTTGTTATCTGTGTTCCGTCTGCAATTACAGAAGTGGAACGTCGCGCGGTCACTGATGCCACACGTCGTGCAGGTGCGTCTGATGCTCAACTAATTGAACAACCCATGGCGGCAGCAATCGGTGCAAACCTTCCTATTGATGAACCAGTTGGCAACATGGTGATTGACATCGGTGGTGGCACAACCGAAACTGCAGTCATCAGCTTGGGCGGTGTGGTTGCGCTTGAAGCAATTCGCGTTGGAAGTTTTGATATCGACGCAGCTATTCAAAGCTATGTCCGTCGCGAACACGGTGTTGCAATTGGTGAGCGCACAGCTGAAGAAATCAAAATTCAAATTGGTTCTGCTGAACCTGGACCACAAGACCGCAGTGCAGATATTCGTGGACGTGACTTAGTGACTGGGTTACCAAAGACTGTTCGCTTGACTGCAGAAGAAGTGCGATTCGCAATTGATGAACCAGTTGCTGCAATGGTGCTGTCTGTTAAGCGTTGTCTTGCTAAAGCCCCACCCGAATTAGCTCAAGATTTCCTTGCGCGTGGCATGTATCTAGTCGGTGGTGGCGGAATGTTGCGTGGGCTTGCAGCTCGCATCGAACGTGAAACTGAAGTGCCAGTCAAGATGTCTCCACAGCCGCTTGAGGCGGTTGTGCTCGGCGCAGGGCACTGTATTGAGAACTATCAGGCCCTACGAAGCATGTTCATGGGGACTCGACGCTAAGGCTTACTCATTAGGTCGCACGCGAATGAGGCCTTCTTGAACAACAGTGACGGCCAAGTGGCCGTCTTGCGTGAAGATTGACCCACCAGCAAGACCACGTGAGTTAGATGTTGAGATGGCATGCTGGTCGTACAGGTGCCATTGGTCAGCACGGAAGGGGCGATGAAACCACATTGCATGGTCAAGGCTTGCCATTTGAATTCCACCTTCGTTCCAGCCAAGGCCATGTGGAAGAAGGGCAGTGTCGAGAAGTGTCATGTCGCTTGCATAGGTTGCGATGCAGGCATTCAGAACTGGGTCATCAGGCAATGTGCCGTCGGCACGCA
>JBILOM010000109.1:0-4328 GCA_044374495.1 Ilumatobacteraceae bacterium | reverse complement strand
TCCAGATTTACTTGTACCCGACATGGATACGAGATAAATCAGGCTAGGAGATGAAACACCAGAATTCGCTATCGTCTGAGGCATGGAAAAGATCCTTCAGGCAATTCTCAATGGGGCAACGGGCGAGGAAATCGCTGCCCTCCCACTTCCCGCTACATACCGCGCTGCGTATGTGCGCAAGGAAGACCAGACCATGTGGGAAGGGGTCCCCAGCAATGAGAAGGATCCACGCAAGAGCATCCACATTGGTCAAGTGGATTTGCCTGAACTGGCGGCTGACGAAGTGGTCATCGCGGTCATGGCGTCGTCCATCAACTTCAACACCGTCTGGACCAGCATTTTCGAACCCATCAGTACTTTTGGCGCGTTGGCTCGCCTTGGCAAAGAGAGCAAGTGGGCAAAGCGCCACGACATTGACAAGCACGTCATTGGCTCTGATGCGTCAGGCGTTGTGCTGCGCGTCGGCAGCGCCGTGCGTTTGTGGAACCCAGGCGACAAAGTAACTGTTCATTGCAACCACGTTGACGATCAGGATCCGTCATCGCATAGCGATTCAATGATGGGTTCTAACCAGCGCATCTGGGGATACGAAACAAACTTTGGTGGACTTGCAGATCTTGCAGTTGTCAAAGCAAACCAGCTGATGCCAAAACCTGCTCACCTCACATGGGAAGAAGCAGCAGTCAACGCACTATGTAACTCAACTAGCTATCGCATGCTCGTTTCCAAAAACGGCGCGAACATGAAACAAGGCGATGTTGTTCTTATCTGGGGCGCATCGGGTGGTATCGGTGCATACGCAGTGCAATACGTATTGAACGGTGGCGGAATTCCTGTCGGTGTTGTGTCATCGCCAGAAAAAGCAGCGATCCTTCGCGAGATGGGTTGTGAAGCAGTCATCGACCGTAAAGCAGCTAACTACCAATTCTGGAATGAAGACGGCACGCACAATGAAAAAGAATGGCGTCGCCTTGGTGGAGACATTCGTACGCTCGTTGGCGAAGATCCAGACATCGTGTTTGAACATCCTGGCCGCAGCACATTCGCTGCGTCTATGTATGTAGTCAAGCGCGGCGGAACTGTTGTTACATGTGCAGCCACAAGTGGATTCATGCTTGAATTCGACAACCGTCACTTCTGGATGCGTTTGAAGCGACTTGTCGGTTCCCACTTTGCAAATTACAAAGAGGCCTATGAAGCAAACCGCCTGATTTCAAAGGGAATGATTCACCCTGTGATGTCACAAGTATTCACTCTTGAACAAACTGGCGAAGCTGCGTACCAAGTTCACAACAACATGCACGAAGGAAAACTTGGTGTGTTGTGCTTGGCTCCGGAAGAAGGCCTAGGTGTTGATGATCATGAGTTGCGCGCAAAAGTTGCAGACAAACTCACTTGGTTCCGTCGTTAGAAAGCAATAGGAAACAGAATGATTCTCACCGAAATTGACCATGTTGCAATTGCTGTTCGCGATTTAGAAGCAGCCATCAAGTATTACCAGGAAGCATTTGGTGCAACTGTTGATCACCGCGAAGTTGTGGAAAGCGATGGCGTTGAAGAGGCGTTGTTGAAAGTTGCCGAAAGCTATATTCAATTGCTCACACCGACGAACCCAGACTCACCTGTTGCCAAGGCAATTGAAAAGCGTGGCGAAGGTCTTCACCACATCGGATACCGAGTTGACAATTGTGCAGAGGCTCTTGCCAGCATGATTGCTGCAGGCGCAACACCAATCGACAAAGCTCCTCGTCCGGGTAGCCGCGGTACAACCGTTGCGTTCATTCACCCAAAGGGCAGCTTCGGCACACTGATCGAGCTCGTTCAGGAATAGTTGTAGACATGTCACATGCGTGACATTGTTTTTACTCTCATAGGTGCCGCTAGCGGCTACAAGGCAATTACACGAGCGCGCACTGATATCTCACGTTTCCGCATAGCCGGTGAAACATTCGGGGAATCACACTTCACAGATACCGCTGCAATAACTCCCATTGTCGTTGCAGTAAACGCAGCCTTGTACTTCTTGCTTGCTCGGCGATTCGAACACGACCTGACAGTCTTGACATACGGAGTGTTGGTTGGCGCCGGCATGTGGTTGTCTCTCATAGATATTGATACGCATCTACTTCCGCGGCGCATCGTGTATCGCACCATCGCAGTAGCAATACCACTGTTGGCCCTTTCAGCTTTCTTAGACAACACAGGTTCCATCGCCGGCATGTTCATTGGTGGCATTGCCATGTGGTGCATATTGCGCGTTCTCGAAGTGTTGTCGCGAGGAGACTTAGGCGGAGGCGATGTTGGCCTTGGTGGCTTACTGGGCCTTTATCTCGGCTGGCTTTCCTACGAAGCCATATTGGTAGGTCTCTTCGCATCCTTCTTGGTGGGTGGCCTCTTCGCAGTGGCGTTGCTGATCTCACGAAAGGCAAATAGGCACACGCATTTCGCATTTGGCCCCTTTCTCATCGTCGGAACACTCATTGCTGTTCTACGATGACCTCACACACGTAAGGGGTTTCACATGTCGGAATTTTCAGGAATGGTTGCAATTGTCACCGGTTCATCAAGCGGTATCGGTGAACGCACCGCACAACGCCTCGCCGAATTAGGCGCGCACGTTGTTGTGAACTCAGCAAGCTCTGTTGAGGCAGGGGAGAAATTGGCTGCATCGCTTCCGAACGGTGCCATCTATATACAAGCCGACATCAGTGACAAAGCTCAGTGCGAGAATCTCATCAATGGCACCATTGCAAAGTTCGGCAAGTTAGACCTTCTTGTAAACAACGCAGGCTGGACCACATTGGTTCCACACGCAGACCTTGAAGCCCTTACTGATGAAATTTTTGAGCGCACATTCGAAGTGAACGTGTTTGGTACATGGCAACTAACAAAAATGGCGATGCCGCATTTGCTCAAGTCTGAAGATGGCAACGTTGTCAACATCACATCTGTTGCTGGTGTGCGCCCAATGGGTTCTTCCATCGCATATTCAATGACCAAGGCTGCACTGAACCAAATGACTCGTTTGATGGCAAAGAGCCACGGACCCGTTCGTCACAATGCAGTTGCTCCTGGCTTGGTGGAAACACCATGGACCAAAGATTGGGCAAATCAACATGCAGGCGTTGCTGCAATGGCACCGTTGAAGCGTTCAGCTACGCCAGACGATTGTGCAGAAGCAGTTCTTGCTTTGGTACGTAACAAATATGTCACCGGACAAATTTTTGTTGTTGATGGTGGACTAACTCAGGTCAGCTAGTTATTTGCGCGGGCCGCGATATGGCTGCACGCCGCCAGAAGGCACTGTGCCCAAACGTCCACGTTGATAATCATCCATAGCTTGCTGCAGTTCCGCACGTGTGTTCATAACGAACGGACCGTACTGTTCCACTGGTTCACCAATTGGTTGGCCACCAAGCAAGATCACATCAAGTGCCTCATGTGGAGACGCCGCCAACGTAATGGAATCGCCAGTACCGAACACAGCTGTTTGCCCAACAGTGAATGAATGACGATCGATACCGACAAAGCCAGAACCTTTCACCACGTGCGCAAGTGCGTTGAATGCCGGGTTCCACGGAAGCACCATTTGTGATCCGGGAAGAATGGTTGCGTGTGCCATAACAATTGGTGTGCGCGTTGAACCAGGCCCCTGAATACCAGCAATGTTGCCCGCGATAAGTCGTACCAATGTTCCGGCATCAGGAGTTGTAAACAATTTCACCTGATCTGCGTCAAGGTTTTGATACGCAGGCGAAACCATTTTCTGTGCTGCGGGCAAGTTCACCCACAACTGCAAGCCGTGAAACAATCCACCGCTGATGACCAATTGCTCTGGCGGAGTTTCAATATGCAAGATGCCACCACCAGCGGTCATCCACTGTGTCGAACCGTCTTTAATGATTCCGCCACCACCGTGTGAGTCTTGGTGAATGAACGCGCCATCCATGATGTACGTGACAGTTTCGAAACCACGATGCGGATGCCAATCAGTTCCGCGCGCTTCATACGGCGGGTAATCAACCGAACCCATTTGGTCCATCATGATGAACGGGTCGAGCACGTCTTTCGGAATGCCTGCAAAAGCGCGGCGCACGGGGAAGCCTTCGCCTTCGAAACCACTAGGGGCAGTGGTGAGGGAAATGAGTGGACGATCCTGGGCAAGAACTGTTGGCGCTTCAATACGGGGAAGCGTGAGGGTATCGGCGGTAACTGCAGGCATATATGGACCTTTCGGATCAGTGGAAGATAGTTGCGCACGCAACCATTTCCCATATCGGTCATGGTATTGGGTTTTTACGGCAACGACAACCAAGCCTGCGATACTG
>JBILOM010000019.1:0-14765 GCA_044374495.1 Ilumatobacteraceae bacterium | reverse complement strand
CGAGCGCTACCTGAAGCACGTCGTGCCTACCGTTGGTCGCTGGATCATGCCCTGTCTTGAAACACCCGATGGCCGCATCATTCAAGATGGCGCCGACATTATTGATTTTTTCGACAATGAAGTGAAGCTGTCGCATTTTCCTATCAGGCCGACAACTCCAGTTCACAGAGCAGTTAGCCACTTGTTCGAATTGTTTGGTGGCGAAGGACTTCTACGTCCTGCCATGCACTACCGCTGGAACTTTGACGAACAGAACATTGAGTATTTGGAAAGCGAATTCACAATCAGTGTGATTCCGAAGATGACGGAGGGCAAAGAGCACATCAACTTTGCTCGCTCTAGCGGTCGTATGCGTAAAGCAGCTGTCACTTTCGGAGTTGGCCCGCACTCTGCTGAAGCAATCGAAAGTGCATTTGCGGAATGGCTTGAATTGTTCAGCGCACACCTAGCCGAGAATGCATACCTCCTTGGTAATAAACCTACGCTTGGCGATTACTGCCTGATGGGGTCAATGTGGGCTCACTTGTTCCGCGACCCTGCTCCGACTGCACTCATCAAAAAGACAGCGCCACGCGTTGGCCGTTGGGTTGAGCGCATGAGTACATACGAGCCCTATGACGGTGAGTATTTCGAATCGGCAACTGCGCCCCGTGAACTGATTGCTAATGACGCTCTGCCAGAGACTTTGGTAGCCATGATGCGTTACGTGGCCGAAGAGTACCTACCAGAGATAACTGCGCATGTGGAATACGCAAACAATTGGCTCGTCAAACAGCAAGACCTTGTTACCGGCACCAACGGATTGCCAGACCCAGGCGCTCGCGGAATTGGCATGACATCTTTTGCCTGGCGTGGCATCGAGATTGAGACTGCTGTTATGCCCTATCGCTTCTGGCTATTGCAACGCCTTCACGATGCAGTCGCTGAATGTGACGCAGTTTCCCAGGCTGCAATTCGAACCGCATTTCGCGATGCCGGCCTCGAATCAATCCTTGACCTACGCACTATTCGCCGGGTTGAGCGGGTAAACCACCTTGAGGTGTGGGGGCCACTCCTTTAATACACAGGCTATTCAGTCTCATTACGGCTGTTAGACGGACCGTGGTTTACCATTTCTTTGTCGGTTACACACCTTGAAGGAACACCATGTCAGACAAACCTCGCCTCAGTCATAACTACGGAACAATTGATAAGGAATACGGGATGTTCCTAGCTACTCGTCCACCTGAAGAAGATGGTCCGTTGTACATGGTGAACCTAATGAAGTATCACGAGGTTGCTCAGTATTCAGAAGACGGTGTTGTTGACCATGCAATTAGCGGTCGTGAAGCCGATGACCGTTACAACCCAGCATCAATCTTGAACAAGATTGGCGCCACCATTGTGTTCGCAGGTGACGTGACCAGCAACAATGTCGGCGACGAAGACTGGGATCGTATTGCCATCGTTCGTTACGCCACACGTAAGTCTTTTATTGACATGCAAAGCCGCAAAGACTTCGGCGACAAGCACGTGCATAAAGCTGCTGGCATGTTGCGCACAACTTTGGTGTGCTGCCGACCGGAAGATGAATCACTTGATTCGCGCAACCGTCCTACGCCACTTGAGCTTCGCACTGTTGCAATGATCGTGCGCCAGACCCCGGACCGTGCGGGCGCATTTGCTTCCCTTCCCGGTGCAATTAACTTCTCTGCAGAAGGCACCATCATTGGTGATGGCCGTAAATGGGACACAGTGCAGTTCGTGCCAGTCAATTCAGACGCAGAAGTTGCTGAACTTGCGGCATCACTTGACTATTGCAAGCCTGGCGAAAGCTACGTAATGGGTCTCCAGGTAGTTCTGGATTCAATTACACTTCCCTAAAGCATGATTCTTCAATCTCTCTCAATTTCTCGCACAGAATTCGAAACCGCCACTGGCTGGCAGTTGAAACCTGAAGGTGCCTGCCACGGAGAAATCTGTGTGCCACTGCCTCAGGAAGTGAACGCAGATATTGCTCGAGGGATTGTCGACGTCAGTGTGGTTGCAGAGCGTTTAGGTATGCCCATCGTGCATGACGCAGAAATGGGCCTGTGGGCACTTGGTCCAGCTTCAATGTCAGGTCGAGCTCTTGCAACTGCAGTCGCACCAGAGTTGGAACTTCCAGACCTCGACGGCAACATGTTTCAACTGTCATCGTTGCGTGGCAAAAAAGTTGTCATCGTTTCTTGGGCGCCTTATTGAGGCTGTTCACGTGACTTGCCAGTGTGGCAAGCCTTTCGAAATGAAGTACACACACGTGGACTAGAGATAGTCACTGTAGGAATGGACACATTGGGTGCCGAATCCTGTCGTCCATTTATTGAAGCAGCCAACGCAGAACACCCGTCGCTGATTGACATCAACCATGTGATGGCTGAACGATTTGGTGTTATCAATATTCCGAACGGAATCTGGATTGATGAAGAAGGAATCATTGTTCGCCCTGCAGAACCAGCGCCAGTTCCTGGCGGAAAGACTCCTCCACCGAGCGCTCCGCCTGTTGGCCTTCCGCAACGAATGACCGACATCATGACCGAGGCTTCAAAAATAGTCACAGACAGAGATTCATATAGTGCCGCGCTGTACGACTGGATCGAACATGGTTCTAACAGCAAGTTTGCACTGTCTCCAGACGAGGTCATCGCACGATCAGGCAACCGTGATACATCAACCGCCGAGGCTTCGGCACATTTTTCTCTGGCCCAACACTTGTGGAATGCCGGGCAACGAGATGCTGCGATTAAACACTTCCGAGAGACTCATCGTCTGCAACCAGACAATTTTTCTTACAAGCGTCAGGCATGGTCGTTGATGGCGCCGCCAGAAGCAGGTCCGTTTGCACGATTCATCCAGGGCCCAATGGAAGGTCAGGAATCTGATTGGCCATTCGAAAGCGACTGGGTCACTGACGTACGCGCAATGGGTGCTGAAAACTACTACCCCTCGTTCAAGGAATAGTGAGAAGTAGGTCTAACCGCGTCCGGCCATTCCGCCAGCGATTGTCAGAGTCTCAACGTCACGCACAATGCGCGGCAAGAGGTGCGCACGAATTGATTGAAGTGCCGTATCGGCACGCGTATTACCTGCACGTTGCAACACGTCTAGGTCTGTCATGCAGTCTTGTAATGCATAGCCAAGTTCACGGTGTGCAGCACGAATTGGTGCCTGGTCTGCTGGCATTGGCACATTAGCAAGCGCACCAAGCGTTGTAGCGCGAGCACGAATACGGTCTGCTTCAGGGCCAGTTGTGTCACCAAGAGCGGCAGCAACATCACGCAGCACTTGAGTCATCTGATTATGTTCTTGTGCAACGTACGTGTCGTAGACAGGCAGAGCTTGTCGTACTTCTTGAATAAGTGACTGCACCATTTGGCACATCACATGTGCTTTCGGGCTGCTGACATGAGGCATGATTTCGTTTTCCAAAGAAACGATGAGACCTTCGAGAAGATCGTCAAGAGTCGGATTGGTCATCATGCTGGTACCCCCGCATATCCCATGAGCTGCGCCATTGCTGGGAACGCGCCCATACTTGATTGAGCTACGTAGAACGGAAGCAACAACATGTACTCCTTGTTTACGCGACGTGAAACAAACTGTTGAACTGGCACGGCTATTTGCATCGTGCCGAACAGTGTGAAGTACCCAAGTTCTTCCGGCGTGATGTCATTGCCGGTGAGCTTGTTGTAATAGGAAAGGAAGCCACCTTCCTTTTTCGGATAATCCATAACGTGTGAGTTGCTGATTACATCCATCAGGACCATCCACCCAAGATCTTCACGAGGGTCACCGACACGACTAGCTTCCCAGTCAATCAGAGCTGATACTTGCCCGTCTTTGTATAAAAAGTTTGCAGGGTTGAAGTCTCCGTGAACGATTGACAGTGGCATCGCACGTGGCTTATTGCGACGCAATGTGTAGATCGCGTCAAGCGCAATCATCAAGATTGGATCGAAGTTAAAAGTGGGGTACGAGGATTCAAAGAATTCAATTGTTGAATCCATAAATGAGTCCCACGAATCAATCTTGATTCCACGATGAAATGGATCCGATAATTCGCCATTGGGGTCAATCTTGTTGATCGGACACTTATGAAGTTCAACAAGGGTCTCACACAGATGTTTGATAACACTTTCCGCTTGGTCTTCATCGGCACCGCCGTTAAACAGAGCGGATGTTTGGCCGCTTCCCGATGCGCGCTCAATAATCATGGCTGGCTCACCGAAATGTTTTGGATCCATTTCATAGCCATAGCTCTGACTAACCGGAATAGTGGTACGCAGCCGCAGCGACTCAATGAGGTTGTGTTCAACCGCTCTGTCAGTGTGAAGAATTGCTTCAACGTCTGGCGGATCTTTGCGCAAGATCAGAGGCATCACTTCCTCTTTGCCACTCCGCGTTACACGTGCATCACACATAAAAGTTTCTCGCGAGAAACCTCCTGCTACCTGTTTAAAATCTTCAACAACAATGCTTGTTGCATCAGGCAAAATACGTTCTAAGAACGCCACTATCGATTGTTCCATCAGTCCCCCCGGTTGATCAAACTTTTTCAAGAGTGTAGACCAAGTGAACGAAGGGCAAAATCACGATGTCGCCATTGGGGGCGCACGGTAGTCGCCTAGGAGATGTAGGCAGTTAGCCTAGCGCTATGGCAACACCACGCGAGGTCTGGCAGAAGGCATTTTCTGAATCATCCGTGCGCCCTGGTGCGTACGAAACCATGTCAGGCATTCCGCTAGAACCTGTGTACGGACCTGATGATGGGGAATTTCCTGGTGTCTACCCATATACGCGCGGGCCGTATGCCTCTATGTACAGATCGAAATTATGGACCATGCGCATGTTCGCTGGCTTCGGCACAGCAGACGACACCAACAAACGATTCAAGGACATCATCAACTCTGGCGGTGATGGACTTTCGACTGCGTTCGACATGCCCACGCTTCTTGGCCTCGACAGTGACGACACCATGTCGCTTGGCGAAGTGGGCCGCTGTGGTGTTGCTATCGACACGGTCGAAGACATGGACGACCTCTACCGCGATATTGACCTAGGCAAAATCACCACGTCAATGACTATCAACTCACCTGCCGCGGTGTTGTTTTCTATGTTCATCGCACAAGCCGAGCGCAACGGCACTCCCCGTGCACGTCTTGGTGGCACGTTGCAGAACGACATCTTGAAGGAGTACCAAGCGCAGAAAGAATTCGTCTTCCCTCCACGCCAGGGCATGCGCTTAGTGCGAGACACCATTGCATTTGCCGCAGCAGAAATGCCTAAATGGCATTCAGTATCCATCTCGGGGTATCACATTCGTGAAGCTGGCTCTACTGCAGCAGAAGAATTGGCTTTTACATTGGCAAACGGTTTTGCTTATGTAGAGCTCGCGGCCCAAACAGGATTATCGGTTGATGCATTTGCCCCTCGCCTGTCCTTTTTCTTTAATGCACACATTGATTTCTTCGAAGAGATTGCAAAGTACCGTGCTGCTCGGCGCATTTGGGCTCGTTGGCTGAAGGAGCGTTACGGCGCTACAAGTGAACGGTCATTACAGCTTCGTTTTCATACTCAGACCGCAGGCGTTTCACTTACTGCACAACAACCTGAAGTGAACATTGTTCGTACTGCCATTGAGGCATTGGCCGGCGTGCTTGGCGGAACACAGTCATTGCACACAAACTCAATGGATGAAGCAATGGCCTTACCTACAGAGCGAGCAGCCCGTATTGCATTGCGCACGCAACAAGTAATCGCCAACGAAACAAATGTGACAGCAGTTGCTGACCCACTTGGTGGCTCGTGGTATGTAGAAGAACTCACCAATGAGATGGAACGTAGGGCCGAGGAGATATTTGCTGATATCGAAGCATTTGGTAACGGCTCAATGCTTGATGGCTGCATCAACGGCATTGAAGAGAACTGGTTCCAGAGCCGTATCGCAGATTCTGCCTACGATCTTGAGCGCAAGTTCAACTCTGGCGAACGAATCATTGTGGGTGTCAGCCATTTCCTAGAGGGCAACGACGAAGACGAGATTGACCTTCTGCGCATCACCAATGAAGACGAACAGAAGCAACGTCGCCGTCTTGAGGCTGTGCGTTCATCTCGCAACTCTGCCGCTGTGGCCGAGTCTCTTGCTGTTCTTGAAACTGAAGCGGCAGACCCCGAAATCAATCTGATGCCAGCACTCATCAATGCTTCAAACGCGCAGGCTACGGTTGGCGAAATGATGAAGTCCATGGGCACCGTATTTGGCCGCCATATTGAAGTGCCAACAATCTGATGACTCTTCGTGTGCTTGTTGCAAAGATCGGACTTGATGGTCACGACCGCGGAATCAAAATTGTTGCGCGTCTCTTGCGTGATGCAGGCATGGAAGTTATCTACACCGGGCTCTTTCAAACGCCAGACACCGTGGCATCGGCCGCAATTGACGAAGACGTTGATGTCATCGGGTTATCAATGCTGTCAGGCGCTCACATGACTCTCGCACCGTTAGTTGTCGAGGCATTGCGCTCACGCGGGTCTTCCATTCCAGTAGTCGTCGGAGGCATCGTGCCGCGACAAGACATACCACTACTAAAGGCAGCAGGTATTTCTGAAGTGTTAGGCCCTGGTGCGCCTGGTACCGCTGTGGTCGACACGATTCGTGCCGCTGCAAACGCGTCGTAACTTACTGACGATTCATTTCTGCTTTTGCTTCAGCTGCTGCAGTATCAACGCGACGTGGTCCCGATTCAATAATGATCTCATGCAGTTCGCCTGTGTAGGCATACGGCGCGCTGTAACGAGTTGACACCGGAGAACCGTGATCGAATCCGACGCTTGGTCCGACAGATGAAATCATGCGCATGTACAGTGACACTTCTGCTGAACCACCCGAGACTCCATCAATCGTGACTTCCAAATAGCCAGACATTCCATCGCCGCGGCGAAGGACCGCACGAAGTTCATGATCACCTTCTGGTACTAGTCCCGCTGATTCGATAATGGTGTGATCACCGAACGCGTTGTAGTCAAGAAGTAGTCGACCGTTCTGAATGAACACTGAAATTCCAGAGTTCTGGGTACCTGATGCATACAACACGCCTTCGTCACCCTTTTTGTAGGTGACTTTGGCAACGATGTCGACATTGCGACCACCGACACCACCCGATGCTTGTGCAGGCATTGGTGACATTGGCGGACGATACACATAACGACGATCTTCGGGGTGGGGTGAGTTCTTACGGAATCGAGAACCAAAGAGTTCAACACCTCGGTCATCAAGTGGCAATACGCCATGAATTTCTGCTTGTTCCCACCAGTGAGCAATCATCTCTTCAAGCTTCGCTGGTTCGCTGTCGGCGAGGTCGTTGCACTCTGAACGGTCAATTGACAGGTGATACAGCTCCCACTTTTCATTGCTGTATGGCTGACCAGCAGTGTGCTTCAAGACGGCTTTCCATTCGCCAGCAACAATTGCCAAACTGCCACCATTTTCAAAATGCTGAACCGTATTTGTGGCAGGAGCCTTCGGGTCATTGAGGAATGACTTAAAGGAGTGTCCGGTTACAGGCATTTGTTCAAGACCTTTGCGGACCTTCGGAGGAGTTACTCCAATGATGTCGTACATAGTTGGCACGATGTCAGCAACGAACACGAACTGGTCGCGCTTTGTTCCTCTTTGCTCTTTCGGTATTCCGTTCGGCCAATGCATCACCATTGGCACGTGCACACCGCCTTCGTGCGTGTTCTGCTTGTACCAGCGATACGGAGTGTTGCCCACTTGTGCCCAACCCCAGGGGTAGTTGTTATGGCTGTTTGGTCCACCAATATCGTCAATGCTCTTGATTGCTTGATCAGGAGTTTCGAAAATACCGTTGAAGAACTTCATCTCGTGCATGACTCCGTATGGGCCACCCTCTTGCGACGCACCATTGTCGGCATGAATTACAAGAACTGTGTTGTCGAGTTGGCCAAGCTTGCGCAAACCTTCAACAAGGCGACCAATCTGGTCGTCGGTATGGTCAAGGAATGCTGCAAATGCTTCTTGCAAACGTGCAGCAAGGCGCTTTTCGTTATCTGATAAATCTTCCCACGGCTGTACGCCTGGGTTACGAGGTGACAACACAGTGTCGGCTGGAATCACGCCAGTTGCAATTTGCTTCTTGAACCAACGCTCGCGAATGATGTCCCAACCTTCGTCGTACTTGCCGCGATACTTCGCCATGTATGAAGCCGGCGCTTGGTGAGGTGCGTGTGTTGCCCCAAATGCAATGTAACCAAGGAACGGACGGTCAGGTCGAACGCCCTTAAAGTCAGAAATGATGTGCAGTGCTTGATCAACAAGATCTTCTGAGAGGTGGTAGCCCTCTTCTGCAGTGCGCGGTGCATCAACAGGGTGATTGTCTGCAACAAGTTCAGGGTGGAACTGATCTGTTTCACCATCAAGGAATCCGTAGAAGCGATTGAAGCCGCGTGCAAGTGGCCATTGATCAAACGGGCCTGCAGCGGAACATTGTTCCATTGGTGCAAGGTGCCATTTGCCTACTGCAAATGTTCCATAACCCTCGTCGCCGAGAACTTCGGCAACTGTAGCTGCGTGGTTTGAGATGTGACCAAGCTGGTTTGGAAAACCTGTGATGAAGTTCGACACTGTGCGCATACCAACTGCGTGGTTTGAACGACCACTGATGAGAGCTGCACGTGTAGGAGAGCACAATGGCGTTACGTGAAAGTTGGTGAACTGCAAACCATTGGCCGCAAGCGCGTCAATGTTTGGTGTGTCGATGTCAGAACCGAAGCAACCCATTTGCGCAAAGCCAGTGTCATCAAGAAGCACAAGGATGACGTTCGGGGCATCGGAGCCAGGGTGGGCTGGAGTCGCAAACCACGGCTCTGACTCGGCCAATGTGCGTCCAATTTTTCCTTCAAATCCGTAGTTCTCAGCCATGGTCTCCCCTATCACTTACGAGACACCATCTTTGCTGGCGCCTGACCCTTTATGGGGTGTCGAATCAGAATAGATGCTGTTCCTGTGGGATTATCAATGGACCCCTAACAACCCATAAGTTCAGTACGAACAAGGAGACCCCATGCACCTCGAGATCGACAGATCCAACCTTCGCAATCACCGCATCGCGGCAACTACGGCGCCCGCTACGGCACCCGACGGTTCAGTGGTACTGAAGCTTGAGCGGTTTGCGCTTACTGCAAACAACATCAGTTATGTCATGTCGGGCGATGCTCTTGATTACTGGGGTTTCTTTCCCACAGAAGATGGTTGGGGTCGCTTGCCCACCATGGGCTTCGGAGTTATCACCTCGTCTGGCGTTGCTGGCGTAAATGTTGGCGAACGCTTCTTTGGTTTCTACCCAGCAGGCGACCACCATGTGGTGCAAGCAGAAGCAATTAGTTCTGGTTTCGTCGATGCGTCTCCTCACCGCGAATCTCATGCCATGGCATACCGCGGCTTCGACAGAGTGTCTCCAACTGAGACTGAGAAAGACAATGCAACACTTGTGTTGCGTGGCCTCTTCGTTACATCGTTCCTAGCTGAAGACTTTCTTCGCGAATCAGATTTCTTCGGAGCTACCCAAGTACTTGTTACTAGTGCATCGAGCAAGACTTCAATCGCACTTGCGCATTGTCTTCGCGAAAACTCCAAGACAAAGGTCGTCGCACTCACTTCTGCTGCCAATGTTGACTTCACATACGGCGTTGACCTATATCACCAAGTCATTACCTACGAAGACATCGAATCTCTCGACCCTTCTGTTCCGACTGTCATTGTTGACATGGCAGGAAATGCCAGCGTTATCTCGCGCGTGCATAACCACTTCAATGACGCGCTGAAGTATTCATGTCGTATTGGCGGAACACACTGGGACCAGTCGGGTTCAACAAAGGGAATTCCTGGGCCACGTCCTGAGTTCTTCTTTGCACCAAGCCAAATGGCAAAGCGCGGCAAAGAATGGGGACGCGACGTATTCAATGAGCGCATCGCTACTGCTTTGTCGCTATTCCTCGATGATTCAACTCGCTGGCTCACCATTGAACATTCCCACGGCGCAGATGCGCTGACCGATGTGTACATGCAGTTAGTGGAAGGGCGCGTGCGCCCTGAAGCCGGACACATTCTTTCTCTCTAATCACTACCTAAAGGAACACCACCATGTCACCAAACAAACCCACTTACGGAACAGTTGATCGTGAATACGGAATGCGTATGTTCACTACGCCCCCAGAAGAAGACGGCCCTGTGTGGATGGTGAACTTCATGAAGTACAAAGAAGAAGCCACATACGCCGATGGCTCGAGAGGTATTACGGGTCAAGAAGCTGACGACAAGTACGCCCCAACTGAGATTCTTACTGAACTGGGTGCAGAAGTTCCGTTCTTTGGTGATGTTGTGTTGCAGCTTGCAGGAAAAGATTACAAATGGGACCGTATTGGTGTTGTGAAATACCCAACACGTGCAGCATTTCTTGGCATGCAGAATCGTAAAGATTTCCTCGACAAGCATGAACACAAAGAAGCCGGCATGGAATTCACATTCGTTGTCGGTTGCCAGCCAGTTGAACTGGGCAGCAAGTTCCGCGTACGACCAGAATCATGGGACAGCATCGAACATGCACCGACCGAAGAAGACGGCCCTGTCATGGTTGTGCATCTACTGAAGTTTGTCGAAGGCGGTCGTCAGGGCAACATGGAGGAATACCAGTCGAAGGCATTCACTGTTGCTCAGAAACACGGTGGCGGAGCAGCTGCAGTTTTTACTGTTGAAGGAACCATCATGGGCGATGGTCGCCAATGGGATGAGTGCCGCTTCATTGCGTATCCATCAATGCGATCATTCATGGCCGTGGTGCAAGACCCTGAGCGTCTTGAAGCACAAGGCAACCATCGTGTTGCTGCAATTGCAGATACCTACACCGTTATTGTCCGCCCACAGAACGATACGTTCACCACTCACGGAGCAATCTGATGGAAATAATGCGTACCCCCGATAGCTGCTTCGAGAATCTTCCCGATTACAACTTTGCACCGCATTACACAACCATTACCGCCACAGACGGCACAGCACTGCGTTTTCATTTCGTAGACGAAGGCCCGCGGGATGCGGCTCCCATTGTGTTGATGCACGGCAACCCCTCATGGTCGTACCTTCATCGCCACATGATCACTGGGCTTGTTGCACTTGGTCACCGCGTACTGTCACTCGACCTTATGGGTCTTGGCCGATCTGACAAACCAAATGAAGCGTCGTATTACTCGCTTGCTAGTCACGTTGATTGGGTAACGAAATGGTTCGAGGCAGAAAACCTCAGAAACATCACCATGTACATGCAGGACTGGGGCGGCCTCATTGGTTTGAACGTGTTGCCACATATCGCAGACAGAGTTGATCGCGTTATTGCGTCGAATACTGGATTGCCGGTTGGTGAGGGTGCCAATAAGGCAATGCGCGACTGGTTGGAATTTTCCAGTTCAGTTCCTGAACTTCCTGTTGGCATGTTGGTCAACGGTGGATCCACTCGCACGCTCAGTGATGCAGAGATCGCCGCGTACAACGCGCCCTACCCTGATGGCAGTTACCAAACCAGCCCAAAGATTTTCCCCACCCTTATTCCTGTCCAGCCAGAAAACCCTGGCGTTCCACAAAACAGAGAAACGTGGAAATTCCTCGAGACTTGGACCAAGCCATTCCTCACTGCTTATGGTTCAGAAGACCCCATTGCATTCAAACCTGGTGCCCACCTCGGATTTCAAACACGAGTTCCAGGCGCTGCTGGGCTCACACATCACGTGATTGAAGGGGCTAACCACTTCATTCAAGAAGATGCACCAGCAGAACTTGTCACCATCATTCACAACTTTGCACAGTAGGCACCTATGTCAACTCCAGAATTCGTTCGCAGTTCCGACAGCAGTTTCGCTGACCTCGCTGATTATCCGTTTGCTCCTAACTATTTCGACATTGATGGTCTGCGTATGCACTACCTCGATGAAGGCCCTCGTGACGCACCTGTCATTTTGATGATGCACGGTATGCCTTCGTGGTCGTACTTGTATCGCTACATCATTCCGATCATGTTGGAAGCCGGATACCGCTGCGTTGCACCAGACCATATTGGTTTCGGTAAATCAGACAAGGTAGTTGATCCAGCGTGGTACAACATTGCATGCCACACAGCGAACACTGCAGCACTAATTCAGCATCTTGATCTCACTGACATCACCATCATGGTGCAAGATTGGGGCGGCCCTACTGGGCTTGCGCAAGTTGCGAACATGCCCGAGCGTTTTTCTCGTGTGTGCATCATGAATACATGGCTTCACCATGCAGAATACGAATACTCCCCCGGCATTCGTCAGTGGATCGAACAGAATTCTCCGGGCGGGATTTTCCGAGACAATGTTCCTGACAAGTTTTTGTGGGGCACATTGATGGCATTAGCTACGGACAGAATTTCTCCAGCTGATTCGTTGTTCGTAGTACTACAAGGTGGAACGCCGAAGTTTGAGGGCGATGCACTGAATGTTAAGAATGCATACGATGCCCCATTCATCGGACTCGGTGATGCCGGCGTGAATGGCCCGCGTCGCTTCCCTCTCAGCATTCCATTGCATGACCCCGTCTCAGGTGACGCTGTGAATCAGGAAAAGAACTTCGGAATCATCAATGCCTTGAAGATTCCCGTGCATTTCTTGTGGGCAACAAACGATGACGTGTTCACGTTGGATTGGGGCAAGAAGTGGCATTCACTGATTCCTCATTCAACTTTTGAAGAGATCGTTGGTGCTCGTCACTTCTTGCAAGATACACACGGCCCTGAAATAGCCGACCGTTTACTTGCTTACATGCGGTAACAACCGCAGATAATTACTTGGTGCCGAGGGCGCGCAAGAAATCTGGCGGAATCACGATGTCATCGCGAGTCAGTTCAGAGATATTTGATTTGCCAAGTCCCAACATTGCAGAGTCAATGCCTCCACGCAATACATCGAGCACGTTCTCCACTCCGGCCTGACCGTTAGCTGCTAATCCCCACAAGTACGCGCGGCCAATCATGACTGCACGAGCACCAAGTGCCACGGCCTTCACAACGTCGCTTCCGCGACGCACTCCACCATCAAGAACGATTTCAATTTGGCTTCCCACCGCATCAGCAATTGCTGGCAATGCACGAATTGGTGCTGGAGTGCCGTCCAAGTTGTTTCCACCATGGTTTGAAACAGACAATGTTGTTGCACCAAGGTCTACAACGCGCTTTGCATCATCAACACGGCTAACACCCTTCACCATGAATGGGCCGCCCCACTGCGCACGAAGCCATGCAATGTCTTCCCATGTAGGAAGAGGTGTCTGCATCCATTCGTAATACGCACCAAAAAATGTTGGTGCCTTTTCGCCAGGCTTTGCCATGTTTGGTGCACTGAGATCTGGAATGCGACCAGTCTTTGCAAAGGCCCACAACCATGCTGGTTTCTGAAGTACTTCTGGAGCCAACTTGATGATTGCCTTCAAGTCAATCTTTTCCGGAATCCATGGGCTACCCCAGTCGCGTCCGTTACTAAATGACCAGTCAAGAGTAACGATGAGTCCCTTTGCGCCAGCAGCACGAGCACGTTCCATGCGCTGTTCTAATGTGGCGCGATCGCCGCACCAATACATTTGGAACAAGGTTGAATCAT
Organism: Ilumatobacteraceae bacterium; assembly: GCA_044374495.1. Taxonomy (GTDB): domain Bacteria; phylum Actinomycetota; class Acidimicrobiia; order Acidimicrobiales; family Ilumatobacteraceae; genus UBA2093. The sequence goes on along the minus strand of JBILOM010000019.1, from coordinate 1,061 downwards.
TCACTGCAGCAACGTCTTCAACCGACTTACTTGCAAATGAACTAAGACCCATCGGAATACCACGGTTAGCAGCGGCACGTGCAATAGCCACTTCACCTTGAGGGTGCACAGCCTGGACACCTGTCGGAGAAATAATGACCGGCATGGACAACGACTGACCCATAACGGTGGTGCTCATGTCGCGTGAATTGGAATTACCTGCGACGTGTGGAGCAAACCCGAGTTGATCGAACGAGGTCAAGTTGTCTGATGTTGACAAACCTTTTTCAGAACCAGCAATAAGTGCGCCATAGACAGACTTCGGCAGGCGCGCCTTTGCGCGGCGTTGTGCTTCTGCAACTGTTTCAAACCAGTCATTCGCCATTGGGGGTTCCTCTCGTGGACGACCCTGAAAGGTTACTTGGGGAAGATGTATTCGATGTCTGTGAATGAGTCCGCAGCAAAGAAGTACAACAACCGCAAAGGCTCCGTACCGGTGTTCACGGCAACATGCTCAGAATTTCCGGGGATAAAAACAGCGTCGCCCGTGCGTACGTCACGTCGCGTTCCATTCACCACCACATGGCCAGTGCCAGATAAGAAGTAGTACACCTCAGACTGTGCGTGCATATGCCCGCGCTCTGGTTCAATGGCACCCACAGGAATTTCAGCCACACCAACGGTGAGGCCATTGGTGTCGGTGCGATCGCTACTGAAAAGAGTCCACCAGTCGACAATCCCTGGCCACGATTCGGTCTCGCAGTCTTCTTCGCGCCGAAAAATTGCATCCCCAGTTGCCATGGTCTCCCCTTGTGTTGTTCTTGACCTTATTACTGAGGAGATGGTGCGAAATGTGGTGCGAAATTCGCCGACACACCTTGCGCCATCTATGGAGAGGTTACTAGTGCCAGCGAGATGCGGAAAGAAACAGGGAACCATCCCTGCTAGCTGGTTTTTCCAGCGCCCAAGTTGGTAATAGGAATCATTCTCATTATGATAGACGCATGCCTTCTTTTCGTAAATTCTCTTTTTTCGCCTCAACCACTGGCCTTGTGTTTGCACTATCGGCCTGCTCGTCCAGT
>JBILOM010000181.1:0-48759 GCA_044374495.1 Ilumatobacteraceae bacterium | reverse complement strand
ACTGCAAGTGTTGGCTCGCCATTCATGAACCTACGCAAGTCATCGCGCAACTGCTCTGCGTTGTTGTAACGCATGTCAGCATTCTTCGTAAGACATTTCGCAATGATCGCTTCTAGCGCCAATGGCACATCAGCAACCAAGTCGCGCAAACGCGGCGCAGCCTCATTCACTTGCTTGTATGCAGTAGCAAGAGCTGAATCACCAGCAAATGGTGGCTTTCCAGCAACAAGCTCATACAGAACAACACCAAGCGAATACAAGTCTGAACGAAGATCCAAGCCTTCGCCCTTTGCTTGCTCCGGAGAAAAATAAGTCGCAGTGCCCATCACAGCGCCGTCTTGTGTCAGCCCGCCTTCGTGACCTGCATCAAGGGCGCGTGCAATACCGAAGTCCACCACTTTGATTGCGCCGTCTTCGCCCAACAGAATGTTTGCGGGCTTAATGTCGCGGTGCACCACATTGTTGCGGTGCGCATATGCCAACGCATTAGCAATGGCTGCACCAACGCCGGCTGCAGAAACAGATGTCATGCGGCCTTGGCGGCGCAACGCGTCTGACAAGGTGCGGCCCTTCACGAACTCCATGGCCATGAAATAGGTGTTGCCGGTTTGGCCCCAGTCGTAGACGCCCACGATGTTCGGGTGGTTCAGGCCAGCAACGCTCTGGGCCTCGCGGCGAAAACGCTCGACAAAGTTCGGGTCAACGGCATGTTCCGGGAACAGCACCTTCACGGCCACGTCGCGGTCGAGCAGCAGGTCGCGGGCTAGGAACACGTCAGCCATTCCGCCGCGACCGATACGCCGAGAAATCTCGTAGCGCTCGTTAATGACTTGGGGATTCTGGTTCGACATACGGCTCTTAGAGGTTACCCGTGCTGCCTATGGGGCTGCGGGCAGTGCCAATGCTGCATTCAGCACATCGCGGGCAACGGGACCTGCCAAACGCCCACCAGTACTGGCGCTCACGGCATCGTTCACACCTTTAATAAATACCGAGACAACGAACCGCGGGGCCTCGGCAGGGGCAAAAGCGGTGATCCACGCATGAGAACGCTGTTTTTCACCTTCGGCGTTCAACTGCGCAGTTCCGGTCTTTGCAGCAACGGATATTCCGCCGTTCAACTGCAGACAACATGCAGCGGTTCCCGATTGCGCAACACCAACCATCAGTTGCGTCATGGTTGCTGCAGTGGCAGGGGACATTGGTGTCTTCCATGCCTCTGGGGCAGTAGTGCTCATCACGGTTCCGTTACGAGTGCGGGTTGAACCAATCACGTGCGGCTTCATCATCACGCCACCGTTCGCAACCGAGCCCGCAATCATGGCCATATGTAATGGCGTTATCTGCACTTGGCCTTGGCCGAAACCGTGAATTGCTAACAGCGCCAACGAGTCAACGAAGTCCACTGCGGTGCCGCCAAAAGTGCTGGCAGCTGCACCCGGCAAATCAAACGGAATGCGTTCATCGAAACCGAACCTGTTCGCACCATTCACCATGAGGTCAGGCCCAATGTCTACAGCCATTTGTGCAAATGGAATATTGCAACTGCGGCGGAACACTTCAGCCAAGTCGCCTCCACATACTTTCTTGCCGTAGTTACGAATCGGCTTCTTTGTATTCGGCGGCACCCATGCGCGTTCATTCTTGAACACGCTCATCATGTCGACCTTTCCTGTTTCAAGACCAACAGTTGTCGTCACAATCTTGAATGTCGACCCTGGCATGTAGCGCTCTTGATACGCATTCGCCAACAACGGCTTTGCAGTATCTGATTGCAACCCATTCAACGTCTCGTTCACCACGTTGCCATTGTGTGATGCAATCAAGTTCGGGTCAAACGACGGGTTCGAATACATGGCCACCACTGCACCGGTCTTTGGGTCAAGCACCACTACTGACCCTTCACGATTTCCCAACGCCTTCTTTGCAGCTGCTTGCAGGTCTGCACGCAATGTCACATGCACACTTCCCGACAAATCGTCTTTCGAAAACAAACCACCCGTAGCTTCTAGCTGTTGTTGCGCCGTAGTTCCCTTCAATACAGCAGATTGCGTGCGTTCAAGTTGCGTACTGCCATACCCCAGTGTGTAGTAACCCGTGACGTTCGCAAACAGCTCGCCCTTCGGGTACGAACGTTGGTATTTGTACTTGCTAGATCCGTTCGCAGCATCAACCGGCAAGGTCTGAGCGATGATCGAACCGTCTGCCGTAATGATGTCACCGCGCGGCGTATCAAACTCGCGCAACGTAATGCGATTATTACGTGGGTTACTGACCAATGAATCACGTTGCACCACTTGCCAATTTGTGAGTTGCACAAACAGCACACCAAACAACACAATCAGCGCAACTGTCAGGTGACGAATCCGTTGGTTCATGCCGCAGCCGCCCTACGCAAACGCCACAGCGAGAATCGCTCAGCAATACTTGCGTCATCTGGCACCTCATGCAAACTGCGCGCCGTGGTATCACTAATGCGAATCAACAACGCCAACACCACATAGTTAGCTACTAACGATGATCCGCCGTAGCTCATAAACGGCAACGTCACACCAGTCAGTGGCACTACGCGCAACACACCACCAATAATGATGAATGTCTGTACTGCCACAATCGTTGTAAGGCCAGTTGCCAACAACTTCTCAAAGTCACGCTGTGCCCGCAATGCAGTACGCATGCCAGCACCTACCAACAACACAAACGCACTGAGAATTGCAACACCACCCAGCAAGCCCAGTTCTTCACCCAACGCCGCAAAAATAAAGTCGTTATGCGCAGCCGGTATTGCACCTGGGTCTCCAATGCCAAGCCCAGTTCCTGTCATGCCGCCATTCGCTAACGCAAACAATGCCTGAATGGGTTGGTAGCCACGCTCGGTGTATTGGTCCCATGGGTTCAGCCATATCTCAACACGCGTTTGCACGTGACTAAACATGTTGTACGCAATCACTGCGCCACCTACGAACAGCCCAATGCCCATTACCAAGAAACTGGTGCGCTCAGTTGCAACCCACAACATCACCACGAACAACGTGAAGAACATCAACGACGATCCCAAGTCTTTTTCGCCCACCATCACCACAACGCTGACTGCCCACGCCACCAAGATCGGCGCCAAGTGACGCAGCTCTGGCAACGTGACACCCAAAATCTTTGTGTGCCCCTGCACAATCAATTCCCGACGCTCTGCCAAGTACGCAGCAAAGAACACCGCTAACAGAATCTTTGCGAACTCGCCTGGCTGAAAGTTGATAGGGCCAACACTCACCCAAATGCGCGCGCCACCACTAGTGAAGCCAACACCTGGCACCATTGGCAACAACAACAGCATCACACCAAGCGCCAACGAAGTGAATTGGTACCTGCGTAAATCTCCTGGGCGTTCCAACACCACCAACGTTGCAATGAACGCTGCAACACCCACAAAGCTCCACGTGGCTTGCAACCCTGCCCACCTGTCACTCAGTCGAGCAATCATCACAAAGCCCATGCCGTGCAACAACGCTGCTGTTGGCAAGATCAGTGGGTCTGCACCGCGAGCCACAAACCGCACTGCAACATGTGCAGCACCTAACAGCGACAACACAAACAACATGAACGGCACAATGCGCGCCGGCATCGACGACCGTTGGCCTAACGATGCCAATACATACGCACCAGCTGTAATGAAACCAGCCAACAACACCAGGCCCAGTTCCACCCCGCGGCGGCTGCGTGCGAGTGAATTATCCAACGGTGGTGCTGGTGGTACTTGTGGTGGTGGAGGCATCAATGATTGCAATACGAATCAATGCCAAATACTTACTTGCCATAGTTGATGACGTAAATGTGCGGTTCAACGCCACGTCACGCAACACATCTTCGGGAAGATCAGCACCAGACAAAGTTGTTTGCGTATCAATGGTGGGAGAGAACCACAGCACTCCGCCCACTCGTCCGCGATACACCGCTACTCGACTGTCTTCATCGAATCCAATGAAGTAACCGCTACGTGCATACACACCCACAACAGTGATACCGCTAAGAACAATGGCCACTAGCGCAGACCAGAACAGCACCATCCCAATGCGGCTTTTCTTTTTCACCGCCACAGCACCAACACCACCAACAACCGCATCAACTGATGGCGATTGCATCGGCGCGGTGTTGTCTGGCGCCGAAGAAGCAATTGGCTCACTGATGTCATCGAGCACATCCACCACAATCACGGTGGTGTTATCACGGCCGCCATTTGTGTTCGCAACCATCACCAATGCTTCAGCAGTCTCTTGTGGGTCTGTGTGTTGCCCCAGCACTCGTGCTATTTCCACATCAGCAACTTCATCTACCAAACCATCACTGCACAACACAATGCGATCACCAGTGCGCACAAAATGCGTAAACACATCAACCATGACCGAACGGTCAATGCCCAACGCCCGCGTCACAATGTTGCGTCGTGGGTGCACACGTGCAGCCTCTGGCGTAATAATGCCTTCGTTCACAAGTTCTTGCACATAACTGTGGTCAACGCTTAAACGGCTTAATGCACCACTGCGCCACAAGTACGCGCGTGAGTCACCAACGTTTGCCACCAACACGCGTGGCTCTTCGCCTTCCACAATGCTGAGCGCAGTCACAGTGGTGCCCATGCCGCTTTGTGTGCTGTCATCCAAGCTTGCGGTATAGATCGCACTGTTTGCTTGTTGTACTAACTCGCGAAAATCTTCTGTTGTATCAATACCTAAACGCGCACCAGCCTTCAACGTGGTCACCGCTAGTGCACTTGCAACTTCACCTGCGTTATGGCCACCCATGCCATCTGCCACCACAAACAATGTCTCTTCAGCCAGAAACGAATCTTCGTTCTGTTGTCGCACCATGCCCACATCGGTACTTGCGCCCCATTTCAGTTTCATGAACGCATCTCCAACACTGTTGAGCCCACTTGAATTCTGTCGCCTTTTCGCACGGATCGCTCATCGGCAACACGTTGACCATTCACATAACAGCCATTAGTACTGCCCAAATCCACTACCCACGAGCCTTCAGGCCGTATTTCAATACGCGCATGATGGCTAGATATAAAGGAATCATCATCAATAACGATGTCGTTATCTTCCAAGCGACCAATCGCAAGCACGCTCGACAACGTATAGGTGGCACCCCGATGTTGCTTTGGTTCAATCACCACAAACATCGGCACCCCTTTGCCAACACTTTTTTTCGCACGACCACGCGACGCAGTTCCACCACCCACTCGCGCAGCCGGCATAACTGGTGTTCGCACTTCGCTCCACACAGCCCACAGCACGCGGCCGAAGAATAAATAAATCAGCGCAAGAAGTATCAGCTTCAGGGCGTTTAGTAATGCATCAGTCATTAACGACTACGAGGCCTCGAACGTCACCTGGGCGGTTCCGAAATTAATGACATCACCGTGTTGCAGCAATTGCTCACCATGCACCACCACGCCATTTACCTTCGTGCCATTGGTGCTTCCTAAGTCGTGCACCATGACTTCACCCGCTGCACACACAAACTCTGCGTGCTTGCGGCTGACGTTCGTATCGTTCAGCACGATGTCATTTTCTAAATGACGACCCAACACGTAATGACCTTCATGCAACTCAATGCGTTGCCCACCTGGCAATGTCAACACTGCTGGCGGAGCCTCACCTGAAGAAGGCGACGCCCACATAGCGCCCACTTTTTCTTCGGGCGTCTCTGCAACGGTTGCCATCGTGCGCGGCGGAAGGGGAACAGACCCCACAGCACCAATAGTCGAACTTGGTGCAACCACTTCGTCTGGCGCGATAGTGCGGCTATCAATATCGAACTTGCCTTTACGCAGATCTGGGTTCGTACGCAACGCCACCCGGGCCTTGCCCTCTACGTGGTATCCCTCTGTTGCGATGTATTCACGCAGGGCAGCGGTCAGTTCTTGCAGAAGCGAGCCTTCCAAGTCGGCAAAGCCTTCACGGTCAGCGGCGCTCATTTGCACCACATAGCTATTTGGCACCACACGGCGGCCCTGGGCATCAAGATCCCGCTCGGAATCGACCACCTGCAAGAGGCGCCTGCCAATTTGCAGCGGTTTCACACCACTCTTAAAGGCGCGCGAGAACACACCGTCAAAAATGTTCTCGATAGACCGTTCAACGGTTCCTTTAGCCATACGCACAGGTTACTTGGGGCAGTTGTTGGGTGGGTGGCAAAGCATGGATAGCGTCATGTCTCTACTCGCGCGAGTGGCGAAATGGCAGACGCGCTGGCTTCAGGTGCCAGTGTTCGAAAGGACGTGGGGGTTCAAGTCCCCCCTCGCGCACCAATAATGACTGACAATTTTTGTAACAGCACGCTTGCTTGAGCAATTCGATCATCCTGCAAATGTGCAATGACGTAGCGAATGCAGTGATGTTCATTCAACGTAAAATGGTGAGAATTCTTTAGTCTGCATCAGGAATACTTCTCAAGTAACATCTTCCTTGTGAAAGTTGTCCTGCTTGCTGGTGGTCTCGGAACACGTATGCGTGAGGAAACTGAGTACAAGCCGAAGCCAATGGTGGAGGTCGGTGGCAAGCCAGTTCTCTGGCACCTTATGAAGTCGTTTGCCGCCCATGGGCTTACCGATTTTGTCGTGTGTACCGGCTATCGGGGCGATGTCATAAAGGATTACTTCTTGAATTACGACGCCCGTATGAACGACTTCACCGCTCACCTGGGTAAGTCAACCCATATAGAGGTACACGGCAATCACACCGAAATCGACTGGAAAGTGACAGTTGCTGACACCGGGCCAACAACGATGACCGGTGGCCGCGTGAAAAGGGTGGCCAAATATATAGATGGCCGCTTTATGGTGACCTATGGAGATGGCCTTGCAGATATTGACATTTCAGCCCTTTTGGCCTTCCACGAATCCCATGGCAAATTGGCAACGGTGACCACGGTCCGCCCTTTATCTCGCTTTGGAGTCATGGATCTTGATTCAACGGGTCAAGTGCAGCAATTCAGAGAAAAACCACAGACTGATGACTATGTCAATGCCGGATTCTTTGTATTTGAGCCTCAAGTTCTTGATTATCTCGATGAAGAGTGCGTTTTAGAACAAGCTCCTCTTGAACGTCTTGCCGCTGAGGGCCAGTTAATGGCCTACCGTCATGAGGGTTTCTGGCAGCCAATGGATACGTATCGCGAGTTCACGATGTTGAATGAAATGTGGGATAGCGGAGACGCGCCTTGGAAAGTGTGGAAATAGTGACTCAGCAAGGTTCGGTTGCCTATTGGGGTGACAAGCGAGTTCTAGTTACCGGAGCATCTGGCATGGTGGGATCTTGGCTCACCCGTTGGCTGGCCGAAAGCGGTGCCTACACCGTTGCATTCATTGCCGATTCCGACCCTCAAAGCGAGCTCATGCGTAGCGGCACTATTAATAAGGTCAACGTTGTTAATGGTCGGCTTGAGAATTACGACGATATTGAACGTGCCATCAACAACCATGAAGTCGATTCGATCTTCCATTTAGGTGCCCAACCTATTGTTGGCGCAGCTGATCGTTCGCCGCGTCATACTTTCGAATCAAACATTCAGGGAACATGGAACTTGCTAGATGCATGTCGAACATTGTCGCCTCTGGTGAAGAGAATCATTGTTGCGTCAAGCGACAAGGCCTATGGCACACAACCCGTATTGCCCTATACGGAAGATATGTCGATGAACGGCGATCACCCGTATGAAGTATCGAAGAGTTGTACCGACCTAATTTCCACAACGTATGCACGCACATATGGAACACCAGTAACTATCGCGCGTTGCGGAAATATCTATGGTGGTGGAGACCTGAACTGGAATCGCATTGTGCCTGGAACTTTCCGTTCGCTTCTTCGCGGTGAACAGCCAGTTCTTCGTAGTGATGGAACGTTTATTCGCGACTATCTCCATGTTGACGACATTGTGTCTGCGTACCTTGCACTTGGTGAGCAAACCGACAAGCCAGAATTTGCGGGTCAAGGTTTTAACTTTAGTGATGAGTCTCCTCTTACAGTTATGCAGATTTATAAGGCAATTTGTGCCGCTGCAGGAAAACCAGAAACCGCACCAAATATATTGAACGCCGCATCAAGCGAGATTAAAGATCAATATCTAGATTCCACGAAAGCCCATGAAGTTCTGGGCTGGCATGCGTCGGTTTCATTGGAAGATGGCTTAAAGAAGTCATTCAATTGGTACAACGAACTTCTCACAGGAAAGAAATAGGTTTCATGGCTGAAAAATCACGTGCAGATCAGTTGCGCGCCCAAATACTTGGGTTAGTAAAGGAATATCATCAGGAAGCATTTCCACCGAAACCATTTCTAGGTGGAATTTCAACGATTCCTGTTTCCGGAAAAGTCTTTGATAATCACGAACTTGAACTGCTAGTTGACTCATCGCTTGATTTCTGGTTGACAACTGGTCGCTACGCAGAACAATTCGAAAAGTCTTTTGCAAAAGTCATGGGCATGAAGCATGCGATGTTATGCAACTCCGGTTCATCAGCAAACCTTCTTGCAGTTACTGCACTCACTTCATCACGTTTAGGAAAACGTGCACTTAAAGAAGGCGATGAGGTCATCACTGCTGCCGCTGGTTTTCCTACCACAGTTAACCCGATTTTGCAGAACCGCCTCACACCCGTCTTTGTCGATATTCAACTTGGAACATATGACTCGTCTGTAGAGAGTATTGAAGCTGCGATTGGACCAAAGACTAAAGCAATTGTTATGGCGCATACATTAGGTAATCCGTTTGATCTTGAAGGTGTGATGCAACTTGCCGAGAAGCACAACCTGTTTGTAGTTGAAGACACGTGCGATGCAGTTGGCGCAAAATTCAATGGCAAGCCAGTTGGTTCGTTTGGTGATCTTTCAACAGCCAGTTTCTACCCAGCACACCACATGACCATGGGTGAAGGCGGATGTGTGATGGTGAAGAAAGCATCAATGAAGAAAATCGTTGAATCACTTCGCGATTGGGGTCGTGATTGCTGGTGCCCTCCAGGCCAAGATGACACATGTGGCCGACGGTTTGATTGGCAACTCGGAGACCTGCCATATGGCTATGACCACAAGTACGTGTATTCACATATTGGTTACAACCTAAAAATGACTGATATGCAGGCAGCCATTGGCGTTGCACAGTTGGAAAAGCTTCCAGACTTCATCGAGCGTCGAAACGCAAACTGGAAGCGACTTCGTAAGGGCCTGAAACCACTGGAAGAATTCCTTCTGCTGCCTAAGGCAACGAAGAACAGTGAACCAAGCTGGTTCGGATTTCCCATCACAGTGAAAGCCGACGCGCCATTTTCACGTTTCGATCTTGTACAACATATTGAGAGCCGCCGCATCGGCACACGTCAATTGTTTGGTGGAAATTTACTTCGCCAACCTGCATACAAAGATATGCCGATGCGTGTAGTGGGAGATCTTAAGAATGCAGACATTGTCACTGATTCCACGTTTTGGATTGGCGTGTATCCCGGTTTAACAAATGAAATCATCGACTTTATGGTTGAGACAATCAGCGAGTTTGTAACAAGCAAATGACCGACAGAAAACTAATCTCAATTATTGTTCCTGCGTATAACGAAGAAGCATGCGTTGAAGAATTAGCTCGTCGCCTAGCTTTAGTCTTTGATGCAAATCCAAAGTATGACTTTGAAGCAATAATTGTAGAAAACGGTTCTATTGACAGAACTTGGGAACTTTTGCAGCAGATCTATGAAAAAGATAACCGCTTCAAAACAATTCAACTAGCACGAAATTTCCGAATGGATGGCGGGTTAACTGCGGGCCTGAACTATGCGACTGGGGATGCAGTAGTTCTAATGACCGCAGATTTACAGGACCCTCCGGAACTAATTTCTGAGTTCATCAAGAAGTGGGAAGAGGGTTATGAAAATGTGTACATGGTTGTTACCAAACGCACTGGAACTGGACCGATCAGAACGTTCAATTCAAAAGCCTTTTATTGGTTAGCTGGAAAACTCACCGATGATCGTATACCGAAGAACGCGAGTGATTTTCGACTTGTTGACCGAAAGGTATACGAAGCAGTTCGCGGTATGGAGGAACGAAATCGCTTTATTCGTGGACTCTTTGCATGGGTCGGCTTCAAATCAATTGGTTTAGAAGCTGAAAGACCAGAGCGATTTGGCGGAGTCTCAAATGCTCACAGCCTGAAAGTGATCGACCTCGCCTTTAAGGGTATTTTCTCGCATTCATACATTCCGTTGAAATTGATAACTCTTTGTGGAATCTTGTTATCAGGCGTATCTATATGTTCCTTAGTCGCTTTTGCCTTGTCCTGGGTGTTGATCGGTGTGCCCTTTGCAGGATTCGGAACAATTGTTTCGCTAGTTCTTCTTGTTTTTGGGTTCCTCACATTTATGTTGGGCTTGATAGCTGAGTACATCGGTCTTATCTATGAGGAAGTAAAACAACGACCAAACTTTGTTGTAACTACAGAACTTGGAATTAGTAGTCATGAATAAGAATCTCAAATTCGCAGATGAATTGATGGAGTGGTTATCCGAAGAGGGGTACACACATTGCTTTTTTGTTCCTGGGGGTAACAGCATGCACCTCTTGGATGGGGCAAGAATACGAATGAATTGTGTCCCGTTCGTTCACGAGATGTCTGCCACGATTGCAGCAGAGTATTTCAATGAGTCAGGTTCCATCGGTAAGGCATTCGTATTACTGACAGCGGGGCCGGGTCTGACGCACGCAGTCTCAGGGATTAGTGGTGCCTATCTTGAAGGTAGAGAACTTTTGGTTATAGGAGGGCAGGTTAAGTCGTCTGATCTTGCGACCGGTGAAATACGTCAGCGAGGAATCCAGGAAATAGATGGTGTGTCGATTGTCAAATCTGTAACAAAGTTGTCTGTGAGGATTGAAGCCCCCATAACCAAGCAACACTTTATTCAGTATTTGTCAGAACAGTACAATGAAAAACCTGGACCTGTATTTTTGGAGATATGTCTTGACGCACAAGGTGCCAGTCCAATTTCTACAGCAGTTGATGCCACTAGCGAGTCAGCAATAACAACAACTCTTGCGACTGAAATTTCACAGGCGTGTAAATACACCGGTCACCTGCTTTCAGAATCGGAAAGGCCAATAATTCTTCTCGGTGGTGGATTACCGCGAGAAAACGAACTTATCTCACAACTTGTAAACGCAATGGGCTTGCCATGTATGACAACGTACAACGGCGCTGATCGATTTGGCAGCAATGAAAGGCTTTATTTCGGCCGCCCAAATACTTGGGGTATGCGGTATTCGAATATTTTGATCAGTCAAGCAGATTTGGTTTTAGCTATTGGAACCAGACTGGGACTTCAACAGACCGGATTCAATTACGAAGGTTTTGCACCTCATGCAAGAATTATTCAAATTGATATTGATCCTTCAGAAACTACGAAAGGCCATCCAGTAATTGATGCCGGATACAACATCGATGCACTTAAGTTTCTTAAAGCTGTGAGTAAAGAAATGGTGTGGGAGGATAAGAAAAATTGGATTGAATTTTGTCAAGAAGTTAAGGAATTGCTCCCATTAAGTGAATCAGTGAATTCATTTCATGAAGGATTTTGGAATCCTTATGAATTTTTGACGGAACTATCGGAGATTGCTCAAAGCTCAGACGTGATCATTCCGTGCAGCAGTGGGGGATCATTTACAAGTTTTTATCAAGCATTTGAGAATAAATCCGGACAGACAATTATCTCGAATAAATCTCTAGCAAGCATGGGGTATGGTCTCGCCGGAGCAATTGGGGCGGCTATTGCAAATCCTGAGAAAAGAGTGATTCATATTGAGGGCGACGGAGGATTTTCCCAGAATTTACAGGAACTCGCAACCGTGTCGGTGCGGAAACCCAATCTCAAAATGTTTTTGATGTGCAATAACGGGTATGCCTCAATTCGGATGACGCAGAAGAATTATTTTGGGGGAAACTACCTAGGGTGCGACACCGAAAGCGGCCTCGGTTTTCCAAATTGGACCGATTTAGCACGTGCCTACGGTATTGGATTAACGACAGTTAGCCCAGGTTGCTTAACAGACGCGGAAAACTTAAAACTACTTGAGAGTTCGGATCCCCACATATTCCTCATTGAACTTCACCCGGAACAGAGTTTCTTGCCGAAAATATCGAGTAGAATCAACGAATTGGGCAGTATGGAGTCTGAGCCACTCCATGAAATTTCACCACATTTACCTTTGGATTTGTACCAAAAGGTCTTTAGGCATATTCAAACTGAAAGCGAGAACATGTAATGAATAATCTTGAAAGACAAATGAGGGATCTACTTGTCCGCGGGAAGAATGAGTATGGATGGGCGGCTGTTAAAGCCGAGTTCGAGGCAGAAGGAACGCGCTTAGACGAACTGATGCGCTTGGTTGAGATCGCTCACCAAGCAGATTTACCTGTGGCCGTAAAGATTGGTGGTTGCGAAGCACTGATGGATCTCTTTGTTGCAAAACAAATTGGGGTTCAGTACATAGTTGCCCCAATGATTGAGACGGACTATGCGTTAACAAAATACGATGCCGCATTGCGTAAGGCGTATTCACCAGACGAAAGAGAAGATACTGAGTTCTTGTGGAATATTGAGACCACTACAGGTTTTTCCAACCGAGAGGCAATGGCTAAATTCGCAACTGAGTCTGGTGCGCTTGCGGGAATTGTTTTCGGAAGAAGTGATTATTGCGGCTCTATTGGACTTAGCTCTGACAATGTAAATGATTTGCGAGTAATCGATGATGTAGTTGAAGTGGCAAAAACATGCGCTGAACATAATTTAGATCTTGTAGTTGGGGGTGGTGTCTCGGTAGATTCGCTTCCTGGGCTTAGACGAATTAGGGAAGTCAAATTAACTAGATTTGAAACTAGAAAAGTGATTATGTGGGCATCAGCCCTAGACCTTCCAAAAATTGAAGAAGGAATGATTGCCGCTTTGCAGTTTGAATTAAAGTGGCTGACTAATAAACGCGACTACTACAACACGATATTTCAAGAAGATGAGAAGAGATTCACTACTCTTAAAAATCGTTGGAATCTGACCGACTAAGTAGGAAGTCTACGGCGTCTTTGAGACTACGAAATTGGTGTTCAATAGGAATTTGGTCAGAAGAGTTTTGTATTCCGTCTTCATCACTTATGAGAAGGAATTTAGTTTTCAATCTTTGAGCAAAAAGTCCATCTTGCATGACTCGATCTCCAATCATGAAATCAATAGTTGAATTATTGAGTTTTTTGTCTAAAAATTCAACTGCTGGAAAATTGGGCTTACCGATCACTTTCGGAGTAACTCCAGCGGCTACTGCAATCGCACTCACGATTGCACCACTTCCCGGGAGTAGTCCCTCATCTGTGGGGTAGGAAGGATCGTCATTGGTGGCAACGAGCACTGCACCTTGACGAATTGCAAATGATGCTTGCTTCAGCATCTCATAATCAAAGTCTGTTCGTAGTCCTACGACTACGTATTCAGGATCTTTGTTCCATTCACAAACGATGTGACCAGACGATTCCATCAAATTAAGTGTCCCCGCCCCTGCAAGCACAAGTACTCTCGATCCTGTTGGAATAAATGAGGCAGTAATCATCGGCGACGTTATGACCCGACCCCTTGCGTTGTAACCCAGTTCGGTAATTCTTGCTTCTAAGTCTGAAACTAGAGTGAACGAGTTATTTGTCACGAAATAAACTTCAGCTGATGCCCCACTCAAATTCTTCAAGGCCTCTTGAACGCCATCAAGCACTAAAGTTCGATGCCAAAGAACGCCGTCAAGATCACAGACTAGTTGAAGTGGCTCTTCCATGATCACCGCATCCCGTTTCTAATCATTTCATCAATAGAGTCGGCAAGCGGAATAAAAGTTTCAATTCCTAAATGTTCACGAGTTCTTTCAGTAGAAGGGACGTAATGATCAAATCCATCTAGAGCAGAACTTGTTCCGAGTATTGATACTGAGCAACGCAAATCTGTCAAGGCCTGGTATCGAGAAGCAACTAGATTTGCTAGTTCTGAGATAGTCACTGCTTCCTCGGATCCAATATGTAGCGCAAAAGACGGCGTTGGTAGCCCGAGAGACCGAATTAGCCAGAGAGCCATATCCCTGCTGTCCAGATAGCTTCGTACTGAACTACCGTCCCCCCGAACGACAATCTGCCGTCCATCAATTGCATCACGTACAAAATTACCTATTGCAAAGTGACGGTCTAGGGGTAATCCTGGGCCACTAAATGAAAATAGCCTGGCAATAATCGGCGTCAATAAATCATCTCGCTGAGCTTCATAAAAAAGCAGCTCAGCCACACGCTTCCCTTCGGCGTAAGCCATCCCTGGGAGTGAAGTATTTGGAGACAACATGGAGTTCTCCAAAACATTTTGTTTAGTTCCGTCTCCGCCACCATAAACCGCTCCCGAAGACGCAAACAACACTTTAGGTCTTGAAGCCGTAACATCTGGAGAATCGCAAATCCACTTGGCGGCTTCAATATTTAGCATCAGCATTTCTCTCGGATTATCACGATTTAGGGAAGCTGAAGCTGGAGTGGCCAAATGGAATACATAATCTATAGGGCGAGAAGGAACCAGTGATTCTCCGATACGACTTTGCAAATAGCTAGTTGAGACTCGATCGGAAACCCCTGGACCTACTAAATTCTTGGCTGCACCTGACAGTTCACGTGTTACAAGATCAATATGAAACTGAGTGTCAAATGCCATGGCGAGGAAAGTCATCGCCCGAATCAATTGTTGTCCAACAAATCCAGAGGCACCCGTTATGAGAAAGGACTTGCCATCAAAAATCCTAGCAATCTCGTTATCATTGATCATCTTCAGGAACCTTGCGTCTCAACAGTGTAGCTAACATCCAAGACCCTAATTGAGATGATCATCACGTTATTAACTCAGTTAATTGTAGTTTGGCGGAAATCGAAATCAGGAGATTGCACTGTCGCATTCGACCAAAAAAAGATTGATACCTTTCAAATGGAATCGCATGTCCTTTCAATTCAGTTTCAAACATGATGAAAGACCAACCGCAGAATGAAACCGCACATTAGAGATTTTATCAAAAGCTGGTTGGGAGGCGAATCTGCCAATCCGTACACCGTCTTCAACAAGTCCCATAAGCCTGTACTTTAGTTGCCAAACAAAATGGTTTTGAGACCTGAAGAAGATATATACCTTCGTTGGTTAGGCTACCTATATCAACTAAAGGGCTCTTACCAATTGACTATGATTCGTTATGAAAAACTCTAATGCACACATTTTGTGGTGGTTCGGTATGAATAACCGGAGAAAGAGCGTTACAAAATGAGTATTGAAGAATGCGACCTATGCGGATCAACTAATGTTGGCGCCCTTGCTGGCACAAAGATGATTGAGTGTCGTGAATGTACAGTTCAGTTTCCAGTTGAAGCTCCAACTTCAGGTGTTGTGACTAATCAAACTCCAAGGCCACCCTCTGGCCGAGGTCCCCTACTAGCTCGTAGACAAGCCAAACTCGCTTACAAAGTCAATCTTCATAAACGTCTAATCGATTTTGGTTGCGGGAATGGAGCATTTCTTCATTCGTTCAAACAGATTGACGGAGATAACTGCAAGATCATGGGGATAGAACTAGATGAATCGAGTGTGAGTGCTGCGCAGGGTGCTGGGATAGAAGTAGTTCACGCAGTTCCGGATGATGTAGACCACACAATGTTTACTATGTGGCACGTTGCAGAACATTTGCCGGTGAACACCCTCAGACAAGAACTAAAGAAAATTAGCCGGGGAGATAATCAACTTCTTATCTCGGTTCCAAATGGTGATTCCCACTCTTGGAATAGATACAAAGAGATGTTTTCATTCTTTGATTCAAAATCTCATATGGTTCAGTTCACTCCAATTTCTTTAGAGAAATTACTTCAAGAGAGTGGCTGGGACATTCAAAGAGAAATACACACACCTATTTATGGCATCTTCAACGCGATTCAAACCGGAATAAACCTGTCAAGACCACACAATGAAATGTATGAGCTCTTGAAACGCGAGAGTGATTCCGTTAAGGCTATTTTGTACTTGAAGAGTCTGTTCGCAGCAACTAGGGCGATAATACCAATAGTTTCCATGTTGATTTATGAAATGAATAAAAAGAGGGGTTCGAGCTACACGGTGCTCGCAACTGCGAAAGGCGTATGATGCGATTGCTAATAACAGGGGTGTCTGGTTTTGTTGGGAACTACACGGCCGTTTTGGCTCTGAGTGCAGGCCATGAAGTAATTGCTGTAGGACGAAAGCCTCTTTCCGATGAATTGATTGCTCTTGGTGCACGCGAATATGTTTGGGGTGGTTGGCCAACTAAATTCGCTTCGTCCGGACTTGCAGAGATAATTGAGTTATATGGCCACATTGACGCACTAATTCACATTGCCGGTGATGCACACTACGGCAATGGGGAGAAATATCGTGATGCAAACGTGACGCCTACTGAGTTGTTAGTAAGAGCAATTAAGGATATTTCTCCCAAAACTAGATTTGTACTAGCTAGTTCCGTAGGCGCACAAGATTTCCCACGCTTTGGTTCAGCCAAAAAACATGATGAAACAACCAAACCTGTACCGAGGTCTGACTATGGTCGCTCAAAGTTAGAGGCCGAAAAAATTGTTATATCGAGTGGAATCGACTATTCCATCGCTCGTTTGGGAATGGTTATCGGGCGAGACATGCGATTAGATAGTCATGTTGCCGTCCTATTGAAGAGTACTTCAAGCACATTGCTTAGAAAATTGATATCACTCTTTAGGGGAGTGCTGCCTCTTGTTCATATTGATGATGTCGCAGAGGCGATTCTGCTGCTCTCCGCGGGTAACACACCATCGGGTACGTATCTAGTGGTCACGGAGAATTTATCAATAAAGTCCATTGTCAATATTCCCCGTGGGGAAAAAAATGGGCCAGGATTTTTTGGCCTTAGTGTCTTTGCTGGAGTACTACCTGCACAACTTGGAACAGGGATGTCCCCTGTAATGAGATTTAGTTCGGAAAAGTTAAGGGCGATTGGTTGGGTGCCAAAGAAGAACACAACGGAAGCGGTTAAAGAGGTCTACATGAGATTGCAACAAAAGCAGAGTGATATAAATATTGTCACGGGTGTTGCGTCCGGCCTTGGTCACGCAATCATGAAAGAGATTATTCAAAATAATGAGCAGATAATTGGTATAGATCGCGACTCAATCGCTATCAATAAGTTGAAAAAGCAATATCCCAAACAGACTTTCATATGTGCTGATGTGACAGATCCCAATCTTTTCGAACAAGTTAGCGAGATAAATACTGATATCAATTCTTCAATTACTTCCCTATATCTGGTTGCAGGATTAGGTACCAAATCAAAATTTATTGAACAAGACCCCGCAAATGTGCGACTTCAGTTTGAAGTCAATGTGCTTGCTAGATTGAATCTTGCACAGAAATTTCTTCAGAATCGTGAAATGACTGGGCAATCAGGGCGACTTTTTATTGTTAGTAGTTCGACGGCACTACAGCCTCTCCCAGATTTTGCAGTTTACGGAGCAACCAATGCAGCATTGCTTTCATTCGGACGTGCTTTGATTGCAGAGACAGCGAGTGAATTATGTCAGATTCTGGTTTTGATTCCAGGAGGAATGGACACAAACTTTCAACAAAGTGCAGGTGTGCGTCGACTAGAGAAGGAGCGACTTTTGGATCCTGCACATGTGGCTCAGCAAATCATCCAATCTTCATCTTCCAGATCTAGGGTAAAGATCATAGGAAGAAACGCTCGAATTTTCCAGCTACTTTCTAGATTTTTACCTTGGAGAGTAGCGGATGCAATCTGGGCAAGGATCACGAAACTAACTCGTTGAGTCTCGCTTTCGGAGGGTCACGGATGTACCGGGCTGAGTAATCGCTAGAGGTCCCGAATGGTCTGTTTTTCGAAATCCGACAATACGCAAAGTCCAGACAATTAAGAATATTGCAACACTCAATTTTTCAAAGTCCAAATACACAGCACCCAATGAAA
This sequence comes from Ilumatobacteraceae bacterium, assembly GCA_044374495.1. Taxonomy (GTDB): domain Bacteria; phylum Actinomycetota; class Acidimicrobiia; order Acidimicrobiales; family Ilumatobacteraceae; genus UBA2093. The sequence goes on along the minus strand of JBILOM010000181.1, from coordinate 30,688 downwards.
GCATCAAAGGTGCTGTGATTCTTATCAGGTTCGATTCGGAAGAGTATGGAAAAACTGCTACCGCGAGAAGAAGGGCAGCGATCACAAGGATCCACGCTCGTGAATCCATCGAAGAAGACAAACTTGAATTTCTAATCAAAATGTAAGAACCGATGAGTAAAAAGGTGCCAAAATGAATCACGACTCTTGGAAAATTTCTTTGCACTAGAGAGACAAGAATTTCAACAATTGGAAACAAAATGATTATCTTCAGTTGATCGGGGAACATAGCTGTCAAAAACAGGCAACCTAATAGTGGCCAGAAAATTGCAAACCTTGACTTATCCAAGTACTCAAGGTGCATGGAGATAACTATTAGAGCTAATCCCAGCAATGGATTTTGAAGTCCTGAAATCGACAAACTCCAGACTATTGTGCAGATTGCAATCGCTAGATATGGCCTTTTTGGCTGAGTTAAAGGAATTGTCCAAGCAAGAATGAGGCAGGAAAACCAATACTCGTCGAAATAAAAATCTACTAATAACAAACTCACAGAGATTAAGGCGAGATAAAAGACTTCTGAAAGTTTTGCTTTATTGTGATCAGCCCTCGCAGGCGCAAGTCCTTTTGAATTTGAGAGAGAAACTCCGAGCATGTTTCGCCATAGGTCCGTGGCTTGTTCCCAGTTATAACTTCTAGCGTCAGGCAAGTCTTTCCGCAATTGAATTTGTGCGGGAACATCACCTCTCTCATGAAACCTGAATTGGGATGTTTCAACAGTTTTAGACACATAACCATTCTCATTTGTAAAGGACACCGTATAAGGGCCCTTATGCTCACGAGTAACCTTTAAGCTCTCACAGGAATTACGAATCAGTTCACGATGGGCAGAATTTTCTGCTATGTCTTCGAGTGATCGAGCAACGGCAAGAAGAAGGTGATGAAGGGTCCTCTCACGGAGCATTAAGTTTTGCTTTCTTTATAAACTTTATGAGCTAAATCCTTTAAATCAGATGCCGCATACGGTTTAAGTCGAGTGTCCTTCTGCGGTTTAAGAAATAGCAGCGCACGCTCGATTAAAGGTTTGTAGTAGCGAGCAGAAATCGAAATTTCGGGAAAACTTCCGTACATACAACCAGAGCATGCTGCGGTAATTTTATGTGCTTCTGAGAACATTCGCTGCTCCTGATACTGTTTGGGGAAGTCATTGGAGAAGGTGGAGATTTTCCCTTCAAATCTGTAGTCACAACAAACAGCCATGTCGCCATTAGGTTGGATTGCGAAGTATAAGTTCGGTGCATCGCAAGAATTACTGTTTCTTCGGCGCCAACGAATCGCGTCTTTCGTTACGTATCGATAGATATCCTCGACGTACTCTTCGGAGTCATAAAGGTTATAACCAGCCTTCTTCATAGATTTAACTTCATCAAGCACTTCACGAACCTGAGAGTATTGAGATGGATCAAAGACCATCGCTTCGTCATAAGTTGCAAAGGATCTTGGTTCGTGAATTGGAGATTGATGTGCAGGCGCTAATGACACCCACCATCCAATTTCGGTAGCAAACTTTATGATGGGCACTATCTGATCAATATTTGAAGGAGCCAATACACAGCCAAAGGCACAGAATGAATCAGCAGGAAAATTTTGATTGACATAGGCCACTTTTTCGATGGCCGCATCCCAAGTATTTTCAAATCCACCATTGATCTGATCCTGAAGGTCCGGGATCAGCGAGTCCAGCGAAATAGAAATGTCTTTTATTCCATAGCTCACCATTTTTTGTAAGGCTTCAGGAGATGCAAATCCGTTTGTTTGAATGCGAGGGTGTACGCCCTGATCCTTAAAAGCTTTTGCGATTTCAGGCAAATCTGATCTCGCAAAAGGCTCTCCACCTGTAAGTAAGACAATTGAGGTACCGATTTGTGCAAGATTCTTAGCAATTGCCTTCACTTGATCAATAGTGCACTCACCCTGATCGCCATTGCCATAGATAACATTGCACTGTTGACATCGCAAATTACATCGAGCCGTGACGTAGTACTGAACATATAGTGGGCTCTGATGAGTCAAAACTGAAGATATGAGTGGACGAATCCCACCTTCAAAGAACCCCATGTCAACTCTTCGTTGCGATTATTGCAACATTCCAACACCACCACTTTAGTGGTGGAAATATTTTCAGTATTACTCGGTCAATGAAGTGAGTAGTACGCAACAAACGAGAATGCTTCTCTCGACGGTCAATAATCAATTTCCAGTATCTACCTTCTGAAGGACCAATTCTGTCAATGAAGTAAAATCGTAAGAAGATTACAGTTGCAGTTAACCAAAAAAACCTAGTTTCTAGGTCGCCAAAGAGATTCTTAATTCCTCGGATGTCGCCTATACGTAGGGGGTGTTCGTCTTCAGTACGAACACCCGATGCCATGTTGCGGTAAATGTTTATCACCGGGTTGTATTGAACCGGGTCCCAAAAAACAGCCTTCCCGCCAGGCTTGAGCACGCGGTGTACCTCTGCTGTACACGCCTTAATGTCAACGTGATGAAGCATGTTTGCCCCGTAGACAACGTCGTATGAATTATCTGGAATGGAGCTCAAATCGGTAGCGCTCACAACAAGTGTGTTGACTTCTACACCATGAAGAGAGGCGACGGCTTTCGTCGTATTACACATTTCAGGCGAGAGATCGCTTGCGGTAACTTGCGCGCCGGAAAGGGCGAAAAATACAGATCCTTCTCCCAGACCACAACCTAGATCTAGGAGTTTTTTGCCCGACAAATCTCCAAGTTTTGAAAATATCCAGTGAGTCTCCGGTGTTGCTAACGGAGTCCATGCGCCGTATACATCGACTGATGACGGATCGACGCTAAGCGCCCATTGATCATGAAACTCACGTTCTCGGTTCAATTCTTCTGACATATCTAATTCTCCTCTACGAGATACAAAGGTCGCCCACGAACTTCATCTTGAATGCGATGAACATAACCACCGACAATGCCAATGGCACCAACAACTACACCTGTTGATATTACATTCAGACTTGCAAGAAGACCGAACGTAACTGGGCCCGTTCCAAACAATGCAATCAAAAGGAAAGCGGCAAAGCCAATTGAGCCAAATGTGGCGAGCGCCGCACCTAAAAGTTGCAGAGCCCGTAATGGTGTAGTTGAAAATGACACAATTGCGTTGAAGGCAAGATTAACCATTGCTGGAAGCGAATACTTCGTAGATCCCGCAAATCTCTCGTCTCTAGAATAGAGAAACGGAGAAGACTTAAGACCAGTCCATGGGGCCATCCCACGCAAGAAACGATTATGTTCTCTCATCTCGCTGATGATGTCCCGGGCTCGCCTACTCATCACCCTAAAGTCACCAGTATCCAACGGTATGTCAAGTTTGCTCGAATGCCTGATGAGTTTGTAGAACAAGCGAGCACTCCAAAGTTTGAACGCACTTTCACCCTGTCGAACAGTTCTCTGACCGTATACAATATGATCGCCATTATTGACCAATTGGCGAATCATTGCAGGTATGAGTTCTGGAGGATCCTGCAGATCGCCATCGATTACGGCAACGAAGTCGGATGTTGTCACGTCCATGCCAGCAGTTACTGCTATTTGATGCCCAAAATTACGCAACAATAAACGAACATTAATCCATTCATGCGTCAATGAGAGGGCCTTTAACATCCCACGGCTCTGGTCAGTTGAACCATCATCAATCAAAATTACATTGATTTCAAATTCACCAAGAACCTGTTCCCTAAGCGCAGCAAGGCGAGCAACAAGTTCAGGTAGACATTTTTCCTCGTTGTAAATGGGTACGACGACGGAGAGAGTTGGTATGCCCATATGATGATTGTAGAGAATTATCAGATCGGTATACCAACTCTTCTTAACTCAAACTTATGGGGGCTCTTAGCAGGGGATGCTTCAGAATGCGGGCGGCAAATCCTGACTAACTCTTCGGAATTCAAGCCAAGCGAACAAAAATAAGCTTGGTGGGCCACAGTCCCGCGAGAGCATTATGCAATTAACTTTGGGCAATTATTCACTTTTACGTGCAGTAGATTAAGAGTATGGGCAAGTAAGTCCTACTGGACCTAGTCTCATTATTCATTGGCGAAATCGTACTAAATGTGTGATGGTAAGGCCTTGTTAATCAGAAAGAATGCATTTTGTAGACGCCGTAATGAGAGGAAAGTAAATATGCAAAACCATTCTAGCCATCGTGTTTTTTTCTTAGTATTTGCAGCCATCATTTTACTTTCGCTTGGACTACTTGGATTACTCACACCTGCTCCCCAAAGCGGCAAGATAGATTTTTCAAGTACAAGTTATGCCGGCTTGAATGAGACTTCCGAATACGCGCTTGGTGAAGTTGATGAGAAATGGCAGGAAGTTCGCAAGGCCTCACTAAGTTTTCAACTAAAAATGGAGACGCCCGATCCCTTTAGAAATGCAAGAATTCAAGTCCCCATTCTCGCTCAAGTCGTAAGCGGCGGCCATGACATTGAAAACGGTAGTGAGGTTTTTCAATGGCTGTCTGACAAAATTGTAGATTTTCTGGTGACAAGTAATTCTCTAAATGATGTGGAGTTTGAGGTTTCTTATGCGTTAGCGGAAACTCCATGTGGAACGCTTCCAACTTTGGCGAAAGTATCCTCAGAAGTTTTCATTCGTTCGAAGAGGCTTGTATTGACGGGTAACCTAGATTCGAAGAAGAGTAAGAATATAGTTGTCAAGTTTGACAGCAAGAAATGCAATATTGAAACTGATTCAAGGTCGTTTTACGGGAAAATTTCTGATCAAAGAGTGGGGGGGGAATACACGAGGGCAAAAAACTTGAATTGGCCTCAGACAATTTTTTCTTCTGACAGACAATTTCTCAGCGGCTTGTCAATCAAGTTAAAGAACAAATCTCTCTTGGAATTTTGTCTTGCTCCTTGCGATGAAACCACCAGTCCTTCAAAAACTAAACTAGAAGTGCTTCTAACGAAGAAGAGAAAACACAATATTGATGTGTCTTTCGTAGGGTCCAAGAATCTACTTTCCGTGACTGTTGATGAACATACTGAAAGGTTCCAAACTGATGTAGTCCCAAAAGTTCTCAAGATCGTGAACCCAATTATAGGGGCGAATGATGAAAGCCGAGTAACCGATACTGTTCTAGATTTTAAGCTCGCAGCCACTTCGTCTCAATGGAGCCGTCGGATCGTGGTTTCTCTCGTATTGATGATGGGGGGGATATTGCTGTTCATTCTGATTTGCATCCGAAGTTTCCCAAAATTGGAATGTAAATAGTCGCGACTAACAGTTTCTCGGAAATTTTGAGTGTTTAGCAACGTACGAGATTTTCTCAGCACACTTCAATACGGGAGATCTTTTTTCTCAAAATGGACCGAACCAAGGAGATCACAATGAACTCGGTCCAAACCAAGGGAATCAAACTAATAGTTCCTAACTGCCGGCCACCACCTGACGAGTTAGGGAGTATCAGAGGACACAAGGAAAGAGATATTGCAACAAGCAAGGATGCGTCTACATATTTGTCCCACCTGAGTAATCTTCCGGAACGGTAAGAAACGAAATCTGTTTGTTCTAAATCACTTAGTTGAATTGCGATAAGAATCAGCACAAATGGAAGATAATGCAGAAAAGTAACGCCAGGCATCAAGACAGATAGCGGCAGTAAAATCATTAGTTGTTCAGATCTCGAGATGTATTCACGGTTCTTCCACATCAACACCGTCGTCAAACAGAAAACAATTAGGCCAATTAGTGTTGGGTTTTTCTCAATGATGTTCAACAATTCGCTTGCATCAAAGATCTGAAGAAACTTGAGAGAATCGTATAAACCTTTGGCGATTGAGATATTTGCTACATCGGGATTGTCGAGCGAGACATAAGTACCGTAAGAATTGAGTTGCTGCCAATGGGTTTCAAATGCCTTAAAGATGTTTGGTTGGTAGACCAAACTTGCACCCAGGTGTAGAGCGAGGCCATAACAAGCCCCACGTGCAAAAGGCCAGATCTTTCGATTCGCCAGAAAGATAACTAAAAGAAGAAGTAAATGGGGCTTAAATATGGAGGCAATAATCAGAAAAACCATCGCCTTATTGTCATTACCGTCGATAATGAAGATCGCAAATGCCAGCAAAAATGGAATTGCTAAGCCAAAGTTGTTTCCTCGATCAAGGAGGCTGAGGCCTGGGATTGTCAATGGTCCGCAGAGGATCAGGCACTTATACAAGGGAGCCCGGGTATGAAGTGAACTCCAGATGACTGGATATGAAAGCCCAGCCAAAAGTAGAACTAGGTAGCCAACAGTTACGCTTCTAGGTACTGGTTGATCACCAATTAGATAATGAACTAGGTCATAAATCAGATTCACTGGCGCAGAGTTGGCAATAAAAAAAACACCATTCTTTGCTTCAGTAATGGGCGAAATGAAATCACCAAAACAGTGATTCCCAAATCCGTTTACTGCAATATCGCAATGACCGTCATTTATAAAATAACTGATGGAATCAGAGAAATGCTCACCAAAATAACCAGAGACCCACCAAGTCACTACGACTATGGGCATCATGAGAGAAACTATTGTCATCAGTCTCTCTACAAAATTTGCTCTGGATTCGTTAGGCATCCTTTTAAGGTAGCAGTTTAAGAAAGACGACCTACGGCTGAAATGCCTGATATATCACCAAGATTTCTAACGAATGCTCCAACTTCGTAGCCATTTGAGCGGCCTTTGTTGAAATCCAGTTGTCTGTTCGACTGTGTCTGTACTAACGGAGAATGCGTATCACACCTCATTCTGCATAGTTACAACTATAGGAAAATCAAACTCATCCCGTTGGCTTGGTTAAAGAGCGAAAGTCAATTAACTCCTCTTGAAGTCACGTCTTTGTCCCACGAAACTTTTGAGATTCAGAAACACTCTTTGATTTGTAAGTAATCCAGGATGTTTCGGCTATTAGACATGACCAAACGATTGGTATTAACCAATAAGAGATCCTGAATACTGAACCCGCACCATTAGTGGAAGATAGTAATGATTCACCGAAGAACCAAATTGGTAAAGGAACAATTCCGCTTAAAAGTGCGGGAATCAAAAACTTAGGAACGGATGTTTGCCCATCATCATCAAACGGTGAATGCCACTTCAATACGAGGGCAGCTGCAGGAATGAACAAAATACTGTTGTACATTTGAGCGGTTGGTAATGCGATAGCACCGAGGGCAATCAGAGGAAGGTATTTCATAACAGAAGATTTTGGATTACGCGCGAATTGAGACGCGGCCCACCCAGCTATCGATAGCGCAACTAAAGGCGTAAAGAAAGACTTCCCGAAGATTCCCCAGTTGTTTGTTAATGTGTTGCAAGTCGTCTCAGAATTGATAGCACAACTAATTCGGCGAATAAGGCCACTGATACTAATGACGTAGGGTTGGAACAGGTTCGCGTAATACTGCGAGGTAACGCCATTTAAGGTTATATGAATTTTATTCAGTAATGTTCCAGGAAAGTAGAGAAGTGGAAAAATATAAAGCATTAATGTGAGTGCCCCACACTTAAACAAGTCACGCCAGCGCTTGTTCATTATGATTCCGATGGCAAAAAATGGGCCCCAGAACTTGAGTGCCGACATCAATGCGACTATCCAGATGACTTGATTACGTTTGTCATTTTCCATCGCTATTAAGAACCAAAGAATTAGTCCAGGGAAAAACATGATTGGGTTTGCCCTATCAAGAACGGTAATAAAACCGAAAGATCCAAAACCAATCAAAAAGTATGCGAAAATTTTTGTGTTGGAGGGCCACGAACGTGTTGCCCACCAGATTGGTGACATCACTGAGAGAGTTCCGGTTATCAGAAAAATTGCAAGTGCGATTCGATAGTCGAAAATTCGGATAAACTCAAAGGCCAACATCACTAATGGTGAATTTACTGCAACCAAGTTGTCTTTAACGTAAACTTGGAGCTCTCCACCTTTCAAAAAAGGGTGTCCAAAGTCCCCAAAACAATGTTGTCCGATAACAGATACGTTAGTCGGACACCACCCATCGGCAACACTGAAACTCAAGACCTCAGTAAAATGACGCCCAAGGTAACTGGCGCACATCATCCCTAGGAGAACTACAATCCATCCAAGGCTCGACAATGAAAGTAGCCGAAATGCCGGGCTATCGGAATCAAATGTAGTTATTGAACTCTCTTTATTGTCTTTCAAACTATTTTTTTGATTAATGAATGTCATGTTATCTTTCAAAAAATTCCTGGAACTTTATGTTCATTGGAGGAAGTAAACGTATATCCCAGTTTCGCTTTCTACAAACCGAAGATTGATCGACTTGAGTTCCTCAATTAGAGCACTAGCAGCATCTGGATATCCGTTGGCATTAATCCAGACAGCGTCATATTTGTAGTTTTTCAATAAGGCCACCAGGTCCGAGGTGTTCTTTGGAAGCTGCAACTGCCAATCCGACTCTCTTCCCTTGACACCACCGTAACTCCACTTGAGATTAGAGGAGCGCAAATAGCCCTTGAGGTGTTCGTAGTCCGTCATTCTCTCCACTGGTGGAGATTCAGGAAATGGAACGACCGGTAGTTGGAAAATCATTGCGTTGCTACCAAGTTCAGCTTCGATCTGTCTGACTAGGGCTGCGTCTTGTGCCCACTTCGTTGAGGTTGATTGAAATGATGGAAGTTGGTTTCCAGGGTTGGTGTCAAGAATAGAAATTGTCCCAATAAGGACGAGAACAATAAATACGAATGCTTGACCTCTTCGTTCTGAGAGTTTTGTAATGAGGTGCACTGCGAAGACCAGACAAGGGAATGCGATGACTATAGACATGCGGGCCATTACCCGAAGCTGAGTGAATCCAAACACGGCGATGAATTGAGCTAAGCCCCCGACGATGCTAGTGAGGATGCTCATGATGGTGAAAGTAGCTAGTGCGGTAGATAATCCAGATCGGTGGTGCACAAGGCGGAAAACCATGATGAGAATCAACCCGATTAAGCCAAACGAACCGAGGAGCCCTAAAGCATCGGAGCCTTCACCAATGAGATAGACGGGATTAGATTTCTGTTGAAGATGATCAAAAAATGAAAGTCTGTGACCCGCCACCGGTAGCAAGAGATTTGAAAGCTTTAGGGAGTAGAACTCAACTTCGGCAATGGTGCGTTGAACTATTGAAAGGTTGCTTCCATTGATACGTTGGTAGTTCCAAACTGGAAAGTATTGAATCGCCAGAGAGAACACACCGATACCGAGCGCAGAGGCTGCGGGCACCCATTGGAACTTCGTCGTTTGTCCAACACGTCGGATGACGACAATGAAACTTGTCAAAACTATGAAAAAGAATCCGTAGTAGAGACCGGTGGTTGTTGCGATGATTGCAATGATGACGAGTGTGATTGTGGATGTCTTTGTTGCCCAATTCCTCAATGATTTGAAGTTAAACGATTGATTAGTGAAGGGCGAGATGCTGTCATCCATGAGCTCGCGTATGAGGAAAGCCACCCAGAGCGGGATAGCCCAATATGCAGCTAGGAATAGGTGATTTGGCCCTTGAAGATAGTGATATGGCAGAAACGAAAAGGTGATTCCGATGAGCAATGCCGGTGCACGTTGGACGCGCAACATTCGTGATCCGATGTACCCAGTTATGGTTGTAAGCAAGTAAGAGCCAAAGAAGTAGGCATTGAAGACAAGGAATTCATTTCGAAATATCTTGATGCCGATCCACAAGATAATGAGATGCAAGTTATCCGCCACTGCTGCAATGTCATGTAAGTCCTGACCAAACGGAGCACCAAGCTTGTCTGTGGACCAGTACCAGTTGCCGAACCGCATATTCCGCAGGGCAGACAAAGTGCTGAGAGCATCGCCTGAATAGATAACGGGAATGCGCAGATTAAGGCCCCATAGTTGAAAAATGAAGAAAACTAGAAGCGAGGTGAGGACTACCCCAATGCCAATGGCCCTAAGCTCCAACTTCAAGTTGAAAGAATTGGAAGTGTTCTCAAACGTGCCGTTCTCTCTCGTTTGGTCCACTTCTACAATCTAAATGAACTGCCGTGCCAATTCGGATTCCCTTTGGTCATGACGGGAGATATCTCGGCGCGATGGGTAGTGGAATTAAGATGACGATGGGATAGATCCGGGACAAAGTGCGATAAAGCAGGCAATCCCTAGGAAAATCATCCTAATTGGGCTACGAGCAAGCAGTTTGCCTCTCCATATACGAGCTACCAATTAGGATAAATGTGTGGGAAAGTCGTTTTTACAAGCTCTGGTGGCTACTGGAACCTGTCTCATTGTTGCAGGTTCCGTGTATTTACTTGCCAAGAAGCAGAAATTGAACTTCCGCTACGCGGTCGGATGGTTGACTCTATGCGTAATTGGGATAGTTGCAAGCTTAGGAACTTCAATCTTGGAACCTGCCGCGCAGGCCTTGGGGGTTACTGCATCTGCAGTGATTGGCCTCACAGCAATGCTCCTATTGGTTTTATTGGCTATCCAACTATCAGTGAGCATTTCTGGACTACAACTTCAAAATAGAAGACTGGCAGAACAGATAGCCATTCTCGGACGCGACAACCATGCTGTCTCTCACGCAACCCAAACAGTTGACAAAGAATTAGACAAATCAAATGTTCTGATTTTGATACCAGCATTCAACGAAGAGTTGAATCTAAAGGACGTGGTCACAGACATCGTTGATGCCGGGTATCAAGTCTTGGTAATTGACGATGGTTCAGGAGACAACACACGAGGCGTAGCCATTGATTGTGGAGTTGACGTATTGAGTCTTCCTTTCAATCTTGGAGTCGGTGGAGCACTGAAGGCAGGGTTTCGTCGAGCTTGCGAATTAGATTTTCTCGCCGTAATTCAGGTTGACGCTGATGGTCAACACCAGAAAAGTGAAATCTCGAAGCTAATTGATGAGGCAAATACATCTGCCGCTCATCTTGTTCTTGGAAGCAGATTCAGATCGCTTACGAACGAACTAGAAATAGGATCTTCTCGTAAATTTGTGATTCGTATGCTTGCGCGGTCGGCGTCCAAAGCCACGGGAGTTCTGATAACAGATCCGACATCTGGGTTTCGACTAATTAGTCAGCCCCTCTTGTCGGAGTTCTCGCAGAACTTTCCTGTTAACTATCTGGGGGACACCTACGAGGCACTTGTATCGGCTGGTAGAGCTGGATACAAAGTTCGAGAAGTTCCTGCCGCGATGAAGAACCGTGTTCATGGTGTCTCAACCGCTAGCAACGTACAGGCAATCAAATTCATTATTAAGTCAATTTTGGTCGCGTTAGTCCGTTTGCATGTTCGCATCAGACCGTATTCCGCTAACGATGTTCGTAATTCTCAGTAAAGTTCAGAAACTGAAATAAAGGTAAAGGTATTAACCATGTTCAGAAATAAAACACTTCTCATTACTGGAGGCACGGGGTCTTTTGGTAATGCAGTCATGAGACGCTTTTTAGACAGCGACATTGGAGAAATTCGTATCTTCAGTCGCGATGAAAAAAAACAAGATGATATGCGAATCAAATATCAGAGTGAAAAACTTAAGTTTTACATTGGGGATGTTCGGGATGTAAGCAGCGTGTCAAATGCTATGCAAGGGGTCGATTACGTATTTCATGCTGCGGCCCTTAAACAGGTTCCATCTTGCGAGTTCTATCCACTAGAAGCAGTGAAGACGAATGTCTTAGGAGCTGAGAATGTTCTAGATAGTGCAATTCGTGCTGGGGTGAAGAAAGTCATTTGTCTCAGCACGGACAAGGCTGTGTACCCCATAAATGCAATGGGCATGTCGAAGGCGATGATGGAGAAAGTCATGGTTGCTAAATCACGACATCTCGACGGAACAAAGACAGTCTTTTGCGGAACTAGATATGGAAACGTGATGGCATCTCGGGGGTCAGTGATTCCGCTGATGGCGGATCAAATTCAGAATGGGAAAGCACTCACGGTTACTGATCCGGAGATGACACGATTCATGATGACACTTAATGATGCTCTAGACCTTGTGCTGTACGCGTTTGAGCATGCAACCAATGGGGACATTTTTGTGCAGAAAGCTCCAGCCGCGACTATCGGCACACTTGCGACTGCGATGAGAGAAATATTAGGAAAGCCGGAATTTCCAGTCAACATAATTGGTACTCGACACGGAGAGAAACTGTACGAGGTGCTGCTCAGTCGAGAAGAGATGGCAAATGCTGAAGACTGCGGTGACTACTTTCGTGTGGTGCCAGACCTACGTGACCTTAATTACACAAAATTTGTCAGCTCGGGTGAGCAGAAGATAACTGAAAGTACTGAATACAACTCTCACAACACTGAGAGATTAGACGTTGAGGGCATGAAGAAGCTTCTTATGAAGTTGGATTTCATTAATGAACTGGTGAACTTCGGAACTTCAAGTTCGCTGGTTTAATGCAATGAACTCACAGCAAAAGAAAGTGCTGATCTTGGGCGCAGGTGGCATGCTTGGCCACATGGCTGTCCGAGTTCTCGGAGAGAATTTTGAGGTTTTTGGTACAACTAGGGGCAATGTAACTTCCGTGCCATTGCTAGGGAAGTTCTTAAGTGAAGAGTCTTGGATCTCTGGTGTCAATGTTTTGAATGATCAAGAACTTAATCGAGTACTTGATTTGATAAAGCCTGACGTTGTCATCAATTGTGTTGGACTTGTGAAGCAAAAAATGGACAACAGTTCCTACATAGAGAGCATCGAGATCAATGCTCTTTTGCCCCATAAGTTGTATCTACTTTGCCAGAAGTATGGTTCGAAACTGATTCAGATAAGTACTGACTGTGTGTTTACTTGCGATCCGGGAATGAAAAGCCAAGCAGACCTTCCCAATGCTGCGGATCTTTACGGAAGAACAAAATTTCTGGGTGAGGTTGACTATGGCACGGCTCTGACGATTCGAACTTCAATTGTTGGCCGCCAGATTTCTGGCCAGGAGAGTTTCTTTGAATGGGTTCTTAGCCAGAGTGGCAAGGTTGCAAATGGTTATGCGAATGCGCTGTACACAGGCCTGACAACTTTCGCGCTCTCAAAAGTTATCTCCGAGATTTTGACAAGGCACTTTACTTTGTCAGGTTTATGGCAAGTTGCATCGGAACCAGTATCAAAGTATGAGTTGATGAAAAAGCTGAATAGTGAGTTGTCTTTGAATATCGACATTCGAGAAGAGACCGATTTCCAGTGTGATCGAAGATTAGATGGCACTCCGTTTATCAAGAAGACTGAGATAAACATCCCAACATGGGATGAAATGATTAGACAGTTTTCTAGTGATCAAATTAATTATGGGAACGCATAGAGGAAGATTTATATGAAAGTTATGACTGTTGTTGGAACAAGACCTGAATTGATCAGGCTGAGCCGAGTAATTGATCGGTTAGACAATCTTTTTGAACACGTTCTTGTTCATACTGGGCAGAACTTTGATTATGAGTTGAATCAAATATTTTTCGATGAGTTGGAGATTAGGCAGCCAGATCATTTTCTCGAGGCGGCCGGTGGAACGAGCGCTCAAACCATCGCAAAGGTTATTGAGAAGATTGATGTGCTTTTAGAGCAAATCAAACCCGATGCAATATTGATTCTTGGTGATACAAATAGTGGGCTCTGCGTCATCCCAGCGAAGCGACGCCACATTCCTATATTTCACATGGAAGCAGGTAACAGGTGCTTTGATTTACGGGTTCCTGAGGAAATCAACAGAAAAATCATTGACCATTTAAGTGATATCAATCTTCCGTATACAGAGAACGCCCGCAGGAATCTTCTTGCAGAAGGTTTACTGGCAGATCAGATTTTTGTTACAGGTTCCCCGTTGACCGAAGTGCTGGAGTATTACAAAGAGAAGATTGACAATTCTAAAATCGTCGATTCGCTTGGCTTAGAACCCGACAAATATCTCGTCGCTAGTTTTCATCGTGAAGAAAATGTCGACGACTCTGAAAGATTAGAGACACTTCTTGAAACATTGAATGCTTTAGTAGAAGAGTTTGGCTTGCCGATTGTTTTGTCTGTCCACCCGAGGACAAGAAAGAAGATGGAAGCTTCGACCGTTGTGTTGAACGAGAAAATTCAAGACCTGAAACCACTTGGTTTTTTTGATTATGTAAAACTTCAAAGATTGTCTTATTGCACCTTGTCGGATAGTGGCACCATCACGGAAGAATCAGCAATCATGGGCTTTCCTGCAGTGACATTACGTGACACTCACGAACGACCTGAAGGTATGGATTCCGGGGTGTTAGTCATGAGTGGAATCACTAAAGCGGCCGTTATCTCTGGAATCAAAATTGTCAGGTCTCAATACGAAACGTCCGAACTGCCGACTAGGCCGGCTGACTACGTCCCTGCCGACGTTTCGTGGAAGATTGCAAAGCTAATTCAGAGCTATGTCCCCTATATTTTGCGCCGAACATGGGGCGTGAATTAATTCCCACACCCAAGAAACACGGCTGTGTATTGTTTAGGACATGAATCCGACTGATAATTCATGGCAGATAAAGGTTCTAGAGAAATTTGATCGCTTTATCGAGACTGATGGGCATCGGTTTAGGGAGAATCAACCATTTCCTCACATATATGTAGATGACTTGTTTCCCGATGAAGTAATTGATTATGTGTTGTCTGAGTTTCCCGTGGCGAACGACCCGATCTGGGAAGTCACTGAAGTAGCGGACATTCAAATCAAATTGCGGACTGACTGGAAATCGGAGGCTGACATGACTCCATCTGCAAGGAATTTGATTCACTTCCTTAACTCTGGCGCTTTTTTGCAGCGTGTTACAAAACTCACTGGGATCAATAGTCTGATTTCTGACCCATATCTCACCGGGGGCGGACTGAACTGCATTCTTCCCGGCGGAGTACTGGATGTGCACGCTGACGGCAACTGGCATCACGCGATGGCAGTGCACCGCCGTCTTAATGCCATTCTCTACTTGAATAAGAATTGGAAGCCAGAATACGGCGGCGATTTCGAACTGTGGGACAGGGACTTACAGGGTTGTGTAGCAAGTATTGCTCCGCTTGCAAACCGACTGATGATTTTTGAAACTCATGACTACACATATCATGGCCATCCACACCCATTGACTTGCCCGCCAGATAACAGCAGAAAATCAGCAATTGTCTATTACTACACTTCAGAACCAAGACCTGAAGATCAAGTTTTGAAGGAAGAGCCACATCGGGCATTGTGGCGCCGAAAGGCACTCGACTCCTTATAGTTATTGCTGTCGGGAGTATGTCGGTTGAAAATCTTATTTGTACATGAAGTTAGTTGGCGCAAGAAAGTCGTCTACGAGATTCATGATTTTCCCGAGTTGTTATCACTCCAAGGGCATGATGTGTCCTTTCTTGAATACGATGAGGATGAGGGAAACTTAGGGTCAAATGCGACTCAGTTGACGAGGGGACTTTTTGCGTCGACGTCAGTGATGGAGCGAGGACACTCTTATTCTCGCGTTCGAGTAATCACTCCTAAGCGCTTTCTACCCGGCATATTTGGACGGTTGCTGGCTGTTTTACTGCACCCAATAGCCATTTGGCATGAAATCAAGAAGAACAAACCAGACGCCGTAGTTCTGTACGGAATTCCAACAAATGGCTGGCAGAGCGCCTTCATTTGCCGGCGATTCGGAGTTCCTGTGATGTTACGCGCAATAGATGTGTCTCATCAGTTACGAAAGACTGCTCTGTCGTCTCTGATACAAATTGCAGAGAGATACGTATATAAGAACGTCAATCACATTTCGGCGAACAATGCAGCGCTTGCCGAATACATTCTTCTCACCAGCCATACGAAGGCAACCATTGATGTTCTCTTGCCAGGGGTAGATCTTCAAAAGTTCAAACCAGAGGTGAAACCAACTGAGCTGATGACGAAGTATCAGATTCAGGAGCAGGACAAAGTGATTCTCTTTATGGGGACATTATTTCGCTTTTCGGGCCTCTATGAACTGATTCAATCTGCAGCAGAAAGCTTGCTCGAAGACCCACAGCTGAAGATGTTGATTATCGGAGATGGTGAAGACCGTCAAAGGATTAACACGAAAATTTCAGAGCTGCACCTAGAAGAAAAAGTGATTTGTGTCGGAAGAATTGAATACGAAGACCTACCGGCGTATCTACTCCTAGGCGATGTAGCGGTGCTTCCGTTCCTTCCATTAGACGTCACGGAGTTCGCATTCCCCGGCAAGGTACTGCAATATCTCAGCACTGGTCTTCCCACCATCTCGACGCACTTAAAAGGCCTAGAGAGTACATTTCCTCCGGATTCTGGTTTTGTGTTTGTCTCCGATACGGAAGAAATGGTTTTGCAATGCAGAGAAGTATTGAAGAATTCAGAATTGCATTCGTCACTGTCGATTTTGGGACGACAGCGAATGGAAGAGATGTGTAACTGGGAAACTCAAGTGGCAAAGTTCTATGGCTTACTTGAGAACCTGGTGTAAATCACTTGTTATACATGGCGACGACTTGGAAGTTAGTCTATGGAGAGATGAAATAGATGAAGAAAGACGTAGTCCTTCTGCCTAGTGAGAGAAATGAAAATGAAAACTTTTGAACTCTCAATCATTACTCCGGTATTCAACGGGGAGAATTATCTTCACGAAGTTATAGAGTCCATCATCGGGCAACAAGACATCAAAATCAAACACATAATCGTGAACGATGGATCTACTGATGGAAGCCTCAAAATTGCGCAGCAGTGGCAAACCAAATACCCCGATGCCATTGATGTCATTGATCAGCCGAATGCTGGAGAGGCGATGGCAGTCAATAATGGCATGAAGCATGTTTCTACGAAGTTTGTGGGAATTGTGAATGCAGACGACCCTCTATTGCCCGGTCACTGTCGAAAGATGGTCGATGCTCTGCTAAACGATGCTGAGGCGGTGGTTTCGTATCCAGATTGGTTGATGATCAATGCTGATGGCGAAAAAATAAGAAACGTGAGAACCTTTGATTATTCGAAGCGTGCGTTGATTGCAGACCTCGTCTGCATTCCTGGGCCAGGTGCAATTATAAGAGTTGATGCCGTTGAGGGTTTTCCACTGAGAGAGAAGCAGTTCAGGTATATATCTGACTATGTTCTTTGGTTACGTATGTCGAACAAAGGCCACTTTGTTCGGGTGCCAGAAATCTTGGCCACATGGAGACAACATTCTTTAGGTGCAACTGCATCAGCAAGTTCTGGAGCGATGACAGCAGAACTCCAGTTTCTTGTATCAAATGGCTTTCTAAATTTTTGCGAAATGGTAATCAGGCCTGAATGGTTGCGATCTGCAAGGGCGCACGCTCTCTATTACACAGCATTTCGATCGCTAGATGATAAGAAAATACCTGGGAGAAGACTGTTGTTACAGTCTCTACTGATTAAGCCCTATCCAAATTGGGGTTATTCGACACGTCACAGGTCGATCCTTGCTTCAATGGCAATATTCATGGGTCCTTTCGGACGACTGGCACAAAAGTTGAGAAAAGCTAGAAAAGGCTTGGTTTAGCTCGAGGTCAAATTGTAGAACTGAGCGATGTCTCTGCCAACTGCATCTACGGATAGTCGATTTTGCGCAGTCTCTATGTTTACAAGTGCTGCACTATCTACGAGATCGTTGTTAGATAATGCAGTTTCAATTGCTGCACCGATTTTTTCGACGTCTTGAAAGTCAACAAGAGATCCTGTTTCTCCGTCAACAACCCACTCATTTGCACATGATGTGTTTGTCTGAATCGGAAAACAGCCCGAGGAAATCGCATCCAAAAGTGACGTACTAATTCCATCCGACTCTGAAATGCCGATATAGATACGAGCACTTCTGAAAAGTTCCAACATTCCTTCGTGACTCAATTTATGTTTCTTATAAATTGTCACGTTGAGATCATGATCTTTTGCAAGCGATCGGGCTAGACGCCTGCTCTTCAAATCACTGGAGTAGAGAACAATTTCAAACCCCTTCAAGCTCTCAGATGCAATCCGGCACGCTTGCAATGCGAGATCTGCTCGCCCCACAAATCCGGTGTAACCCTTAATCATTACAATTCGTCTGGAGGACGGAACGGGGGCTTCGCGTGCTATTTGAAAAGCATCTGCCGAAAACGCACCAGCGTTGGGTTGGACGGGAAAACTAGTACCACTAAATCCGAGGGCATGAGCAAGAGCAATATCGCGATTACATTCACATGAGTAGTGCGTTGCAATCTTCATCAACGATTCAAGTTTCTTCTTATGCTTAGCGAATCTCTGAAACCAAAAAATATCACTACCCCAATTTGAGATAATCACGCGCGTAGGGGCCTGTATGACACTTGAGGCTTTCAGTAGTAAGTACCCAGCGTGTTGCAGTTCAAGAGCATGAATGATATTGAATTTGTTCTTACCCAAGATAAGTCGTCGCAACAGAAATGCCCTTAGATTATTGGCTATAAATAGATCCAATAGTCCAAAAAGATATGCAGTTCTCTTCATAGTTGGAGCGATGCTAAGTGTCATTTGATCATTGCTATTGAGGAGCTCAGTGATTTTTGGGTGGAGCGCACGACTTGGTGTAGAGGGGAAGAGGACGATATCTACTTCGCTGTCTCTGAACTGTGACAACCATCTGGCTGTATGAATACTGTTAGCCATTGCAATAACTAACACACGAGTTTTGGTCTCTTCCGAACGTGACACAATACCTATCCAGTCATCAAGTACGGGCTAGGTTATCAAAGGTGAAGTATTTAAGAGCATCACTCGCATTGCTACCGCATATGTCCAGGAGAAGATTTTGGATTCTGACCTCAATAAAGGCGACGGTTGGTGTACTTGATGTCGTTGCATTGGGATTTGTGGGTTTAATCGGTCAATTAGCTTTAGCGAATTCTAAGGACGAAAATGTTGGCGGGTTGAGTGGAGACATAATCGGGCAAATATCTTTTGGTGCAACCAATACCAAGAATCAGTTTATGTATTTGACGTTATGGGTATTGCTTTTCTTTATTGGGAAAGCTTCTCTCTCGTACTTTACAAATGCTCGAATGTTTAGCTTCCTCGCTCAAGAAGAGATCAATTGTGGAAGAAGGCTCGCAGAGGGTATTTTTAGCACTTCGTTAGTCGAAACAAAGAAAAGGTCTAGCCAGCAAGTCTCACAAGTGGCAACGCAAGGGACCATTGCCGCAATTCTCAGAGTTCTTGGTTTCTCATCTGTGGTTGTAGCTGAAGTGGCATTATTGGTGCTTCTAGGAATGCTTTTTGTAATCCTAGAACCTGGTCTCACAGTTGTTCTTTCTATCTATTTTGTTCTGCTTGGATCTGCAATGCATTTTGTCATTGCTCGACCCCTAGAAAATTACGGCAAAACAGTGGCGGTCACCACCTCAGATTCGTTCCGCACAATCCAGGAAGGCATTAGAACTTTTCGCGAGATATTTGTGTTGAACAAAGCAGATTTCTTCGTTCGTAGATTTGTGGCATCCAAGAAAGAAGCGGCTGAGAAGACAGCTCACGTCTTGACGCTCACTACAGCACCTCGGCACATTGTTGATACTGCGTTGATTATTGGAATTGCCTTGGTAGGCGTTTACGCATTTTCTCAAAATGACCCTAATGAGGCTGCACGCTCGATCAGCTTTGTGCTCATTGCTGGCACAAGAGTTGCCCCGTCCTTGCTAGCTATTCAGGGGGCGCTAGCGGCTATTCGTCAGGCTGGTGGAGAAAGTGAAGGTGTGTACGAACTAGCAAGAACATCCCAATACGATTTGAGCAAGAGCGGGACTGTATTTGCAAAGGCAAAGACTCTTGCTGAAGAGGACGCCAGTTCTCATGGTGTGTCGATAGACGTGCAGAACTTTTCCTTTGCGTATCCCGATCGGGATATAAGTGCATTGAAGAACATAACCCTCTCCATACCCGCCGGATCTCGTGTTGGTATCAGTGGGGAAAGTGGTTCAGGAAAATCGACTTTTGTTGATGCAATTCTTGGAGTAATTCAGGGTGACGGAAAGATAAGCATCTCAGGCTTCGCACCTACAGAGTTTTTGAGCCGCTTCCCAGGAAAACTTGGATACGTACCCCAGGAGACGGTTCTCATTGAGGGAACGATTGCTGAGAACATTGCTTTTGGATGTGAAGAATCAGAGATCAATATGGAGTTGGTCCAGAACTGTCTGGAAAAAGTTGGCCTACAGAACTTGGTGGCAACGTACTCTGAAGGCACCTCCACTCAAGTTGGTGAGTTTGGTGGATTCCTGAGTGGTGGACAGAAACAAAGAATTGGTATTGCCCGCGCGTTGTATACAGCACCAGAACTACTTGTCTTGGATGAGTCGACAAGTGCTTTAGATGCGGATTCAGCAAATGTGATCAAGAACCTAATTGGCACCTTAAATGGAACCGTAACGGTAGTAATAATCTCTCATCAACCGGATTCTATTTCTGAATGTGACGTGCAATTGAAGTTTGGTAACGGACTGTTACTTTGAACGTCATCGAATGACATTTATCGAGACCGGGCTGATTGCACCATAAATAACTGCTCCAGTTTCGGGGAACAGACAGTATTTTGAATTGAATTTCAACGTTGGTGTAAAAGTTTGATACGGGGATAAAAGTGCTCGAACTTTGATTAGTCCTGGCTCAACAGATGACACAGGTTTTTCTGACTCAAAGATTTGGCTAGGCAGTTGGCTATCTAATGTGTAGTCAGTTCCATCCCACAGTGAAATTGATTGAGTGCTCTGGCAGGTGTTCTGAGAAACAGAGAAAGAAATCTCTACTTCGTGTTCAACATTTTCGGTATTGGTGATTTGCAATTTAAAGTTCTTTTCTAGGACCCATTTCGCTTGCTGCTGATCTGCAGTAGAGAACGAAGTAGAAAAATTACCTAAGAACTGTGCAGTAATGGGGCGAATCTTCCACACGGTGACCGTGTCACCTTTCCAGAAAACATCAAAATTTTGTGATTGTTCGATTGCCGTTGGGTTGGGCCGAGGAGTCGTTCCGTTCATTGATCGACTGTTAGTTGCGATGTAGGAGATGTTTGTGCTGCGGAGCAAGTCCATAGTTGGCTGTGAATTTCCAAGGTCAGCAACAGTATCCAGGAGAGTCTCTCGAGTGACCACCACATCACTTCCCAAAAAGGGAGATCCTAGAATTTTCATGTTGTAATCAGTTGCCCAGTACCCAATCCCAGAGTCAAACGAGGCCAAAATTGGGACGTCTAGATCTCTTAGTTGCTTTACATTACTGGGAGCCAGTAGGTCACCTTTAGACAGTGGTGAGTGTTCTGAAACCAAAATATTGAACACTCTTGAGGTTCTGCTCCAGGTAGTCCCAAGGATTGCGATTAGCAACAAAGTTCCAAACGTAAATTTCAATGCAGGACTAAACCTCTTGGCGATTCCAATTCGTCTAGTTTCCAGAAATTCGAATGCGACACCGCATAAGAGAGCAACGGCTGGAACTAGAAAGTAAGTCATGCGAGCGTATTGGCGATACCACGGACTAAAGGCGAAACTGATCTCGGTCCAAGGTTTGAATGCAATCTGAGACGTGATGAACACTCCAAGAGCAAAAATCAAATACATGAATAAAAAATGTCGCAACTGCGGAAGATAAGTGATTGCGATTGTTCCAGCTAACAGAAATACTGGTATCCAAATCGAATGGAATTCAATTCCAGGAGAAATCATAATGATTTGACCTACTGCTTGGTACACGGTTCCGACGCCACCACCAGGAACTGATGCAAGATTCGCAATGAGTCCTGGGCCGATCCATTTATCTATCCATGGGAAGAAGAAGACCGAAGCACATAATAATCCGAGTGGAATTGAAATCGTTCTATGTTTTTTTTGTCGCATGATTACAGGTGCGCCTAGTACTGCGAGCATTATCGGAAAGATAAATGCCTCACTTGTATGCAAGACCACAAGCGTGAACATTGAAAGAATGATTGAACACGATAGATACAGGATTCGGCTTGAAATAAAGTTAAGAGTTATTGCTACGAGATGAATGAGCACCACTAGCCCAGTCACCATTGCGACTCCACCCCACCCAAGAGTTGTGTACGGGAAATTGTAAAGCACGACTGTTGAACCTGCAGCTGCAACTGGCCCAAGGAAGGATCTCAATCCGGCAGCCCTGGCCAGATTGAAGACTCCGAGCGGCCAAAAGATGATGACGATTACTTTTGTAAAAGCAATTACGACCAACGACGCCTGAATGTTGCTCAACTCGACAACGTAAGCACAAAGTGCATGCATTGAAAATGGATACAAGTTTGATGCCATTCCATCACCAGTTATTGGATTGGCGTATGCCAAAGCTGGCGACAGAGAATAGTTTCTTGCAATGTTGCCGACCCATGCAGTGTGATTGAAAACATCATGATTCGGGATTATGGCACCAAATTTCATTGATGCATTCCAAATAAGCATGTGGCATGAACTAGCGACCAGAATGCCTAACAGTGACAAAGCTTCCCACCGGCTTGAGTGCTTTGAAACATTGTCAATCGGGGCTGTAGCGGCCTTAGCTACGAGCAGAAGTAGAAGTAAATAGCCACAACTCGCGATTACAGGATTGAACGGAATTGGAAGGTACCTACCTACAACAGAAAAAAGACCAAAATAAAAAAAAGCTGAAACGAAGCCTATAGAAGCCGAGAGGAATGCCCCATAGCTTCGTTTACTTGCGAAGAAGTGCACGACTCCAGGTATGAGAAAAACCAGAAGCAGAAGAATTGTTGCGGCAGCCATATTAAACAGACTATTACAAATGTAACTAGCTTGGCTCACCCACTTTATGTTTCAGAATCTCGGTCCTTGTTAGGAACTCTTGTAGAAATGTGCGGTTTGATTGTGGCTGTAGTTAGTTAACTTTCGCAGACCAGTGCGAGTTGACTGTGAGAAGGCCTTCTTCAAAAACGTCGTACTGACGCACATCAAAGCGAATCTTCTTTTCCCAATGGTCAAACTCGTGAACCTCTGTTAAATCGGTAAACGCCACGGTTAAGTCATACGTTCCCTCGAGCAGGGGGAGTGCAGGAATCTCAATTGTTACTTCACCGCTATTTGTCAGATGTTCCATTGCAACATTGCGTCGCTTTGTGTTGCAACCCCAGACAACAGTGCCATGAAGATGTGTAATGCGAATTCCTACCACCGCGTCGTCAATTGGCACGACAGCATTGACCTTGATGCGAATAGTTGCAGGTCGATTTGTTATCAGTTCAGAAGTCTCTTGTCCATCAGCGGTGAAGAATCGAACCGATTCGATGAGACCTTCTCCGCTTCCCCAACGCTCACCCTGTTCGCCTTCGATTTTCGGTTGTGCGTTAAAACTAAGTCCCGCGTATTTTGAGACCACATCAGTAGGTAAACCCATGCCTCGAATTGAGCCTTGCTCAATCCATGCTGCTTGGTCACACAGTTGAAGTACTTGTGACATTCCGTGTGTCACGATGACAATGGTCCGACCGTCCCTGCGGAACTCTTCAATCTTTTCTCCGCATCGTTTCTGAAACGATGCGTCACCTACTGCAAGTACTTCATCGATCAATAAAATCTCAGGGTCGACGTGTGCGGCAACTGCAAATCCAAGTCGCACAACCATTCCCGACGAATAATTTTTCACTGGGGTATCAATAAATTGTCCAAGACCCGCAAAGTCGACAATGTCATCGAATCGGTTCTCGATCTCTTTCGTGTTCATACCCAAAATGGAAGCGTTCAAGAAAACGTTCTCACGGCCAGACAAATCAGGATGAAACCCAGCGCCGAGTTCAAGAAGCGCGACCACTTTTCCATCAACCGATAGTTTTCCTTTGTCCGGCGACAGGATTCCAGCGAGGCACTTGAGAAGTGTGCTTTTCCCGGAGCCGTTCGAGCCAACAATTCCAAATGTTGAACCGTGGGGAATTGAGAGAGAAACGTCCTTAAGTGCCCAGAATTCGTCGTATCTAGATCTGCGTCCAGACAAGAGAGTTGCCTTGAGATATTGATTTTTTTCGTGGTACAGCCGGAAGTATTTCCAGAGGCCTTCGATAGTGATGGCAGAAGTGGGCATCATTTTCCTGAACTGATTGAACTTTCCTCGCAATGATACTGTTTAGGCGCATGCGGAACATTCGATTCGGGACTCTATGACCTCAGAAATCCAGATGACAGAACTGTTGCAGCAGATTCGTGACCAGATAGATGAGCGTCGTGCTGCTGGGTTGTACCCACCGGGCCTTGAGCAACAACTAGAGCGTGAATTCGCAGAAATCATGTCTTCTACTAATCGCCGTTATTTTGCATCAAAAGACTTACAAGTGCAGTTACGGCATCTTGAAGATGCTTTTGGTCGCTTATCTGGACAGATTTCGCCTCGGTCTCGTATTCCAGGGATGTCCCTTGTTCACAGACTTGTAGGAAAACTAACGAAACGCCAAGTACTTGGCTTAACAGCACAAATACGTGATGTTGAATCACTTGTGGTCATTGTGTTGAAGATGTTGGGTGAATTTGCTGAGTCCCAAGAGGCTGCCGACAGTCGGGTAGTACGCGAGTTATCACAGCATGTGCTTGACAGAGTTGCAGTTGTAGACCACCTTGCAATTCTCACAACTGAACTTGAGGCGCGAGTGCGCAATCTTGAGTCTCGCCTAGGTCAGTAGACATGGGCACCAAGCGCGTGCATCAGGTACTAGTAGGTGCCGCGCGAAATGATGCCATCACTGCCATGGCCTTGGAGATTCAATCAGAACTAGCGACGAGTTTTGAATCGAATATCTATTGTCATCACCCAGTGGATGCATCATTTCCAGAGTTCGTACAACAATTGAGTGAAATTGGTGTTGGCTCACCAGACGATGTCTTGGTTTACCATCTCAGCTTTGGGATACCTGAGATGACTGAAAAGCTTTTGTCACGCCCCGAGAAGCTGGTGATTGCGTATCACAACGTGACTCCAGCTAAATACTACGAAGAACTATTGCCTCATTTCGCTGAGGCATTGGCGTATGGAAAATCAGAAGCATCATTGTTGAAGAAGCGAGTATCACTCGCAATTGCAGATTCTGAATTCAATACAGAAGAACTTGAATCATTTGGGTATCAAGATGTTCATGTTGTTGCGGGTGGGGCTAATCCACAGCGTTTGCAAGATGTCGCAATTGATGTGAACTTCATGGCAGACCTGGAACATCATTTTCCAAATGGATTTATCTTGTTTGTATCGCAAGTGTTGCCACACAAGCGTGTTGATCACGCCCTTGAGATTCTGCAGTTGTTGAGAACAGTGCATCGTTTGAACATTGGGTTAGTGATTGCAGGTCCTATTCGGCAACCTGCGTATGAGTTTGCAGTGCAGACATTGCGCGACAAATTGCAGGACTCTCACTTATTGATGGCAAACGCCGTAACTGATGAACAGTTGGCAACGCTGTATCGAGCGTGCCTCTGCTACATCGGCACCAGTGAGCACGAAGGACTATCGGTACCCCCACTTGAGGCAATGGCTAATGGCGCACCTGTTGTAGTGCTGGGTGCTGGTGCAGTTCCCGAGACCGTAAAGACTGGTGGCATCGTATTACCCGTTGACACAGGAGTTATTGAGTTTGCCGAAGTTGTTGCCGAAGTGATTACCAATTCTGATTTACGTAGTCAATTGCGTCGTGCCGGACTTGCCCGCCTGAATGAGGGGTTTGCAGAGAATTCAGCACAGAAGTTTGTGGAATTGGTGTCAGGAATCACAGTATGAAAATTCTGTACACAGTTCAAAGATACGGTTCTCAAATTGTTGGCGGCAGTGAGGCCGCGTGCCGACACTTCAGTGAAGAACTTGTGCGTAGAGGTCACGACGTTGAAGTGATGACAAGTTGCGCACAGAGCTATATCGATTGGGGCGATGAATATGCGCCCGGAACTGAAGAGATCAACGGCGTTATTGTTCATCGGTTACCAGTAGTCGAGCGTCGAACGGATGAATTGTTTGGTCCACTTCACGGCCATATGATGAATAAGCCTGCAAGTAGCCCGTTGTTTGAACAACAACGCTGGGCACGTTTGATGGGCCCACAGTTGCAAGATCAGCGGTCGTGGCTACTTCGCAATGCAGAGCGTTTTGATGTTGCCGTTTTTATGACCTATTTGTATTCCACCACCACTGCAGGACTTCCTACATTGGCGAACAGGTTGCCAACAATTTTGCAACCAACTGCACATGACGAACCTCCGGTGTATGTGTCACTTTTTCAGTCAATTTTTCGCCAACCAGATGCGTTCTTGTTCTTTACCCCTGAAGAACGGGCCATTGTTGAACGAATTTTTCATATTGAAACAAAGGGGAACACAGTCGGAATCGGGATTGATCAATTCTCTCCGCCTGGTGATGGTGAACGGTTTCGCCGTGAACACAACTTAGGTTCTGCTCCGTACCTCTTGTATGTGGGACGACTTGACCCAAGCAAGGGTGTTGGCGAACTGATGAACTTCTTTGTTGAAATGAAGAAGCGCCGTAACAGTGATGTGATGTTGGTTTTGGCTGGTGATGCGCAGATAGATATTCCTGATCACCCTGATATTCGGTTGACAGGTTTCCTTACTGAACAAGGAAAGCGAGATGCATTAGCGGGAAGCATGGCCCTTGTTCAATCGTCGTACTTCGAAAGCTTCTCCATTGTTCTATGTGAAGCGTGGGTACAAAACAGACCAGCACTTGTGCAAGGAAAATGTGAAGTATTACGCGGACAAGCGATGCGTAGTGGTGGTGCTATTCCATATGAAGGTTTTGCAGAGTTCGAGGCAAGCGTTGACTTCTTGCTTCAGAACCCTGAAGTTGCAGACCAGATGGGATTGTCCGGGCATGAATATGTTCGGAAGAACTATGGCTGGGACACTGTGATGGAAGGCGTTGAGGAAGCGTTATTGCTTGCTCAATCGCAGTTCACTACGCGACGTCACGCACTTAAGCGGTAGCGATAAGGGCAAAGTCACCTGGGCCGTTTATGGCATGGTGAAGATCAAGAATTGCTTTGCTTGCACTGTCTGGTAATCCGGCTAGATCTGGCGTTGGTGCCAGCGGAGATGAGTATTTCCCAGTAACTCCAGAAAAACCAACAGATGATGCAAGGAATGCAAGAACTGCGGGGAACAATGGTCGTTGGTGCGTGGGGTCAATCCAGAAAGTACTGGCGCCGACTCGCAGAGTTTCTGAGTTTGGTACTTCACCAATAAACACGCCACCAGGAATAAGGACTCGACGAGCTTCACGCAGCACATTCACAACAACATCAAATGGCAAGTGTTCGAGAACTTGGAACATTGTGATTGACCCGCAACTGGCATCCGGCAACTGCGACAGTGTGTCGAGAAGTTCTCCAAGAGATGCCGTGAGACCGTTCTCAGTACATTCAGCAATACAAGCTGTATTGGTATCGATTCCACGAGCCGCAATGTGGTTCTCTTTGAGAACTTGCAACCATTCACCACGACCACATCCAAGGTCAATAAGAGGGAACTGATCTGAGACGATGTGGCTGATGAACGGGAGATATTCCATCTGGCGTTGATGCACAGTTGCTTTGTCACCGCGGAAATGATCTTCAAGACTTATATATAAGGCGTCATCAATGACAGCGGGAGTTTGCGGTTTCGAAGGTGCTGCGCCAGTGGTCGGGGATTGCGTGGCGGCCATTCGGCGGAGGTTGTCTAGATCACGTTTGGCAACATTGAGTTCTGCTTCCAAGTGGCTACGTACTTCGTTCACGACTTGCTCTGTGTGGTGCGTTGTCGTTTCTATCAGTGACGCTTGAACAGCATTCACTACAGATTCAAGATGAGAGGTTGTTGAAGCGATTATTGACTGCTGTGCTTCATTCAAGAGCTGACGAAGGTCGGTGATTTGGGCTTGTTGTTGGGCTTGTTGTTGGGCGAGTGTCTGTGTGAGGGCCGCGTGGTCGGCGAGTTGCTGTTGCGTGCGGCGCTCTAGGTGGCGCTCCAACGTTCCGAATCGAGGGTCTGTGCGGTGTGACTCTCTAAGATCACGCAACTGGACGTCAGCATCACGCAACTGGACGTCAGCTTGGTCGAGGCGGTGTTGAATTTCGGGTATTCCAAGTAGGCGTGCGACACGAACAAAAACACGAGCCAGAAGGGGTTTCAACACAACTCTGAGCCTAATCGGTGACATGGGTACCTGTTACGCCGAAGCACTCCCGAGACCTAACGGGCACAAACTCTAGACTCGAAGTGATGATAAGCACTGCAGTTGTAGGAACCGGATATGTCGGACTATCGACTGGGGTTGGGCTTTCTGAATTGGGCCACGCAGTGATTTGCGCGGACATTGATGCAAAAAAGATCGAAATACTGAACACAGGCAAATCACCTATTGCTGAAGCAGGAATGGATGATGGAATCAATCGCAATGTTGCGTCAGGACGATTGTCGTTCACCACTGATGTTCTCGGAGCTGTAGGCAATGCCAGCATCGTATTTTTGTGTCTACCAACTCCACAAGGAGATGATGGAAGCGCTGACCTTTCATATATCGAGACAGCCGCTAAGCAGATAGGCAAGCATCTGCTGCCTGGAACAGTTGTTGTGAATAAGTCAACAGTTCCGGTCGGAAGCAGCACCTTGGTTGCTCAATGGTTAAACCGAGATGATGTTTACGTGGTTTCCAATCCAGAGTTTCTTCGACAAGGAACTGCCCTTCATGATTTCTTGCACCCCAACCGGATAGTGGTGGGGGGAAACAACGCCGAAGCAGTTGAGAAGGTAGCGAACCTCTACGCAAGTGTTGATGCTCCAATATTGCGCATGAATGCCGCATCGGCTGAATCTTTGAAGTATGCGGCGAATTCATTCCTTGCTACAAAACTCACCTTCGTGAATGCGATTGCAGATATTTGTGAACTTGTGGGAGCTGACATCTTCGATGTGGTTGAAGGTTTAGGCATGGACCCACGAATCGGAAGTGAGTTTCTTAAACCTGGTCCCGGCTGGGGTGGAAGTTGTTTTCCGAAAGACACTCGGGCACTTGTAAAGATTGCTGAAGGAAACGGCTATGACTTCGCACTGTTACGTGGAGTGATCCAGACCAATGATGAACAGTACGAACGCATCGCACTGAAAATTGTTGAAGTCTGCGGTGGTTCTGTCAAGGGCAAAATTATTGCATCGTGGGGTCTCACATTTAAGGCGCATACAGATGACTTACGTGACTCACCAGCAATTCAAATTTTGACGTTGTTGCATGAGATGGGTGCAGTAATTCGCGCATACGAGCCTTCCTCAACGGGTGTGTATGCGGCATTTCCATGGATTGAACTTGTGGGTAGTGCAGTTGAGGTTTGTGAAGGTGCAGATGCGCTGGCAGTGCTAACTGAATGGCCAGAATTTTCTGGCGTAGATGAAAATGCGGTTGCTGTGGTAATGAAATCATTGGCTGTTGTCGATGGGCGCAATGTTCTTAATCCTGAAGTGTGGAAATCTGTCGGATTTGCATACCGAGGTGTGGGACGCAGCTAATCCCTCTCTAATAGAGTGGAGTTGTGATTTTCCATCGTGACAACAAGGGCAATGGCCCTGTGATTGTGAATGAAGGCAGATCGCTTGACGGCATTGATGTGCTGGGGTTTTTTACTGCTGAACATGGTGTGGGTGAAGCAGCAAGGGTTTTGACTTCAACGCTTCAGGCAGCTGGTGTGCCAGTGAGCACTATTGAATACACCGATACGCAGAGCAGGCGTGAACATTTGTTTCATTGCGACAATGTGTCACGCAACAAGGTGTTGATGATGGCGGTGAATGCTGATCATTTGAATGAAGCGCACCGTCGACTTGGGCGTAAGTTTTTTCGTAAGCGGTATGTGATTGGGCAGTGGTTCTGGGAACTAGAAGAAGCGCCGCAGTGGTTCGGGCCAGCTTTTGCGCATGTTGATGAGTTGTGGGCTCCGACGCGGTTTATTGAAACAATGTTGCGCAAGCATGCACCATCACGGGTGCAGGTGAAGTATGTGCCGTTGCCTGTGGTGACACCGCAGGTTGATACTTCAATTACTCGGGCACGTTTTGGTCTTGATGACAGGTACATGTTTCTGTTCTCGTTTGACTTCATGAGTGTGATGAAGCGCAAGAATCCGCTGGGTTTGATTGAAGCCTTCTGTTCTGCATTCACTGAGGGTGAAGGCCCGATGTTGGTGATGAAGGCAATCAATGGAGATAAGCGGTTGATGGAGCGCAATATGTTGCGTGATGCAGTGCGCAAACGAAGTGACATTGTATTGATAGATGAGTACTTCACGAAAGTGGAGACGTCTACGTTGACAAGCCTTGCTGATTGCTATGTGTCGCTGCATAGAAGCGAAGGGCTTGGTCTCACAATGTCAGAAGCAATGACATTGGGCAGGCCGGTAATTGCAACGGGTTATTCGGGCAATCTTGATTTTCTCAGTGATGCGAATTCGTTCATAGTTCCGGGCTCACGCGTGAAGGTGGGACACGGGGCCGAGGGGTACTCACCAGAATCGATATGGATGGAACCGAATGTGAGTGAAGCAGCCAAATACATGCGATATGTGTATGAGAATCAGGCTGAAGCATCGCAAAAGGGCCTACATGGGCAGGCAGATATTCTGAGAGCCTTCGATGTTGCCTCGTGTGGGGCAAT
>JBILOM010000108.1:0-4482 GCA_044374495.1 Ilumatobacteraceae bacterium | reverse complement strand
CGACCCCTTCGCGCGCCAACGTGTCGATGACAACGGGATGATCATTCGGGTAGGCAAGCGCAAAGGTGGAACTCACGCCTGCGTCAAAGAAGGCACGCACCTTCTGTCCGAGGCGTCCAGGCAACAGATGTACGTGCGAATCCACCACTGTCATGCCGTTTATTGCCATGCGGTCACAGTAGCCACTTCCTGCCGTGCGACAATGTGTTATGGCTACTTTTGCTTTTGATAATGAACTGATACTGACCGGCCCGTTTCGTGCCCCGCGCCAGATGTTGGGGGATCAGGAATATGACGGCCACACGAGCGTGCATGACGATGCAACGGCGGACAAGCTGGGGTTACCAGGTGCGCCCATAGAAGGGCCAACACACTTCAGTCAGTTCGACCCATTGGGGGTCGCGATGTGGGGGAGTGCGTGGTTTGAACACGGTTGCATTAGTTCCCATTTTGAAAACATGGTGATTGAAGGCGAAGAAGTACAAGCAACTGCCACTCGCACGTCTGCAACTTCAGCGCGCATTGGCGCGGTGAAGCCAGACGGTAATTCAGTTCTGTCAGGCACCATGACTCTTGGGCCTAATCATTTAGAAACTGAACTTGCTCGCAGGCTCGCAACTCTCAAAGACCCAGGCGAATTGTTCATCGTTGATCAATTGCGCGTGGGAGACAAAAGTGCGCCAGAGCGAGTGTCAATGTCGTTTACAGAAAGCAATGGACACTTGTATCCGTTCTCACTGAATGACAAGTTGCAGATGATTACAGAACCATCGCCGTGGTATGCATCAGAGACTGCTGCGCAATCGCCATGGGGTCGTGCAGTTATTCCAACCGAAATGGTCAGTGTCCTGGCTCACAAGGTTGGCTTCGCTGGTAAAACACGTGGACCTGCTGTGGGACTGTTTATTGACTTAGAAGTTCGGGTTATCAATGGCCCGCTATTTGTTGATGCTGAATATGAATTGGTTCACGAGATAGTGGGCATCGGCCAAAGCCGACGTGTTGAGAGTTATTGGACTCGAACATCAATCACAGATCCGGCATCAGGTGTTCTTGTGGCAACCGTGCTGCTACATCAGGGTATTTTCAAGGCGTCGTACGACAAATATCCTGCCGATAAATTGGCGCCTTAAATTTCGACGCGTGACCCGACTTCAAAGACGCGGTCCGTTGGCAAGTTGAAGAATCGACCGGCACTATCGGCGCCGCGATTAAGCCAAACAAACAAGTGCTCTTGCAGTGGGTTCATTCCTGGCGCTTTGCCAGCCACGATTGATTCATGTCCTAGGAAATAGGTGACATCTTCTGCGTCGAACTCAAGGCCGAAGTGAGACAACTTCGATAGAACCGCAGGAACGTCTGGTTCATCCATGAATCCGAATGTTATTTGTACCTGAAACACTCCCGGTGCAACTTTGGTGATGTGGGCGCGATCTTCTGGTGCAACACGTGGTTCTTCTGCGGTATCGATTGCAACAATAAGGGTGCATTTGTGGAGAACTTTGTTGTGCTTCAAGTTGTTCACAAGCGCAGGTGGTGCTTTGCCCAAATCTTTAAACAAGAAAACAGCAGTTCCAGAAACACGCTTCACGTCTTCAGTTTCATCGAGAACTTCTTCAATCGGGCGTTCTCCGCGGTGGATGCGTTCAGCAACAAGTATGCGTCCGCGACGCCAGGTCTGCATCTGAATCATCAGAATGATTCCGACTGCAAGAGCGAACCATCCACCGTGTGGAATTTTGATCAGGTTGGCGCCAAGGAATCCCAGTTCAATAATGAATAGAGGAATACAAACTGCGAATGCGCGGACTCGACTCCAGTTCCATCGATCGGTAAGTACTTTGAAAAAGATCAGGGTTGTGATGGCCATTGTCATTGTGACCGCAATGCCATATGCAGCTGCCAAGTTACTGGCGGTGCGGAATCCGAGCACCAACCCGATGCAGGCGACCATGAGAGCCCAGTTGACAAGTGGAACATAAATCTGGCCGGAATGGCTGTGGGAGGTGTGGCGAATTTTGATTCGCGGCAGATAGTCCAGCTGTACTGCTTGAGCCGTGAGAGAGAACACCCCTGATATCAAAGCCTGTGATGCAATGACAGTTGCGCACGTGGCAAGGATTACAAGTGGGATAAGAAGCTGCTCGGGTGCCATTCTGAAAAAGACACTTTCAATGTCTTCTGGGTTAGCCAAGAGAAAAGCGCCTTGGCCCCAGTAGTTCAACAGCAACGATGGCAACACCATTGCGTACCAGCCAATTGTGATGGGGCGACGCCCAAAGTGCCCCATGTCGGCATACAGCGCTTCGCCGCCAGTCACCACTAAGAAGATTGATCCGAGTGACAGGAATGCTTTGCCAGATTCATGTGTGAAATAACGAATTGCATACATGGGGTTAACAGAACTAATGATTCCTGGTTCCGGAATGATTTTCGACAGTCCGAGAAGTGCCAACGTGCCAAACCAGACCAACATGATTGGTCCGAATATTTTGCCTACAGCTCCGGTGCCTCTACTTTGCACCATAAATAAGCAAAGTAAAATGACAACGGCTATGGGAATAACCCACGAAGCAAAAGCAGGAGACACTTCCTCTAGACCTTCCACCGCACTCAACACTGAAATCGCAGGTGTGATGATTCCGTCTCCATAGAGAAGTGCTGTTCCAAAGACTCCGAGTGAAACGAGAAGCCCTGCTTTGGTGGCACGTGAACTGCGTTTCGGCATCACGAGCGCAGTTAATGCCAAGATGCCGCCTTCACCTTTGTTGTCGGCGCGCATGACAAGCAAGAGATACTTCACCGAAATAATGATGACGAGCGCCCAGAAAGCCAAGGAACAAATTCCGTAGACATTGATTGTGTCGACAGTCATCTCATGTGACTTCTCGGTAAACGATTCTTTGAACGCATACAGCGGGCTTGTGCCAATGTCGCCGTACACAACACCAAGTGCACCGAGCGCTAGAGCTGCGGTTCCTGCTTTTGTGTGGCCGTGTTCACCATGAGGCTCATGATTATGAGTCTGGCTTGTCAGCTGTTGTAATGCTGCCTCGGCATTGCGTCTAGCGCGCTTGACCGAATCTACGCCGGCTGTTTTGTCTGATCCCACAGGAAGGCAACACTACTGCTCGGTAGGTCAAACTCCTATGCGCGACGCAACGGGCTTGGTGAGAGGCTTATCGAGACGAGGTGGGGTACGGCAACCAGGTTGCCGCTTCAAAGTCGTACAGCTTGCAGGCTTTAGTGGCTTGCAAATACGCCTTCAGCGAATACTTCGAATATCGCACGGTGTCAGGGAAAGCTTCAGCAATCGCGGCAGCTGCTTGTGGCAACTTGTGAAACGGAATGCGGGCATCAACGTGGTGGGGTACATGAACGAAAATGTTGTGGAACCAGAGGTAATTAATGAGGCGCGGAGTGTGAAGAACAGTGGTTGATTCCATCTGGCCGTTGAATTGGGTCCACTCTTTACGAGTCCACCAACGAATGTCGGGTGCCACGTGGTGAACATAGACAGTCCAGCCGATGATTTGTGTGAACAGCAAGAACGGAACAACCAAAACTTTGATTGGCATCCAGATTGCAGCAGCAACACCGCCAGTGAGTGCGCCAATGACAACCAATGCTGCAGTAGCAAGAAGTAGTGCTGAGCCAAGTGTGATTTTGTCGCGAACGATTTCGTCGTGACGCTTGCCGGGCGCGTTGAAACGCCACATCTTTAGCCACCACACTTCACGAAGGAAATAGGCGCCAGAACCAATGCACGACCATTCAAGACGATGACGAAGTTTCTGCATTCCGCTCAGTGCTTCATAATCGGCAACGGTGAGTGGGTGCCACACGAAATCAAAACCTTGGCGAGTGGTGTAACCGTGGTGAATACGGTTGTGTCCGAGATCCCATGCAGATTCGCAATGAACACTTGGGCCCATGCACAACTGGGCGATGATGCGATTCGCCTTGCGTGAATCAAGAAGTGCATTGTGCGAAGCGTCGTGACCCAAAACAAAAAGGCCTGACACTGCAAGACCAGCAAGTAGCCACCAGATGCCAACTGCCCACCACGTATTGGTAAGAACTAAAGCGACTGTCGGAACTGCGTACAACACAGTTGCCTGAATAAGCGCACGTGTCGCGCGCAAGCGGGAACGTTCGTAACAAACGGGCGGGATAATGGCGCGTACGTCGTTAAGAGAATTTTCCCGCGGGGCTGGCATTGTCGGTGATTCGATACTCACCCCCACAGGTTAGATGCCTACCTACCGTTAGGTAGGGGCTTTCGGCAGAATCTTGGTCACAACTGTCGAGTGGGGTTACTTGAGTCGATTCCGAAGCTGCACGAAGACTTCAGTGCCGACAATCTTGGATAACTCGTCACCCAAACTGTCAAGGACAGAAGATTCGCCCACGTATGCATCAGTGCCCTCGGTGCAACACCAGGCCATTTTGGTGCCGTGGTTACCCCAATCGGCACGAGAC
>JBILOM010000106.1:0-4517 GCA_044374495.1 Ilumatobacteraceae bacterium | reverse complement strand
GCAATCACAGGTTGTTCGCGAACACGCCAACATTCCTGAAGATCAAGTCATCATGACCTGTGTTGCAATGGGCTTTCCTGATGAAGAGTTTGTTGCGAACGATGTGCGCTCGCGCCGTGCACCAAATGATGCAATGGCATCTTTTGTCGGTTTCGACTAACTATTTCTTAGCTTTTTTCTTGGGTGCGGGTTTATCCCACCCCAAAGCAGTCTGGACTCTTTCACCCGTCTGACTCATGTAACCGACGTACGCGAGCAAGTCTTGTTTCTGCAGTTCAGTCATGTCGTTCACTTCGTCGAATGCACCCATCGCTTGAATTAACAATGTTCCCATGAGTATGAGGTTCATCCTAGTTCGATCGCCAACGGCGGGGTTATTTGATTGCGCAAAGACAGATTCAAGAACAAGTTTTTGACTTGACTGAAATCGTTCGGGGCTAACGCCGCAGCCCAACAAGTACGCAATCGTTCGCACACGTGCTTGTGAGAGTTGCATTACGTCGACGTTGCCTTCAAGAACAACATTGAGGCGGGAGGAATCTTCGCCATTGGTTCTCAGGAAGACACCAAGAAAGGCCGCTTCAATGGCTTGGCTCAGGAGTTCTTCTCTGGAACCGAAGTAGCGAACAACGTAGTCGGTGTGGACCCCCGCTTTTTCACAGATTCGTAGGACCGTCACTTCTCCGGGTACAAACTCAAGGAGCAGTTGGCTGGTGGCATTGAGCATGCGAACAGTGGCCTCCGCCTGGCTAAGCCGTGGCTTCTTGGGGGCAGGAACTGGCGAAATCTTCTTCTTCGGTACCGGTGCCATATGACAATCGTAACGGTTGGGGCCAAGGTTCAAGAGCTGGCCCCTTGGTCTGATCGCCCTATGGTGTGCATATTGTGCACTTAAAATGCATTGTATGCACTATTTATGCATACAATACACAATATGACTATTGGTGCTCCAACTCGAATCATGACCTTTCTGCGCTGCAATCTGGCAGGCCTCATAGTGGGGCTGATGGTGATTGCGCTTCCGGTCGCTACGCAGTCTCCGCAACGTGCAGATGCTGCACCGATTTCAGGTTTCACTCGTGTTGAGACAAATGGCAAATTCACCTGTGCAACAAAATCAGATGCAACGGTGTGGTGCTGGGGACTTAATTCTTCTGGACAGCTCGGTGACGGCACAACAACAAACCGAAGTCGTCCAGTACAAGTGCTCGATCTGACAGATGTGGTCAGTGTTGATACGGGATATGACTATGCATGCGCACTCAAATCGGATACAACGGTGTGGTGCTGGGGCGGTAATGGCAATAGTTCTCTAGGTGATGGCACAACTACAAACCGAAGTCGCCCAGTACAAGTCAAGGACTCGACGGGGGTCTCATACTTGATCGGGGTCACCCAAGTGTCTACCGGTTCCGGTCATGCTTGCGCCGTGACATCAAATGGACGAGCCTGGTGTTGGGGGTGGAACCATTACTACATCTTGGGTAGCAGTGGTCCTGCTTCAAGCATTCCCAAAGCCGTTCCAGATATCTCTACGGCAACACAAATTCGTGCTGGGGGGTTCTTCACGTGTGTTTTGCTCGGGAATGAAACGATTAATTGTTGGGGGGAGAGGTTGACTGGCAATTACGGTTTGGCCGGAGTTACATTCCTTTCCAAATCAAAAGGTCAACACATTTGTGCCTTTGCAACAGACCTGGCCTTGAAATGCTGGGGCTATAACCCGGAAGGGCAACTCGGTATCGGCGACACGACTAACCGAACATCTCCAGTGACTATTGCTGGATTTGAAGGCGCACTTTCTGTGTCGTCGAATAACCACAACTCGTGCGCGGTGAAGGCTGATGGAACTCCGTGGTGCTGGGGATGGAATGCCCTTGGCCAAGTAGGAGTTGAAAATACAGCGAACCAAATTGTTCCGACAGCAGTGAGTGGGGTCACTGGAGGAGTCACCCAAATTTCTGCAGGGTATACGCATACATGTGCACTACTAATTGACACGACGATTAAGTGTTGGGGGCAAAACTCAGACGGACAATTGGGTAACGGCACCACAACTTCCACTTACAGTGCGGTCACTGTGTCAGCAGCAGCTTCGGCACTACCAACTCCATCGTCGGTGGCAGCTGCCGCAACGTCATCAACCCTCAAGTCAATCAATGTGTCGTGGGCGGCAAATGCCAACGCTGCTTCATTCACAGTAAAGATCTACAACTCTGCTGGTTCTTCCGTGCTTGGTACCAAAACTGGGGTATCGGGTACATCGACAACGATCACTTCCTCGACGTATGGGTCGATTGCAGATAACACTGTGTACAAGATCACAGTGACCGCGATTGGTGATGGAACTAACTACCTGGACTCACTTGAAAGTGCTAAGGATTCTGTCACTACGAATACTTTGTCTTCGCAAACAGCAGTAGTACTGACATCAACAAGTGGCACGTATGGAACTGATCTCAGTCTTGATATTTCTGGTGGTTCTGGAAGTGGTGCTCTTACTTATGCCGTAACAACAACAGGAACTGCTGGTTGTTCAATCATTAGTGGCACGAAGTTGAGGGCAACATCGCCCGGTACATGCACTGTGACAGCAACAAAAGCAGCGAGCGGCATATATTCCGCTGATTCATCAACCGCGACAACAGTGACGTTTGCTAAGAAAACACAAACTGCTCTTGCAGTAACTACAACCTCTGGTGATGCAATCACTGGGATCACTGTTGCCACTACTGGTGGTTCGGGAACTGGGGCAGTCACATCTTCTGTTACATCTGGCACTGCAACCTGCACGCTTGCGTCTGGTGTTGTGACCGCCAAAACATCAGGAACATGCTCACTTACCGTCACTAAGGCAGCCGACTCAACCTATTTAGTCGAGTCAGTAACTGAAATATTGACCTTCACGGGTGGGGCTACTCCTACTACTACCACTACCACCACTACTACTACTACTACCACCACTACTACTACAACAAAACCAGCTGCCACTACCACGACAACAGCTGCACCAGCATTGTCGATTGTCATCCAAGCCCCAGTAACTACGGTCGCGCAAGGCCAGGCGACTGTCGCTACGGTTGCACCAACTACGACAACGACCACTGTCGCAGTGCTAGGCGCTAATGGATTGCCTGTTCCGACAACAACTTCAACAACTATCGCATCAGCGAAATCAAAAACAGTTGTTACAACAACTACTCTTCCTCAAGTTGTGACAACAACAACTGTCGGGCCACCAGCTGCTTCCAAAGTTGCAGCAGGTCAAACTGCAGTGCAGGTTGATGGAGTAGACGCTGATGCGAAAGTATCTCGTGAGAACAATCAGATGGTCATAAACACAGGTTCAGTCAGTGCCACATTGTCTGGTACAGATAGCGCCGGAAAGACTTTGCCACTCGATACCGATGGCACAGTTCATTTGTCTGCTGGTGACTTAATCAAGGTGAGCGTTGGTGGTTTCGAACCTAAATCAATTGTTGAAGTGTGGTTGTTCTCAACACCAACACAATTGGGTTCTGCGGTTGTTGGAACTGACGGCACGATGAGTGGCACATACAAATTGCCATTCGGAGTGAAGTCTGGATCACATCGTGTGGTTGTAACGGCCAAGCTTCCAAACGGTAAAGCTACGACGTTCACTCTTGGGGTCTTGATTGGGAACATCAACAAGACTTCAACTTTAACGCGAGTTTTGATTGCGATTCCGATCTCGCTAGCTGTCGGTTTTGGATTCTTGCTTCCGACCCAAGCCCGACGCCGTAAACGCCGCGCAACGATCTAGTAACTGATCAGAGCGAAGAGATGTTCTGGTTCAGTTGAATCAGCAAGACAATGATGGCGGCTGACACCGTGAGTACGCCACCAATGATGACCTTCAAGGTTCCGTTGATGCGGGTGAGATCCTTGCGAATTTCGACGATGTCTTGTTTGCGGGCGACGTCTGACCAGCCTGAGGGTGGCAGGTGTTCCATAAGTATGTTTGCCACGTCGTCTCCTAGGTGTGATCGCAGTCCGAGCTGCATGTCGAATCGTTGCGCTTCGCTAATTGTCATAGTAGACCCATTGGTCTCCGCTCTTATGCGGGGTTGAGGTAGTTGGTGATCCACTCGGCAAAGTCTGAAGTGTGGCCATCGAAATGCTCAAGTTCTTCTTTGGTAAGGATGACTTTTAGACCTTCGGTAGTGCGTTGCAACACAGCAGGAAAGTGACCGGCAAGTGCAGCGATGACATCGTGAGGGGCGTCGTCACGGTGAAAAAGATGAAAGGGAACAGTGAATGATTCTGCACACTGCGTCCATTCGGACTTCTTCGTGAATAAGCCGTGAGTGAGTTCACACAGCGAACAATGAGTGATGCCGAAACGAGCGCCGACCCAGTAGGAGATCTCACCTAACAATGTGGAGTCGGCGTCGTAGACACCTATTAGTTCTGTGATGTTAGATGTCATAGGTACACAGATCTCCGAGTGCATAGATAAAAAAATAGAGTCGGTAAGAGAATTCCCCTACCGACTC
>JBILOM010000168.1:0-4552 GCA_044374495.1 Ilumatobacteraceae bacterium | reverse complement strand
GTCACTTCCAGCTCTCAACAACGTGCCTTCGCCGCGACTTGCAAGCTTAGAATCTGCCGAACAATCACGATCAGTACGAGGTTTACTGAAAGGCACGAACACCCAGGTGTGGCTCGGCGCTGCTGACGAAGGCTGGTACATCTCAGGTTCATCTGAAAACAACTGGCGATGGCTTGACGGCAATGCCTGGTCGTGGTCAACCCGTCCCACTGCTGCAACCTCTGGACGCGACATTAAAGGAGACTGGCAATCTGGAGAGCCCAACAGCAATGATCAAGACTGCCTTCAAATAGATTGGTCGTGGTCATCGTCTGGTTACTGGGATGACCTTCAATGCAATTACGGCGCGAACTACTACGTTGCGGAATACGGCGGTGCCGGAAGCAATACCACTTACCTACCACGGTTGACTTCGACCCAGACGATTACTTTCACCAACGATTCAACTGCACCAACTGTCGCCATCACCCGCAGCGGTTCAGGACCTCTTCGCTCTGGCCAGACGGCAACATTGACCTTCACGCTCTCGGAAGCAGCGAGCGATTTTGTCGTGGGCGACATCACCGTGTCGGGTGGAACACTCTCATCATTTACAGCCACATCATCAACCATCTACACCGCCATCTTCACCCCAACTGCTAGCACACAAACAGGCTCAGGATCTGTTTCAGTTGCTGGCGCAACATTCACCGATGCAGCAGGAAACTCGAACACAGCATCCGACCCCACCACAATCTCCTACGACACGCTTGCACCAACCATCTCGCTCAGCGGTTGCGCTTCGAGCTACACAGCTGGCACATCCTGCACAATCACTATCACATTGAGCGACAATGTAAGCGACCTGACGCTCTCAGACTTCAACACAACACGCGGCACATTGTCTTCACTCACCGCTTCAGGTCTCACTCGAACAGTTTCGTTCACCCCTGCGGGTTCTGAAAGTTCAAACGGGTCCGTCCTTGTCGCAGTCGGATCAATCACTGATAGCAACGGAAATACCAACGCCGCTTCAAACACGCTGACCATCACCATCTCTGCACCAAGCAACCGCACGGTGATTAGTAGTGCCACAGTAACCGGAACATCGGTAACCGCCGGAACTTCAGGCGCATCACGATATGTAATTCACACGTATCAAACCGCTGGGTCGACTTCTTGGATTGCACCAAAAGGTGTCACTTCAGTGAACTATCTCGTGGTTGCTGGAGGCGGCGGTGGCGGTAACGGTTGGGACAACTCCGGCGGTGCGGGAGGTGGTGCTGGAATGATGCAATCTTCAACCGTCAGTGTGACTCCTGGTGATTCCTACACAGTTGTCGTAGGCGCTGGAGGATCAGGTGGGGTAAGTGTGCGCTCAACACAGAACGGCACGAATGGTTCGTCCTCACAATTTGGTTCGATCATTTCTACCGGTGGTCAAGCTGGTGGCGGAAGCCGTGGAAATATGAACGGATCAACAGAAGGTGCTGGAGGTGCAGCACAAAATGGGACCACCACATCGGCACGCGGAGGAAACGGCGGAACAGGCGGAGCACGCGGCGGCGGTGGTGGCGGTACTACAGGAAACGGCTCGGCAGGTTCATCTGGCGGAGCAAGCGGCGTAGGTACAAGTTCTTCCATATCTGGCGCGGCCGGCACCTACGGTGCTGGTGGCTCTGGTGCTGCTGCGGGCGTTAGTTTCACTGGAGCCTCTGGCGCTTCGAATAGCGGAAACGGCGGAGGCGGCGGAGGCGGCGCTGTTGCGTCTTCAAGCGCTGGAGGCACGGGAGGATCTGGACTCGTCGTTGTCAGATATGCATTGCCAGCAACATCTGAACCAGACCTTATTAACGCATCCGATATCGGCATCTCGACGACAGACAACATCACGTCTAACCAAACCCTCACATTTACCGGCGCATCAGCATTCGGATCTGTTGTGCAACTATCCGTAGCACCACAAGGCACCAGTCCTTCAAGTGGATCATGGACGAATACCGGCGCGACGTGTACCACCGATCCAAACTCAGGTGAGTGGAGCTGCACTACAGATGTTCTGAACCCAGGCAGTTATGCAGTAAGAGCCTCAAGTACCACATACCTAGATGATGAGACATTTACCGAAACTTCATCAACGGCCTTGAACATCACCATTGACACGACCGCACCAACAGTCACAAGCGTGGCCTTCTCCTCAGATGCCGGTTCAGACAACACCTACAAAATCAACGATGTAGTCAATGTGACAGTTACATTCACAGAAAATGTAAACGTCACCGGTGCACCGCAAATCGCCCTTGCGGGACTAACCAGCAAATTCGCCACGTACACATCAGGGACTGGAACATCAGCACTGCTGTTCTCTTACCCCGTAGCATTGGACGATAGTGACACGGATGGATTGGCAATAACAGCGAACGCCCTCGCCCTAAATGGTGGCACTATTGCCGATACTGCATCTAACAACGCGACACTCACCCACAGCGCAATTACAACACAGGCAACACAAAAGGTCGAAGGTATCCCTCCAACCATCGCCCTTTCTGGCTGCACGGCGCCATACGTTTCGGGTTCCACGTGCACCATCTCAATTACTCTCAATGAAAACACTAGCGACCTCACCCTTGACGACTTCAGCGTGACACGAGGTTCACTTTCTGCACTCACAACATCAGGAACATCGCGGACCGTTACTTTCACGGCATCTGGAAGTACGTCAGGAACAGGAACAGTGTCAGTCGCTGCCAGCAGGTTCACAGATGCTTTCGGAAATAACAACACTGCATCCAACTCACTAACAATTAACTTTGCAGCATCTACGACAACTCTTCTTTCCAGTGCCACACAAACCGGTGCGCTGGTTGCAGACGGAACTTCAGGTTCTTCAAAGTACATTGTCCGCACTTTTGCCGACGTGGGCAATGCCACTTGGACAGTGCCGCAAGGAGTCACAAGTGTTGATTATCTTGTTGTCGGTGGCGGTGGTGGCGGCGGTGCCCACGTCGGCGGTGGCGGTGGCGCAGGTGGAGTACGTACAGGGACACTGACGGGGCTCACTTCAGGCTCGCCAATCTCTGTCGCAGTTGGCGCAGGTGGAATCGGCGCAACAGGCGGTGCCCATAACTGCTCAGATCTAAATTTGCGCTCAAAAAATGGTGCGAACTCGTCGCTCAGCACTGTTACCTCTAGTGGCGGTGGCGGTGGCGGAAGTTGGAACTACTGCGAAGGGCTTTCGGGCGGCTCCGGCGGTGGCGGTGGCAGCACCAGCAACGCAGGAACTGGAACTTCAGGTCAAGGAAACAACGGTGGCGGAGGAAATGGCGGAGCCTCAGGTAATTATACGGGAGGAGGTGGCGGTGGCGCAGCCAGCGGCGGAGGCGCAGGCGGCGCAAACACAGGCGGCACAGGTGGTGCGGGAGTTAGTTCCTCAATAACTGGATCATCACTTTTTTACGGAGGAGGAGGCGGTGGTGGCGTTCACTCAAGCCCAGGTACCGCAGGCCTCGGCGGTTCCGGCGTCGGTGGTGCCGGCACTGTTTATGCCTACAGAACAAAAGCTGGTAACGGCCAAGCAAACACCGGAAGTGGCGGAGGCGGTGCTGGCTATCCAAGTGGCGAAGCAAGTTCAAGTTTTGGCGGTGATGGCGGATCCGGAATTGTAGTCATTAGGTATTTAGTCCCAGCACCAACAACACCAGACTTAAGCGTCGCTTCCGACGTTGGTGTGTCAACTTCAGACAACATCACTTCTAGCCAAACACTGACCTTTACCGGAACCGCTGCAATGGGAGCGTCGGTGCAGTTGTCGTACGCCATAGCATCATCAACGTCAGACACGAGTGCATCAACAGGAACATGGACCAACACCGGTTCAGCATGTAGCGCAGACACATCTACCGGAGCATGGAGTTGCGTCACAGCTGAACTCTCTCCAGGCCTGTATAAATTCCGCTCAGTTGCAACCACACAAATTGATGGTGTCACAGACACGCAAACATCTTCTTCAGGCTTACCTGCCACAATTGATATCA
Source organism: Ilumatobacteraceae bacterium (assembly GCA_044374495.1). GTDB lineage: Bacteria > Actinomycetota > Acidimicrobiia > Acidimicrobiales > Ilumatobacteraceae > UBA2093. Next base: position 539 of record JBILOM010000168.1, on the reverse strand, counting down.
CCGCGCCGACAGTGTCTCTTGCACGATCAGGCTCTGGAACACTCAAGTCTGGCCAGACAGACACCATCACGTTCACACTGTCTGAAGCAGCAACCGATTTTGCTGTGGGTGACATCACCGTTTCTGGCGGAACACTGTCATCATTCACAGCCACATCATCAACCGTGTATTCAGTGGTGTTCACACCAACCGCAGACACCGCTACTGGTTCTGGATCCATCTCTGTCGCTGATGCAACATTCACCGATGCTGCAGGAAACTCAAACACGGCGAGTTCTGCCACCGCCATCACCTATGACACCCTCGCACCAACAGTTACTTTGACGCGAACAGGTTCAGGAACACTCAAATCCGGCCAGACAGACACCATCACGTTCACACTGTCTGAAGCAGCAACCGACTTTGCTGTGGGTGACATCACCGTGTCTGGCGGAACACTGTCATCATTCACAGCTTCGTCGTCGACTGTTTACACCGTCATCTTCACACCAACCGCAGACACCGCTACTGGTTCTGGATCCATCTCTGTCGCTGGTGCA
>JBILOM010000184.1:0-4573 GCA_044374495.1 Ilumatobacteraceae bacterium | reverse complement strand
TCGATGTCGTCACCAGCTTGAGCATAGGTGCGACCGATTACCCATGTAGTTGAAGTAGGGCACATAATTAGTACATCTGCATCGTCTGCTGATTCGTTGTACCAACCAGGACCAACAATTTTTGCACGGACACCGTTGCCACCAATTGTTCTCGAACCAATCACTGCGTATGTGTCGGTCCACATATCGAGCATTTGAAACATGTGGTATCGATCGCCCGCAGGTGGCAAAGTCATGTAGGCAGGACCGTCTGAAAGGTCTATCCATGCACTCGAAAACAAAGTGTCAATGTTTGTTCTTGCCACAGAGCGCCATTTTTCATTCGCCATTGAACGGTTGTGAATAAACAGATTCTCTGAGCCATACTTTGCAGCGTTGAGACTCAGAATTTGACGCCGCGTTACTTCCATAATGACAAGCGGATACAGATAGGTGTATGCCTCTACAGCAACGTCGTCAATCTTAATCTTGCTCATGCTTCCAAGATTTCTACTATGGCATCCACCATGTCAGTGCTTCGATGGTCACCAATCAGTGCCGGATACATCGCGTTCATAGCGTATGCAAAGGTTGCGCGCTGGCCGAGAATATTGACAATGCGAGATCCCCCTAATCCGGCCCACCAGCATGTGCGACCTTTAGGTGTCACTTTCCAATCATCACCCGGCATTGCGTATCCAATTCCGAATCGTGTCTGAGTGCCAAGAACCAAATCGATACCGTTTGATTGCTGTTCAAAAATGAGATCAATGGTGGCCTGAGACAGCAACGTGCGACCTTCAAAATCGCCATCATGTGAAACAACTGCTTGTGCACGCGCAATGGAGCGAGCATTTGTCACGCCATTCATAGTGAATGGGTAGGCGAGGTATTCGGGTGCACCAGCGGCGGGACCGAAAAATGGGCTCATAAAAGTCCTCATCATGATTGATTCCGGGTCCAATGTCGCCCAGTCAATAACTGGATTTGAGATAGGGATCATCGGCGAAACTCTGCCTTCGATGGCGGGAGTGACGCCAAAGTGATAATCCAGTTGCAATGGCCCAGAAATTTCTTGTTTAAAGAAATCAGGAGGGGTCATGCCACTAACGCGACGAATCAGTTCCCCTACCAAATGGTTATAGCTCACGAGTTCGTAACCAGATGCAGATCCAGGCTCCCACCAGGGTGCTTGTGCTGCCAGCATCGATGTTGCACGATTCCAATCGTAAACATCATCAATAGTGACAGGTTGTTCCCATGCAGGTAGTCCTGATGTATGCGACATCACATGGCGCACTTCAATCTTGTCTTTACCGTTTGCCGCGAACTCTGGCCAGTACTTGGCGACTGGTGCGAATGGGTCGAGAAGACCTCGATCAATCAGAATTAAAGCGCAGAGGGCCACCATCGTCTTCGATGTTGAATAGACCGGAACGATTGAATCTTCCTGCCACGGGAGAGTCTTCTCTTGGTCGATGAAACCACCCCATAAGTCGATGACCATTTCTCCATCAACGATGAGTGCGACTGACGCACCGAGGTCATCGCCGTTATCGAAATTGCGCTCGAAAATGTTTTGTACTTTTGCAAAGCGAGGATCGATTGTGCCTGAAATATTTGCCATATGGCCTTCTGTCTTCTGAAAATGATGTTGTAAATACAGAGAGGGCGAGCCCGTACAGGCTCGCCCTCTCAATCTGAGGGGATAGGGGTATTTATCCCTTTGAGATACCGGCCCAGTCGGTCCAGCTTGGGTTTACCGCTTGAGTTGCTTGTCCCTTGACAATTGCAATTGATCCAGGAGCGCTGAGTTTCGATTTCTTGTTCGAAACGAGCGACCAACCGAAGTTTGCAATCGACGTCATAATTCCTAGCTCTTGAATTTTCTGTGTGGCTGCTTGATAAGCGGCCTTTGAAGAAGCCTTGGTGGATGCTGCTCGTCCTTGCCACAACAAATCATCAATTGATGTGTCGGTATGACGTGTCAAGTTGTATAACGGTCCGAGAGTGTTGCGGAAGAATCCCTTCAGCGGATTCGGACTGTCAGTAGGGAATTGGTTTGTTGCGAAAACTGCGAAGTTTCCAACTGCAACAACATCCGTAAGGCCTGCGGTGTACAGCGCGTCATATGGTTGTTTACCAGTAACGACGTTGTACGCCTTGCCGGCCCAGACTGCTTGTTCTTCAGTAAGGATATTCATCGTGATGCCACACTTCACAAATGTTTCTTGAAGGAATTTCGCATTGTTCTGCACTTGGGTGGCTGACTCAAATGGAACTGTAAAGGTCAAACTTGTCTTACCGGGATTTGCTGCAAGGTAAGACGCAACATACTGTTTCGACTTAGTTGGATTAAACGGTGTGAAGCCTTTTTTTGAATATCCAATGTTGAGTGAACCCAAAACTGAGGTTGGTGTTTCTCCGCGACCCTTCAGGCGAACCTTGTTGAAGTTTGCACGATCAATACAGTTCACGACCGCAAGGCGTGCATTGACGTCTGAGAACGGACCGCCGTTTGACTGATTGAGATACAACGATGGAAAGAACAGGCTTGGAGACGAGTAGACAGTGACGACACTCTTGCGTTGCTGAAGGTCCGCGATGTATGTGTTGTCGGTACGCCCTGTAAAGAATGCCATATCAACTGACTTTTTGCGAACTGCAGCGGCGCGCTGAGATGACTCAGCGACAACAATGAAAGAAATCTTATCGAGCAAGGGCAGTTTGACGGTTGGGCGAGCAGGGTTCTTGCGCCAATAGTTAGGGTTTTTCACCACAACAAGCTCGGTCGCTGACCAGCTTGACATTGTGAATGGTCCGGTTCCGATTGGTGTTGAGGAACAGGTTGCTCCAGTAGCCAACTGCGCAGTTGCGCGCATGCCAATTCCAGCAAGTGAAATGGGGAAGTCGTTTTGTGATTTGAAGAGAGCAACAGAGAAACTCAAGTCATCAATTTTTGTTAATGAGGTAATGTTCGCAAAACCAGCAACTCCGACACCAAGTGTCCACAAATTGGTTGCAGGTGGTACGTACTTTGCGCCTCTGATGTAGTTCAAGTTCTCCATAGCTGAATCGGCATTGAAGGCTTGTCCGTTTGTATACGAAATTCCTGGGCGCAATGTGATGGTCCACGTTTTGAAGTCAGGAGTAGACGTTGCGCCGCTAGCGAGTAATCCGATCGGATCACCATTCTTAGCCTTGAGGAAAAGTGATTCAAATATTGTGGACATTCCGTTGAGTGCGGTACCAGCTACTAGTGCCGAGTAACAAAATCCGGCGAAGGTTTCGTTGATTGCAACGGTTGCTTCACCGCCCGTTTTAGCTTTTACCGCTGATGGTCGCGTCGCAGCGCTTGTGCCGGTTGCCGCTACAGCTGAGACTGCGAGTGACAGTGCCACGCTGGCTGCTACTGAACGAAGAATGTGCCGATGGCCCATAGTCGTGTGTTTCATAAGGGTCTCCCATTTCGGTCACATCGAACGATGTGACTCAGGGCACTATAACGGCATTATAGAATATTGTCAAGATATAGAAATCTGGACGCTGAGCGCTACTCCTTAAGGCCCATCAGGAAAATGATGCTTTGGCGTAAGGCTTCACGTGGAAAGACACTGTCGGGGAAAGGGCCAAATTGAGCAAGTTTTGCACCAATTCCGCGACCAGCCGAGGAGATGTAATACGCCAGTGATTCGGGGGTGACACCACCTCCAATGGCTCTGTCACCCATAGTTGCGTGAATCCATTGAATAATCTCCTGGTGCCGATCGAAATCCAATTCGACTCCCCATTTGTGCCATTCGGCATCAAAATCAATTTCAATTTGATATAGCAAATTCAAGACGGGGGTTAATCGGTGATTATCCCAATGAGTCTGCTGCGCGATAATCGTGTTGAGCCCATGAATGCCAGGCGTGAGGGGTTCATGACTGCTGGTTGATTGCCATGCGCGTTCCGCGACGGCAAATAGCAGTCCTTGCTTGTTTTGAAAATGCCATGGAATAGATCCGTAGCTGATGCCTGCCAATTTGCCGACATCTACAAGAGTGGTTCGCTCGTAACCCTTCTCTAAGAAAAGTGTCTCTGCGGCATCAAGAATGCGCGTACGGCTTTCGTCACCAATCTCAGACATTCGTCTTTTTGATGGCTGGTCCGACATTCCACAATTATTACCAGAAAAACCTTAGCGAGGTACAACGGTAGAACGAAAAACCATAAATCCAAATAGAAGTATCATTTCCTCATGGACACCGTGGTGCTTCTTCCGTCATTAGGACGACCTGCATCAGATTTTGATGAGTTGTGCACGTTGCTTCGCACTGCAGGATTTCAGACATTGTCTATAGATCCGCCGCGCAGTCTCCCAGGTGAACCAACGTTGCATGATTTGGCTCGATATGTCATTGATTCAATAGATACGGCTGAAGTTACGTCTTTTCATCTTGTGGGGCATGCTTTTGGTAACCGACTCGCACGAATGGTTGCTACTGATTATCCGGATCGAGTGTTGTCGTTAACACTTTTGGCCGCTGGTGGGCATGTCGAGATGGAGCGAGACATTTTTCAATCACTTATTGCCTGTTATGACGAAACG
>JBILOM010000165.1:0-4615 GCA_044374495.1 Ilumatobacteraceae bacterium | reverse complement strand
GCCAAAGATTCGTATGAAGAGTTACGCAGGCAAGATCAAAATGACTATCTCTTCGTCATACAAAGTTGGTGCAAAAACCAAGAAGTACAAGTGCACATTTGCTCCTTTTGGAACAGCCAAGAAGATTAAGACAATTAAGTGGCGTTGGTACACGCCAAAGAAGGCATGCGTTCTGCCTGCCCCGCTTGTTGCTGCAGTTCGTGCGAACACGGCAACACTTTCTGCATCAGGCAAGTGGACACGTCAATGGTTGACAACTTCTAAGAAGGCACGCCCAGACAAAACCAAAATCAAGCCGCGTACTTTGAAGTACACGATGAAAGCCAAACCAGCTGCTGTTAAGTAATTAACTGCGGCGGCCGACCATGGCCCGCTCTGTGCGTTCCACGAGGTCAGTCATGTTTAGTTGCTTGGCAATTGCGCCTAGATCTTTTGTGGGGCCGCGCCATTCCCAGTCGTCGACTGAACCGAGTGGAACATCGTCAGATACATCTGTAACAACGGTTGCGACTTGTTTGAACAACTCAGCCATGGGGCGTTGATCGCGAAGCGTGGCGGCAAGCTTTGCTGCACCACGTACTGCAACACCATCTGTTGCCCACTGTGCTTCGTCATCAGGTATGTCACTGATATGTAAGTAACGGGCCAACACCGAAGTTGCGCTCTTTGCACCCCAACCAGGCAGACCAGGGAAACCATCTGCTGTGTCGCCGACAAGACCGAGCCAGTCAGCGATGCTTGCAGGACCAACACCAAATTTTTCGATGATTGCTGTTTCGTTAACGATGAGATCATTGCGACGGTCGTATTGCACCACGCGGTTGCCGACTACACACTGACCAAGATCTTTGTCCGGCGTAATCATCTGCACCTGATCAACGCGGTCATCTAATGACGCGATTAGTGCACCGGCAGCTAAACCATCGTCGGCTTCGTACTTCACCATTGGCCACACCGGAACACCGAGTGAACGCAATGCATCTTCCATAAGAGGAATCTGCTCGAGGATTTCGACTTCCATGCCGTCAGAGGTTTTGTAACCCTCATACATCTGGTTACGGAAACTTTCGATGACATGATCGACTGCAACTGTGACATGCGTTGCGCCGCCCACCAGCAACTGCAATGTTGACGTAACAACACCACGAGTTGCAGACAATGGTGGTGGACTGCTGTGACGAACGGCCTGGCCAAAGTGTTGGCGGTAGAGCTCGTAGGTTCCGTCGATGAGATGAACAATCATGGTTCTTCAGTATCGCAGGCTTGGTTGTCGTTGCCGTCAAAACCCAATACCATTGCCGATATGGGAAATGGTTGCGTACGCAACTATCTCCCACTGATCCGAAAGGTCCATATATGCCTGCAGTTACCGCCGATACCCTCACGCTTCCCCGCATTGAAGCGCCAACCGTTCTTGCCCAAGATCGTCCGCTCATTTCACTCACCACTGCCCCGAGCGGTTTCGAAGGCGAAGGATTTCCTGTGCGTCGTGCATTCGCTGGTATTCCGAAAGAAGTACTTGATCCGTTCATCATGATGGACCAAATGGGTTCAGTTGATTACCCGCCGTATGAAGCGCGCGGAACTGATTGGCACCCACATCGTGGTTTTGAAACAGTCACGTACATCATGGATGGCGCATTCATTCACCAAGACTCACACGGTGGTGGCGGAATCATCAAAGATGGCTCGACACAGTGGATGACTGCTGGTGGTGGCATCTTGCACATTGAAACTCCGCCAGAACAATTAGTGATTAGCGGAGGCCTCTTTCACGGATTGCAATTGTGGGTGAACTTGCCTGCAGCGCAGAAAATGGTTTCACCGGCGTACCAGAACCTTGATGCAGATCAAGTGAAGTTGTTTACGACTCCCGATGCCGGAACATTGGTTCGACTTATTGCTGGCGACATTGCTGGCATACAAGGGCCAGGTTCGACGCGCACGCCAATTGTTATGGCACACGCGACAATTCTTCCAGGCTCACAAATGGTGCTTCCATGGAATCCTGCCTTCAACGCCCTTGCGCACGTGGTGAAAGGTTCTGGCTTTGTGGGTATTGATCGCCATGCATTCACTGTTGGGCAAACAGCTGTGTTTGGTACTGGCGATTCCATTACGTTGGCGGCGTCGCCACATGAAGCACTTGATGTGATTCTGCTAGGTGGTCAACCAATTGGCGAGCCGGTGGAACAATATGGTCCATTCGTAATGAACACGCGTGCAGAACTGCAGCAAGCTATGGATGATTACCAACGCGGACGTTTGGGCACAGTGCCTTCTGGTGGCGTGCAGCCGTATCGCGGCCCGCGCAAGTAATTAACTGACTTGAGTCAGTCCACCATCGACAACAAAAATTTGTCCGGTGACGTACTTGTTACGCACTAATGCAAGAACAGCTTCTGCGCAATCGTCTGGCGTAGCTGAACGCTTCAGCGGTGCCATTGCAGCAACGCCTGCATGTTGATTTGCCCAATCTTTGGTCCATGGTGTTTCCACTAACCCAGGGGCAACTGCATTGTGACGAACTGGACCGTGGCTCTTTGCCATGAGGCGCGTCATTTGGTTCAGAGCGGCTTTTGTCATTGAATAGGCGATGGAAGAACCCATGGGGCGAACACCAGCAACTGAAGTGATGTTGACAACATTGCCGTCTTCAGACTTAAGCAAATGTGGCATTGCCATTTTTGTAAGTTGCCATGTACCGAATACGTTCACTTCAAATGTGCGCTCGAAGATTTCGTCAGTGAGTGCTTCAAGGTCTGCGTGTGGAACCAATGTGGTCCAGCCCGCATTGTTTACAAGAAGATCCAACTTGCCAAACTTTGCAATGGTGCCATTGATGAGATTCTCACACTGAGCTTTGTCACTGATGTCGGCTTGTATGTAAATGGCGCCATTCGGAAGTGATGCTGCCAGTTTCTCCCCTGCCTCAACAGAACTTGCAGAGTTCACAACAACATGGGCGCCTAATTCGGCGAGGCGTTGTGCGGTGCGTTCACCGATGCCACTTGATGAACCGGTGACAATTGCAACCATTCCTGATAATTCCGACATGTGAAACCCCTTACGTGTGTGAAGTCATCGTAGAACAGCGATGAGTGTTCCGACGATGAGAAACGGGCCGAATGCGAAATGCGTGTTCCTGTTTGCCTTTCGTGTCACCAGCAACGCCACTGCAAAGAAGCCACCGACCAAAAAAGATGCGAAGAGGCCGACCAATATGGCTTCGTAGGAAAGCCAGCCGAGATAGAAACCAAGTAAGCCACCAAGGCCAACATCGCCACCACCCAAGTCACCGCGCGACAAGACCTCAAGAACGCGCAACATGCACCACATGGCAATGCCACCGACGAACATGCCTGCGATGGAACCTGTGTCGTCAAAAAACGCTGACAGGACAAGTAGTGGCATTGCTACTGCGATGGTGCGGTACACAATGCGCCGAGGAAGTAGGTGCGTATCTATGTCTATGAGAGACAACCACATGCCAGCGCCTACCAACACTCCGTAGGTCAAGACCGTTACGTCGTGTTCGAATTGCTGAGCGAGCAAAAAATACAAGGCTGCATTTACTGCGATCACTATCGGAGTTGCAATGTTTCCGTTCGTGAAGTGCGATTCCCCGAATGTTTCACCGGCTATCCGAAATCGAGCAATGTCAGTACGTGCGCGTGTAATTGCTTTGTAGCCGCTGGCGGCGCCTATGAGTGTAAAAACAATGTCACGCATGTGACATGTCTACAACTATTCCTGAACGAGCTCGATCAGTGTTCCGAAGCTGCCCTTTGGGTGAATGAATGCAACGGTTGTACCACGGCTACCAGGACGAGGGGCCTTATCGATTGGTGTTGCGCCTGCAGCAATCATGCTGGCAAGTGCCTCTGCACAATTGTCAACTCGGTATCCAATGTGATGAAGACCTTCGCCACGCTTCTCAATTGCTTTTGCGACTGGTGAATCTGGGTTCGTAGGCGTGAGCAACTGAATGTAGCTTTCAGCAACTTTCAACAACGCTTCTTCAACGCCGTCGCTTTCCACAACTTCGCGGTGATCAACAGTTGCACCAAATGCTTCTTGGTAATACTTGATAGCTGCCTCTAAATCACGAACAGCAATTGCGACGTGGTCAATTTCAGTGAGAATCATTCTGTTTCCTAATTCTTTCTAACGACGGAACCAAGTGAGTTTGTCTGCAACTTTTGCACGCAACTCATGGTCATCAACACCAAGGCCTTCTTCCGGGGCCAAGCACAACACACCAAGTTTTCCTTCGTGCATGTTGTTATGAACTTGGTACGCAGCTTCACCCGTTTGTTCAAGCGTGAACACTTGAGACATCACAGGATGAATCATTCCCTTTGAAATCAAACGATTCGCTTCATATGCCTCTTTGTAGTTAGCAAAGTGCGAACCGACAAGACGCTTCAGACGCATCCAGAAGTGACGGTTGTCGAATTCAAGCATGAAACCACTTGTTGCTGCGCAGGTAACAACTGTTCCGCCACGCTTCACCACATACATAGACGCAGCGAATGTGCTGCGACCAGGATGTTCAAACACGATGTCTGGATCTTCACCAACGAGTGTACGAATGTCTCCGCCAAGGCGACGC
>JBILOM010000018.1:0-15723 GCA_044374495.1 Ilumatobacteraceae bacterium | reverse complement strand
AGACATACACCTTGCGATTCACGGTCGTGGATGTCATTGCGCGGCCTGCAAGAAGTGCATGCGTGACGACGTTCTTGTCTCCGCGACTGCGTGTTACCGCGAATGTTGATGTGCTCCATTCACCAGATGGGGCAACAGCAAACGTCACTTCATGAAGCGACGGAGTGAGCTGGGCAGTAACTGAACCCGAGGGGATTGAACGCATGGCATCGGCACGCAAATGCAGTGCAACAGAGGTGGTTTGTAAAGCTTGCGTTCGAACCCTTGAGCGAACCGTGACAGTTGAGGCGTCTGAACCCCACGTGGCTTTTGTGCGTACCCGCAATTCGACATGGCGCGTGCCTGCTGGGTCAAGGAGGCTGGCGGAATAGCGCTTCATTACCTACAAACAGTAACAGTTGCCTAATTTACTTAGAGGGAGCCTCAGGGCTGATCAACGGCCATTACGAAAGCCCAGTAAGAGCGCGGGCTGTAGCTATTGCGCCTGTTGAGTCTTCTTCCACATGAACGCCGTGCATGCCAAGCGCATTGGCGGCGTGCACATTGGCAAGCAGGTCGTCAAGGAATGCTGTTCGAGTTGGTGTGGCATTGAGGCGTGCCATTGTGAGTTCGTAAATGGCAGGGTTTGGCTTACGAATTTGAACCTCGTGACTATCAACAATGGTGTCGAAGATGTTTTCGTAGTCCATGAGCGGCCACCACATTGGGCGAAATTCCTTCACGTTGTTTGTCAGGATTCCGATCGGAATTCCCGCTGACTTCAGGTCATGTATGAAGGCGACCATCTCATCATTGAGTTGAAAGTTGAATGGGTTAGCGCTCGACGCAGGAGCATTAGCGGGAACCGTTGCGACAATTCCTGCGTCATCCAGTTTCTGTTTAGTAATGGCTCGGCACTCGTCAAGCGTGATTTCGCCACGCTCTACCCGGTGCCACTGGTGGTCGGTGTCAAGGTGATGGGGACCCATCACAATTTCGGCCACGACGGCCGGGTCATGGTCGGGGTAACGCCGCGTGAAGTCGCGAGGTCCGCCATTACGCATAATCACCCCTCCGAGGTCAAAAATCACTGTGTCAACTGCTCTGGAGGTCATATGGGCGTCAAGTATTGCTGGGTTCTGGCTTGTATGGCGAACTGGCTCTTTCAAAGGGCGCAGGTAGGCTTGGACACTGCATGAAAGTTCTCGACCGCGTCCTTCGAGCCGGCGACGGCAAGCGAGTAAAAGCCCTCCAAGGCCTGGTGCCAGACATCAATGCTCTTGAGTCTGAAATGGCTGCATTGACCGATTCGGCTCTTCAAGCAAAGACCGGTGAATTCAGATCACGTCTTGAGCGGGGCGAGTCCCTTGATGACCTTCTTGTTGAATCATTTGCAGTGGTGCGCGAGGCTTCCAGCCGCGTAATCGGGCAGCGCCATTTCGATGTCCAGCTCATGGGTGGGGCAGCGCTTCACTTTGGTTGGGTTGCAGAAATGAAGACTGGTGAAGGAAAGACCCTCGTGTCTACTTTGCCTGCGTATCTCAATGGCTTGTCTGGCAATGGTGTCCATGTCATCACGGTCAACGATTACTTAGCCCGTTTCCACGCCGAATGGATGGGGCGTATTCACCAGTTCATGGGACTCAATGTTGGTCTTGTTATTCCTGGCCGTCGTGAGTCTCCTGCCGAAAAGCGCATGGACTATGCATGCGACATTACGTACGGAACTAACAACGAATTTGGTTTCGATTATTTGCGCGACAACATGGCTGCTTCGCTTGATGACAAGGTGCAACGCGGCCACAACTTTGCCATTGTTGACGAAGTAGACAGCATCCTCATCGACGAAGCGCGTACGCCTCTCATTATTTCGGGTCGAATTGCTGATGCGGCAAACATGTATTACAAGTTCGCGTCCATTGTTCGTATCTTGCAGCGCGATGTTGACTACGAAGTAGAAGAAGACAAGCGAATTGTTGTTCCGACTGAACTTGGTATCGAAAAAGTTGAAAAAGAGCTTGGTCTTGACAACTTGTATGACGCTGTTCAGCAGAACTTGGTTCACCAATTGTCCGTGGCTCTTAGGGCTAAAGAGCTATACCGCCGCGACAAGGACTACATCGTTGATGGTGGCGACGTAAAGATCGTCGATGAATTCACAGGCCGTATTTTGGAGGGCCGTCGTTGGAGCGAAGGTATTCACCAAGCTGTTGAAGCAAAAGAAGGCGTACGCATCAACGAAGAGAACCAAACTCTTGCAACCATTACTCTGCAGAACTACTTCCGCATGTACAACAAGCTTGCAGGCATGACTGGAACTGCACAAACAGAAGCCGCTGAATTGGTAAACACCTACGATCTGAACGTTGTGCCAATTCCAACCAACCGCAATGTTGTGCGCGAAGACGAACCTGACCTCATTTTCAAGTCTGAAGATTCTAAATTTCGCGCTGTTGTTGAAGATATTGCTGGGCGAAACGCAAAGGGTCAACCAATTCTTGTCGGAACTATCAGCGTTGAAAAGAGCGAGCACTTGTCGCGTGAACTTTCCAAGCGTGGCATCAAACATGAGATTTTGAATGCAAAACAGCACACTCGTGAAGCGTTGATTGTTGCCCAAGCCGGCCGACTCGGTGCAGTCACGGTTGCAACAAACATGGCTGGTCGAGGCGTTGATATTTTGCTCGGCGGAAACCCAGAACTTCTTGCACGCCAACAAGTGTTGTCTGAAGGCGTAAGCCCAGACCTGTTGGTTGACGACTTCGCACTGCCAGCACCAATTGCAGAGATGCCAGAAGAATTCCAGGCTGATCGCAAAGCTGCACAAGCCCGATACGACGAATTGTTGCCGCTGCAGAAAGCGCAATGCATCGAAGAGGGCAATAAGGTTCGCGCTGTTGGCGGTCTCTACGTGCTCGGAACAGAGCGTCACGACAGCCGCCGAATCGACAATCAGTTGCGTGGTCGCGCTGGACGCCAAGGTGACCCTGGAGCAAGTCGCTTTTATCTCAGCCTTGATGACGAACTCATGCGACTATTCGCCACCGGAGCTCTTAGCTGGGTCATGGGTCGCGCGTTGCCAGACGACGAAGCTATTGAAGCAAAAATGGTCACAAAAGCCATCGAGCGTGCGCAAACAACTGTTGAACAACGCAATGGTGAAATTCGTAAGAACGTCTTGAAGTACGACGAAGTAATGAACGAGCAGCGCAAAGTTATTTACATGCGCCGCGATCAGATCTTGTCCGGCGCAGACCTCAAGGTTGCTGCTATGGAATATCTCGCTGAGGCCGTTGACTCGCTGATTGAGACTCACTGTGTCTCTGAGGCAAGTGATGAATGGGACGTTGACGGTTTAGAACTTGAGTTGTCTGGCTACTGGCCAGCAACAATCACTGCAGACCAGATTGATCAATGTTCTGGGACTGATGCCATTTACGACCTCGTGATGGCTGATGCAAATAAGCATTATCAAATGCGTGAAGAAGAGTTGGGTTCAGAGACATTGCGTCAGATTGAACGCCAAGTCATGCTCAGCATCATTGACCAACGTTGGCGTGAACATCTTGAAGAGATGGACTACTTGCAAGAGGGAATTAACTTGCGAGCCATGGGCCAGAAAGACCCGCTGACTGAATGGCAACGCGAGGGATACGAGATGTTTGGTCAGATGATGACCGGCATTGCTCAAGACTTTGTTCGTTACGTGATGCACGTTCAAGTTGTGAATGAAGAACAGCCAGTTCTCAAAGTACAAAACCTCATTGAAACAAGTAGCGAAAACGTGGCTACTGACGGTTTTACCGCTGCTGCTTTAGCAAGTGATGATGTTGATCATTCACTACTTGCCCAACCTGAAGAAGAAGTGCGCAAGCCCATCGTGAAAGATGCAAGTGACTGGTCTAACACGCCACGTAACTCGCCATGTCCGTGTAATTCCGGCAAAAAATACAAAATGTGCCACGGCGCTGCCGCCTGACTGTCGAAATCCGAGCCATAACTCGTCATGCGTGATTTCACTTCCGACCTTCGCGAACTAGCAACTCGTATTGCTGAATCGCACGAGTATTTGCATATTGACCAAACGCGTGCCCGTATTTCTGAGCTTGAAATAGAGGTGTCACGACCTGACTTGTGGGACGACCAAGATGTCGCAAAGCGAGTAACAGGAGAGTATTCGAACTTGCGCGCTGACCTTGATGCGTACGAGGCAATGCGTGCTGAGCTTGATGATCTAGATGTCCTCCATGAGATGGCTCGTGAAATCGATGACTCTTCACAAGAGGCAGACATCGCTGCGGGTATTGCACATGTTGCGGCTGAACTCGGAGTTCTGGAGATGCGCAGTTTGTTCACTGGTGAACATGACGGCGCGGATGCCATAGTGCAAATCAATGCCAAAGATGGTGGAGTTGACGCTCAGGACTGGGCCGAACTGTTGATGCGCATGTTCACTCGTTGGGCCGAGCGCAAAGGTTTTGTTGTAGATGTTGACGATGTGAGTCCTGGCACTGAAGCCGGAATCATGTCGGCCGAATTCACAATCAAGGGCCGCTATGCATACGGTCTCATGACTTCAGAGCGCGGAACTCATCGTCTCGTACGCATTAGCCCGTTTGATAACCAAGGCCGACGCCAAACCAGTTTTGCAAGCGTGCAGGTGTGGCCAGTGATGGATGCCCCAGATCTTGAAGTGAATGAAGCAGAAATTCGCATGGAAGTGTTTCGCGCATCTGGTGCTGGTGGCCAGCACGTGAACAAGACTTCTTCAGCAGTTCGCCTTATTCACGAACCGACTGGTGCTGTTGCGACGAGTCAAGAAGAACGTAGTCAGTTACAGAACCGCGAAAAAGCACTGACACGTTTGAAGGCAATGATTGTTGCCAAGATTGAAGAAGAACACCAGAACGAAAAAGATCGCATTGCTGGTAAACCCGCACAGGTGGGTTGGGGAAGCCAGATTCGTTCATACGTACTTCAGCCGTATCAGATGGTGAAAGACATTCGAACAGAAGTGGAATCTGGCAACGTTGCCGCCGTTCTTGATGGCGACCTTGATTCCTTTATGGAGGGCTTCCTGCGTTGGCGCAGGGGGCAAGCAGAGTAATGCCTGTATGGGTTTCCTGCCCGCACTCGCGGGATAGTCGTGCATTGCTAGGTTGGGTCTCTTCATGATTCGTCTCGAAAATGTCTCCAAGGTCTATGGCTCTGAAACGCCGGCCGTACGTGATGCCTCTTTTGATATTCCGAAGGGCGAATTTGTGTTCCTTGTGGGGCCGTCCGGTTCGGGAAAATCAACTCTTCTTCGCCTGATGAATCGCCAGGAACGTCCGGAACGCGGCAACGTATGGGTGGCTGGTCGCAATATCAATGAAATGGCAAATAGTCAGATTCCGTTTTTGCGTCGCACCATGGGCAACGTGTTTCAGGATTACAAGTTGTTGCCAAACAAGACCGTCTTCGAGAACGTTGCGTTCGCTTTGGAAGTCATCGGGAAACCACGCCACATCATTGCTCAGCAGGTTCCCCAAGTTCTAGAACTTGTCGGTCTTGGCGATAAGCAAGATCGTCTTCCTCACCAACTTTCAGGCGGAGAACAGCAACGAGTTTCCATTGCGCGGGCGTTCGTAAACCGCCCACTCATTTTGTTGGCAGATGAGCCCACCGGAAACCTTGACCCGTCAACCGGTGAAGGCATCATGGCCTTGCTGGAAGCCATTAATGGCACTGGCACAACTGTTGTAATGGCAACCCACGACCACCGCGTTGTAAATGCCATGCGTAAGCGAGTCATTCAGCTTGACCGTGGCGTCATTGTGCGTGACCAAGAACGCGGGGTCTACGAATGATTCAGCGCATTTCCTACGCATTTCGCGAGACCATTGCGAGCTTTCGCCGCAACGTCACGTTGTCAGTGGCAGCAATCATCACGTCGGCGGTTTCACTCCTGCTTGTAGGTGCAACATTCCTGATGCAGCGTGCATTTGACAATCTGCTTGTTCAATGGCGCGGAGATGTCGGCATGATTGTGTTCGTTCGTCCTGACGTAACACCTGAGGCACTGAAATTTGTCGAACAGAACCTGAAGTCGCAACCGAACATTATTGATGTTCCGAAACTTACGTATCTCGACAAGGCCGGAAGTTTTGAAGAGGCTAAGCGCGTGTTCGCTGGCGATTCCACAACATTGAGCCTGTTGTCGATAGAGACCATTCCATCGCAATTCAAAGTTGTACCGAAAACAACTGACCCTGAATTGGTGCGTAGCCTTGCGGATCAATACCGAACGCTCCCCGGAGTAGCTGGTGTATCCCTTGCAGAAGATGAGTTTGATGTCATCTCCACGTTGTCCGGATTCGTGCGGACGGTCACCATTGCAATGTCTTTAGTTCTGCTTGCGGTTGCGGTGATTCTGATTTGGAACACTATTCGCACAGCAATTTTTGCTCGACGACGTGAAATTGAAGTGATGAAGTTGGTGGGTGCCACGGACTGGTTTATTCGAGTGCCGTTCATTCTGGAGGGCCTCATCCAAGGTCTTGTTGGCGCCATCTTTTCTTGTGTTGGTTTGTGGACATTGAATAGTGCATGGACCTCTGGTGTTGCTGGTTTCAAAGCAGGCACTGGCGTTAGCTCGCTCGTGGTTCCTGATTCGTATTTGAACGGCGTCATGATTGCGTTGTTGATCATTGGTGCAACTGCTGGCGGCGTTGGCTCTGGTGTTGCCTCCAGTAAATTCCTCGACGTCTAGTCGAACTACTGACACATCAGCCCATATCGCTAGGGTCGTGGTATGGATTTTCAAGATATTCTCCTCGACATTAAAGATGGCATCGCCACAATCACTCTGAATCGACCAGACAAGTTGAATGCGTTTACAGGGCGCATGATGTACGAAATTATTGCTGCACTGGACATCACCGATGCTGATGATGATGTCAAAGTTGTCATCTTCACAGGCGCTGGCCGTGCGTTCTGTGCTGGCGCAGACCTCTCTTCGGGTGGAGACACTTTCGCTAAGGGCGGCAGTGACGTGCAAACAAAGCAGGGCGTGCCTCGCGATGGTGGTGGACTTGTTTCGTTGCGCATCTACGAAAGCTTGAAGCCTGTTATCGGCGTCATAAACGGACCAGCCGTTGGAGTCGGCGTCACCATGACCCTGCCGATGGACTTTCGTCTTGCAAGTGACACCGCCAAGTTTGGGTTTGTGTTCGCAAAGCGCGGAATAGTGCCTGAAGCTTGTTCTTCATACTTCTTGCCACGCCTGGTCGGAATTTCTCAAGCAACAGAATGGGTATTTACTGGTCGAGTCTTCCCAGCGGCAGAAGCATTGGCCGGCGGTCTAGTGCGCAGTGTGCATGCACCGGATGACCTAATGGCTGCAGCCATTGCAATCGCCCGTGAAATTGCAGACAACACTGCTCCTGTCTCTGTTGCAATGTCGCGAAAAATGTTGTGGCACATGTTGGGTGCTTCTCACCCAATGGAAGCGCATCGTGCGGATTCGCGCGGTATTCAACAACGTGGTCGTAGTGCCGACTCAAAAGAGGGTGTTGTCAGTTTCCTCGAAAAGCGTGCTGCCGTGTACCCAGACAAGGTGAGCGGTGGGCTTCCAGATATTTTCCCTGGTTGGGAAGAGCCAGAGTTTTTCTAACTCATGTCAGAAACGTCGGACAATAAATCTCTGTATGAGATTGCGGGGCCCGACTTCTTCATTCACCTCGTAGACGCTTTTTACGATGGCATAGAAACTGATCAGGTGTTATTGCCGTTGTATCCGGAAGGTAGTGAAACTAAGGGAGCACGTGAGCGCCTCGCGTTATTTCTCATTCAGTACTGGGGAGGGCCCGATACGTACATGCAAGAACGAGGCCATCCTCGACTTCGCATGAGACACAACCCGTTTGTGATCGGTGCATTAGAACGTGACCATTGGTTGATGCATATGGCATCAGCTATTGAGCAGACAATCCCAGAAGTGGATGAGACATATCGAGAGCATGTCACCTCAGAACTTGCGAATTACATGGTGAACGCCGCCGAGGCAATGCGCAACGTCTAATTAGTCGTGATGCGAATCAGGCCCTAGGGCATGCATGGCAATTGCTGCTGCTGCCCCAACGTTGAGCGAGTCAATGCCGCCATGCATTGGTATTCGAACAACATGAGTCGCCTCGGTCATCGTGTCTTGCTCAAGTCCATCACGTTCGCTGCCAAGAAGTAGCGCTGTCTTCTGCCCGGGCGTAACAGTGACTGATGAAATCGACGTGGCGGAAGTATCAGGTGTCATGGCATACGACACGTAGTTGTGTTGCTGCAATAGTTTCCCAATGTTCTCATTTTGGGCTAACCGCACAAACGGGACCGATAGACCTGAACCCATTGATACGCGTAGCGCTCGGCGTGCCAATGGGTCTGCACTGCCTGCCGACAACACAATTGCATCCCACCCGAGCGCCACTGCACTTCGCACAATGGATCCTAAGTTCGTGGGGTTATCAATCTCTTCTGCCACCACAACGCGGGTCGCGCGAGACAGCACATCATGTGCAGATGCCAAGGCTGGCCGGCGAAACAATCCGGTTGCTCGTAAGGGCACACCGAGGCCAGTCACATCGCCACGTAATTGTTCTGAACCAATGAACACCTGAACTGACTCATCAACGGTTTCAGCGAGTCGAATTCCCGTTATTTCATCACACAACAATGCGATGGCTTCATAACGCAGTTCAATTGCTCGATCCACCACCAAATCACCTTCAGCGACAAACATGCCAGCACCAACTGCATCAAGCCGATCAAGCCTGCTTGCCAATTGCCTGTCACGCCAGCGAAATGGGTCTAGCCGTGGGTCAGACCCATCAGTGACGTGAAAAATCATTTAGCGAAGTGAATTAGTAGTACCACGGAAATGGTGACCAGTCAGGTGTGCGCTTTTCCAAGAAAGATTCACGACCTTCGTCTGCTTCGTCCGTGCCGTACGCAAGGCGAGTTGCCTCGCCAGCAAAGATTTGCTGACCAACAAGACCATCATCAACAAGGTTGAAAGCAAACTTCAACATACGTTGCGCTGTTGGGCTCTTGCCGTTGATGTCTTTTGCCCACTCGAGAGCAACTTTTTCAAGGTCTGCATGCGGAACCACTTCGTTCACGGCACCCATGGCCTTCATGTCGTCTGCTGAGTATTCACGGCCTAGGAAGAAGATCTCACGAGCAAACTTCTGGCCAACCATTTTGGCAAGGTAAGCAGAACCGTACCCACCATCAAATGACGCAACATCAGCATCAGTTTGTTTGAAACGTGCGTGTTCGCGACTTGCAAGTGTGAGGTCAGACACCACGTGCAAACTGTGTCCACCACCAGCAGCCCAGCCTGGCACTACACAGATAACAACTTTCGGCATGAAACGAATCAGGCGTTGAACTTCCAGAATATGCAAGCGACCAGAACGGCCGCGATCAACGGTGTCTTGTGTATCGCCTTCTGCGTACTTGTAACCATCTTTTCCACGTATGCGTTGGTCTCCTCCGCTACAGAATGCCCAGCCACCATCTTTTGGTGAAGGGCCATTACCTGTAAGCAAGACACATCCGACATCAGTTGTCATGCGCGCATGATCAAGAGCTGTGTACAGCTCATCAACAGTGTGTGGGCGAAAAGCATTACGCACTTCAGGTCGGTTAAAGGCCACTCGCACGGTGCCTTGGTCTACTGCACGGTGATACGTGATGTCGGTGAATGAAAAGCCGGGCACTTCGCGCCATGCGGACGGGTCGAAAATAGGTGAGATAGTCACGTCTTCATTGTTTCACGCCAACGCCCGTATCGTGGAAACCCATGACAACACTTATTGCTTTCTCAGGCTCGCTGCGCGCCGATTCGTTCAATACCCGCATTCTGAAGGCTCTTCCGGCGCTTGCTCCTGAAGGTACCAACATCGCACTATTCGATATTGCTGATTTGCCGATGTACAACCAAGACCTCGATGCAGACACGGTGCCGCCAATTGTTGAGGCATTGCGAGCAGCCATTGCAGAGGCAGATGGCGTGATCATTGCCGGCCCTGAATACAGCGGTTCATATTCTGGTGCTACGAAGAATCTCATCGACTGGGCATCACGTCCGTTTATGAAGGGTCCAATCATTGGCAAGCGTTCAATGGTGATTGGCGCAACACCTGGACCTGGCGGTGGTGCTCGTGTTGTGGAAGCAACAAGTGCGTTGCTGACTGCCTTAGGCGGAACCGTTGTAGGCCGAGCTAATGCAGCTGCAATTCACGAAAAGATCGCGGCAGATGCACACGTGATTACAGATGAAGAGTTCGCACAACAACTGCGCGACGGACTCGCTGCGTTCTAGTTACCAGGTATCAACCATCGGGCGTTTCTTGTCCGTGCGCTGACGCCATGAAGTGCCTCTGCCGATGATTGACAGAATCCGTGCTCGTGTTTCGGCAGGGTCAATAACGTCATCAATTTCCACGTGGCTTGCCATGTTCAGTGCATTTCCTCGTTCATAAGCACTTGCAATCAACTTTGCTTCAAGCGCTGCACGTTCTGCATCGTCAGTAATTGCCTCAAGTTCTTTGCGGTACCCAAGTCGCACTGCGCCTTCAAGGCCCATTCCGCCAAACTCGCCTGTAGGCCATGACACGGTCATGGTGTTTGCATGGAAGCTGCCACCAGCCATTGCTTGCGCACCGAGGCCATAGCCTTTGCGCAACACAATGGTGATCCATGGCACCGTGATGCTGGCAGCAGTAACGAACATGCGACCGAAGTGACGCACCTGTGCAGTTTGTTCTGCGTCTGGGCCCACCATGAACCCCGGTGTGTCGCACAAACTGATAATTGGAATGTCATACGCATCGCAGAGTTGAATGAACCGCGAGGCTTTATCTGACGAATCAGAATCAATTGCGCCACCGAGGTGTGCAGGGTTGTTAGCGATAACGCCAATCACGCGGCCTTCAACTCGCATGAACACAGTGAGAATGCCGATACCAAATGTGGGGCGCAACTCAAGTGCAGTTCCTATGTCTGCCAGTGCATCAATCACTGTGCGCACGTCGTACACGCGTGTGCGTTGTTCAGGAATGAGTCCGCGCATCACATCATCAGGGTGCCTAGTCCACGTTGACAACGGACCCTGGAAATACGACAGGTACTGCTTGGCGGCAGCGACCGCTTCTTCTTCGTTCGATACGCGGATGTCAACAACGCCATTCGCAGTTTGCACATTGATGTCGCCAATGTCTGTGGGCTTAACAAGCCCGAGCCCGCCGCCTTCGATCATTGCGGGGCCGGCCATACCGATGTTGGAGTTCTCGGTAGCGATGATGACGTCGCAACAACCGAGCAGGGCTGCATTGCCAGCAAAGCAATAGCCCGATGTAATGCCAACTATTGGTACAAGGCCTGATAATTGAGCAAAGTATGCAAAGGCTAAGCAGTCGAGGCCCGCAACCCCAGGGGAGTCAGTGTCGCCAGGTCGTCCGCCACCACCTTCTGCGAACAAAATGAATGGCAAACGAAGTTGTTCAGCTACTGCGAACAGCCGGTCCTTCTTCTTGTGATTCAACGAGCCTTGTGTGCCGGCCAGCACTGTGTAGTCGTACGACGCCACAGCAACTCGTGAGGCATCTTCATCAAACAGCGTTCCGTTCACGGTTGCGAGACCGCCAACAAGACCATCGCCAGGTGTATTGCGAATTAGGTCGTCAAGGGTTCTGCGCTGGCGTTGGGCTGCTACGGCAAACGATCCGTACTCAATGAATGAACCGTCATCAACTAGGTCTGCAATGTTTGCGCGTGCAGTGCGTTGCCCCTTTGCGGCACGGCGTGCCACTGCCTCTGGGCGAGCATCATCAGTAGTCAAGTGTCGACGATCGCGGTATCGAGCAAGGTCGGCACGCTCACCAGCTGCAGCCACATCTGAATTCTCAGTGGCAGTGACATCTGCAATTGCGCCTGGAGTTATGTGAACCAATACTTGACCAGCAGAAATAGTGTCGCCTTCAGCAACTAACACTGCTGCGATTGTTCCCTCAACACCAGCCTCGACGGGGTGTTCCATCTTCATTGATTCCAGAATCAGAATCTCACGGTTGGCACGCACTGTGTCACCCGGCTTCACAGTGATCTTGAAGACTGTGCCAAGAATTGGTGACGAAACGTTGTGGGTAGCCATGGCTCATTGTCTCACACGGCCACTTGTCACATCATGTCGAGGGTTCACCTAAAAGTCATGTAGCGCAAACCTAAACACCGCCATTTTGTAATTTCGACATAACAACATTGTGCTTGTGAGGATCCACCCCCTGATCAGCACGATTGTTGGCGAGCGCGCCCTACGACCGATTTCGGTCATCTCAATCGTCTCCGGAATCGGGACAGTTCTCAGCCCGGCTCTTTTCAAAGCGCCCTTGGTTCTGTCTTTGCTTAGTCCACGGATTCCATTTCTCCTGCTTGCAGCTGGTGGAACAAACCCTTTCTTGTTTGTCACTTTGATTGGTATTCGTTTATCAATTACTGATTGGCACTGGTTTGACCTTGGGCGAAGGCGCGGCCGCCAATTAGCAATGAAGTCTCGGATATCACGGAAAGTATTGATGTGGAATCCCCGCGCTCAGAAAGTTGGCGTTATCGCTCTCTTGGCAATCCGACCAATCTCGCGCCATCTGTTGTTGTCGGGAATGGTGGGCCTCAAATTGCGTACTGTCGCATTCATTGACATCATCAGCACTGTTGTGTTCCTGGTTGCCATCATCATGACCGTGAAGGGTCTTCGCTAGTAGATTTTCTCGAGTGCTTGCTCTCGTAATTGGTGCTTTTCTACTTGGGTGGCTTGTAAGAACTATTCGACCAGTTCCCGTTGTGGTGACGGCGTGGGCTGACAAGTATGTGCTGCAAGTGGCACTGCCGGCTGTGATCATTGCAAAGATCAGCACAGTCACATTTGATGCTGATGTTGTTCTGCCAATTGCTGTGGCTTGGGCAGTGATGCTGGCGGCGATTGTCGCGGTACTGATTGCATCTCGAGTTTTCAACTGGAGTCGGTCCCTCACCGGCGCCTTGTTGCTTGTTGGTGTTCTCGGTAACACAAGTTTTCTTGGTCTTGGCATGGTGGAGAGTTTGCTAGGTGCAGACCATCTCGCATCGGCAATTGCATATGACCAAGTGGGCACTTTTGTTGGTCTTGCATTGTGGGGCTCATTTGTTGCAAGTACGTACGGTGCTGGCGAAGGTGGCTGGAAATCAATTTTGAATCGGCTCGTGCGCTTTGGGCCATTCTTGGCACTGCTTGCAAGTCTCGTGTTTCGAGTTATCGAACTTCCAGACGATGTGTATCCGGTTTTCAATGGCATCGGGAAGACTGTGGCCCCCGTGGCAATGTGCGCATTGGGTCTACGTTTCACATTAAGTGTCAATCGTTCCGTTCAGGTGCCAGCATTATTCGGTCTCGTAACAAAGATGGCAGTACTTCCAGGGCTCGTCTATGTGGTGGCTGTCTTGGTTGGGTCGCCACAAGATCTTGCATGGTCAACATCAATCTTGCAGGCCGCTGCACCACCAATGGTTACTGCTGGTGTTGTAGCGGTAGGTGCAGGGCTGTCAGCTGAACTGGTTGCCTTTATGGTCGGAGTTGGCACGCTTGTTTCGTTTGTGTCGCTTCCGCTGCTGTCGCTCATTCTGTAGCCCTTCGGTGGCGACTACTCGCCAGTAATGGGATAGAACTCAGTACATGATTTCGTTTATTCAACGTCTGGAAGATCTCACCGCTGAAGACCCACTTGCACCGGCCATTACTTGTGCTGGGGACTCAATGTCGCGAGTTGAATTGTTGAAGGCCGGATACAACCTTGCTGTGTATTTGCATGAACATGGAGTTCGTGAAGATGACATGGTCACCGTTGCTGTTCCGAACAGCATTGATTTCTTTATCGCCTACATCGCTGCATGGCGGTTAGGTGCAACGCCACAACCCATCTCATCACGTCTTCCGCAACGTGAACTCGACGCGATCATTGATCTAGCTAACTCATCAGCGGTTGTCGGAGTTGAAGAAGGCTCAGTCGCTGGCCGTGTATGCGTACCGACCGGTTTCCGTGCACCAGATGCAGACGCATCTCGCCTTGCTTATGTCGTGTCGAAGGCTTGGAAGGCGCCAACATCTGGCGGAAGTACTGGTCGGCCGAAACTTATTGTTTCAGGAGACCCTGCAGCGCTTGACCCAGAAGCACCATTGCCGCTGTTGATGCAAAAGGGGGGATGCCTGGTCATGCCAGGGCCGCTCTATCACAATGGCCCTGCCGTATGGAGCTGCCAAGCATGGCTGAACGGTTTGCACGTTGTGTTGTTGCCACGTTTTGATGCAACGGGAACATTGGAAGCAATTCAAAAGTTCAAAGGCACTGTGTTGTACATGGTGCCAACCATGATGAAGCGCATCACACGATTGCCAGAAGAAGAACGGCTCTCGTATGACCTTTCTAGTTTGCAAGTGGTATGGCATCTTGCTGAACCCTGTCCTGAATGGCTAAAGCAAGAGTGGATTGATTGGTTGGGTGCAGAAAGAATTTTCGAACTGTACGCAGGCACCGAAGCACAAACTGCAACCGTGATCACTGGCCACGAATGGTTAGCTCATCGTGGCTCTGTGGGTAAAACAGTTCCTGGCACAGTGAAGATCACCAACGAAGATGGCGCAGAACTTCCAGTAGGCGAGATGGGTGAAGTATGGATGCGCAGTTTGCGCGAGACACCTACCTACAAATATGTCGGCGCAACAGCTCGCACATTGGAAGGCGGATGGGAATCACTCGGCGACATGGGGTATCTCGATGCCGAGGGGTATTTGTACTTAGGAGATCGCGCAGCAGACATGATTTTGTCCGGTGGTGCAAACATTTATCCCGCAGAAATTGAGTCTGCAATTCAAGAACACCCAGCCATCAAGTCATGCGCCGTAATCGGATTTCCTGATGAAGACAAAGGCAATGTGATTCACGCAATTGTGGAAGCAGCCCCCTCTGAAATCAGCGAAGCCGACTTAAAGACATTTCTTGGCGAACGCCTCGTGATCTACAAGGTGCCACGCACCTTTGAATACGTCGATTTCGCTCTCCGAGATGATGCAGGCAAGGTGCGCAGGTCCGCTTTACGCGCTGAACGCCTCCCGCCTCAGTAACTGCCTTCACCAAAGGCGTATGCTCGGATTCAATGAGTGAGCCGAAACGAAAGAGAAGCGATGGTCTTGAAACTATCGACCGCATCGTCTCATTCGCTACGGTCGAATTGGATGAAGTTGGTCCTGTTCAATTCAATGTAATTCGCGTCCTGGAAAAAGCGGGAGTATCGCGCAGTTCCGTGTATCACCATTTTCATAATCGTGAAGGATTGATTGCAGCTGTTGAAGTTCAGCGATTGTTAGAACAATTGACAGTGACAAACAAAACAACTCGAGAATTCGTTTCACAGGCGGAAAGTGCAGAGGTCATTCTTGGTGCTATCGAGACCATTCTGAGGATCGCTGGAAGCGAAGATGGAAAACAGAACCGTCGCCGTCGTATTGCCAGCATGGCTGCAGCGCAAACAATTCCCGTCCTTGCGGAATCGATAGCCGACACCCAAATACGCGGCGACGAGTACATGGCCGGCACGTTGCAGATTGCAGTGGATAACGGTCTGATTGCTCCGACGGAGTCATTGCTCGGAATTGCCCAATGGATCGGGTCCTTGGCC
>JBILOM010000105.1:0-4636 GCA_044374495.1 Ilumatobacteraceae bacterium | reverse complement strand
CGCTCGCTCCTGCTGGCTTTGGCGGAATCAAGTACTGCAGGCCCGAGAGAACTTCAGCGCGTTGTGGTGAACGCTCGCGTAAACGTTCGATAGCGCGAACACGCTTCTTTGCGCTTGCACGGCTTCCTTCGGGGAAAATAACAGCGCAGTCCTTCGCTCCTAATCCAGCTGCCATCTGTTCAATACCTTGCAGCTCGCCGGCAATGTTCGAAGATTCTCTATCAACGAAATAATTCGGCAAACGATGTCCGAGAATGTCAAGACACGGATCCATCTTCAGTTCTTTCTTCAGAACAAATCGTGGACGAAGACCAACATGAGAAGCAACAACCCATGAACTCATTACTGAGTCAGCAAGACTTGCATGGCGACCAAGAGCGATGAATGGCCCTGTACCCACATGTTCTGCGCCTTCAACAGTTATCTGTAATCCAACGGTGAAGCCGAGAGCCTGAATAAGACTGCGGCACCACCATGTTTGTAATGCGTAATGCGCCGACACACTGCGACCGCGTTTGGTGAAAAACAGAAACAACGCCACAACAAGACCAGATGTTTCTAGCCATGCCCAACACGTTGCGAATGCAATAAGGCGCGGAATTGGGAAACGCCAGCGACCTCGAACGGCATCAACCAACATGGTGAGGATTGCCCAGACTGGGAGGGTGACCGTGAGGGCAATCGCGAGGAAAAAGACCCCAAGCCCCGTGATGGGGCGGCGTACCCAACTGGATTTCATATGGGAACCCTATTCCTCCACGCACTCCCCGCATGGAACCCAAGAACTTTATGGCTTTTAGTTTTACTTTTCGTATAAGTTGGTCTCAATGACTGATGTAGCCGACCAATCCACACGCGTCTCTTTTCGGGTCAATGGCACGGAGGTTTCGGTCGCTTCTGATCACCCACACCTGCTTGCGGCCCTGCGTGATGAACTGAATATCACGTCTCCGAAGGATGGGTGCTCACCCAGTGGGCAATGTGGTTGCTGCACCATCATGATTGATGGCAAAGCCCAGGTCTCGTGCCAATACCCCGTTGCCAAGGCTGATGGACGCGAGATCATCACACTCGAAGGTGTCGACGAATCAGAACGTCAGTCCTTTTCAGATGCATTCGCGGCATGCGGCGGTTTGCAGTGCGGTTTTTGTATCCCCGGAATTGTTATGCGCGCAAAGTCGCAGATTGACAAGAAGGGCGCTGACCTCAAACGAGAAGATATGGCACGTCATCTGGGAGCGCACCTTTGCCGCTGCACTGGCTACGTGAAAATTCTTGATGCAATTGATGTCGTCGCTAAAGGAACCCCGGTTTCAGTTTCTCTTCCCGGCGGAATCGGATCGCGTGGAGCCAAATATGAAGCGGGCGAACTTGCTCTTGGTGATCGCGGATATGTCGACGACATACGAGTTCCCGGAATGCTTCATGCAGCGCTTCACCTAACAGCTCATGTTCGCGCAGATGTGTTGGCCATCGACACTTCAGCTGCCCTTGCTGCACCTGGCGTAGAGGCAGTGTTTACCGCAGCAGATGTTCCGGGCGACATTCGCGTTGGGATCATCTACAAAGACTGGCCAATCTTCATTGGTGTCGGGGAACGTACGTCATATGCCGGTGATGTTCTTGCCATGGTTGTTGCACGCACTCGCCGTGAAGCACGTGCTGCCGCAGAACTGATAAAGGTCACCTATTCCCCACTGCGTCCCATCGTCGATGCTGTATCAGCGATTACAGATACCGAAATCGCTGTATGGGGAACCGACAGCAATGTTTTGTCGCGCAGTGAATATCAGCGCGGCGATACTCAAGCAGCACTTGGCGCAAGCGCATTCACCGTTACAGAAACTTTCCAAACTCAACGCATTGAACATGCTTTCTTAGAACCCGAATCAACGCTTGCAGTACCCAATACTGAAGCTGGCACCATGCATGTGTATTCAGGCGGTCAGGGAGTCTGGGATGACCGCGATCAGATTTGCGACATCTTGAATATTGGCAAAGACAAAGTCACTGTTGAATTGGTGTCAAACGGCGGCGCTTTTGGTGGCAAAGAGGACATGTCGAACCAAGGACAAACCGCTCTTGCTGCATGGCTATTGCAACAACCCGTTAATTGCACGTTGTCGCGCGAGGAAAGCTTCCTGATGCACGCCAAGCGTCACCCCATTCGCATGGAGTATTCAGTCGGATGCGATGCCGATGGCAAATTGACAGCAGTCCATGCTCGAATGATTGGCGACTCTGGTTCGTACGCATCTGTTGGCATGAAAGTGTTAGAACGTGCTGCTGGCCATGCGACTGGCCCCTATTACGTACCGAATGTTGACGTTGCATCTGTAGCAGTCCGCACCAACAACCCTGTCTGTGGAGCGTTCCGTGGCTTTGGTGCAAACCAAGCCCAGTTCGCCATGGAAGGTTGCCTAGATCGCCTTGCAGAACAACTCGGCATCTCAGGCTGGGAAATTCGCAAACGCAACGTTATTCACCCCGGCCAAATTTGGGGACCTGGCCAAATCATGGATGACGGATGCAAAGGCGCAGACATGTGTCTTGATGAAATCAAGCCTGCATACGAAGCTGCTGTTGCTGCAGGGCGCGCTGTTGGCCTTGGCCTCGGACTCAAGAACTCGGGACTAGGAAACGGCTTTCGCGAAGTTGCACGCGCTGTTGTGCATTTCCGTGCCGATGGCATTGTCGAAGTGCGACACGGTTGGACCGAAATGGGCCAAGGCGTTCACACTGTTGCACTTCAAGTAGCTGTAGAAGAACTTGGTATCGATGCATCATCAATTCGTGTGTTCGTCGATACATCACGTCAATTGGGTTTCGGGCAAACAACCGGAAGTCGCGGAACCCTCATGGCAGCAGCAAGTGTTCAGCGCGCCTGTGCAGCTGCCTTAGAAGATGGCTGCAAGAACGGAATCGATTACACCGGCGAATACGTCATTGACTGGACACATCACCTGGGCGAACCTGGCGTCGAGAATCCAATCATCCACTCTGCATTCGGATACGCAGCTCAAATGGTCATCATGGATCCTGAGACTCAGAAGATTGACAAAGTGGTCGCGGTTCACGACGTCGGTCGTGCTGTAAACCCAACACTGTGCGAAGGACAAATTGAAGGTTCGGTACACATGGGCCTCGGATATGCCTTGACCGAAGAATTCCCTAGTGACGAATTGGGATACCCAACAAATATGACCTTGCGTTCTCTCGGGATCATTCGCCCGAAAGATATGCCACCAGTAGATGTGGTCATGGTGGAATGTCCGCAACCTCGTAGCCCTTATGGCATTAAGGGCGTCGGCGAAATCGGTCTAGTACCTACAGCGCCAGCAGTCGCCGCTGCGCTTCATGCTGCAGATGGAATTTGGCGCACACAACTTCCGATGAAACCTAAAAACTCCGATTCAAATGAGGACCCAAAATGACAAGCCCCGCAGCCCTGTATCTGCAAGATGCTCACCCCATAGCTGAAGGCATGGAATACACAAAGTACGCAGAACAAAAAGGTTTCGAAGCTGTATGGCAAGCAGATAGCCGCCTTGTACGCGATGCAATTGTTCCAATGTCAGCCTTTGCTGCCGTTACGGACAAGATAAAGATTGGATCTGGCGTCGTTGATTGCTGGACTCGTAACCCTGCTCGCCTTGCTGCAACGTTTTCTACTCTTGATGACCTCGCCCCAGGCCGCGTGATTCTTGGAATTGGAGCATGGTGGGACCCACTCGCAGAAAAAGTAGGCATCTCTCGCGCGAAGCCTCTTCGTGCAATGCGTGAAATCATCACAGCAGTTCGTGCTCTGTTGGCAAATGAAACCGTCACGATGAATGGCGAATTTGTTCATCTTGATGGCGTCGAACTCGATTACGTATACCAAGAGCGTCGTCCAAAGGATGTGCCCATTTATCTCGGCGCTACAGGCATGCAAATGATGGAGCTTGCGGGCGAAATTGCAGATGGTGTTGTTCTGAACTATCTCGTGTCTCCTGATTACAACAAGAAGGCTCTCGAGCATCTTGCGATTGGTGCAGACAAGGCTGGACGTTCCTGGGAAAAGATTGATAGACCCCAACTCGTTGTATGCAGTGTTCATGAAGATCGCAAGACGGCACTTGATATGGCACGAATGATGGTTACCCAATACCTCGGTCAACAGCCACACATCATGAAGGCTTCTGGCGTTCCACAATCACTTCTCGACAAAGTTGGTGAAGTTCTGACATGGCCTGCAACCCATGAACAAGTCGAGGCTGCTTCAAAGCTTGTGCCAGATGAAATTGTTCAGATGCTCACAGCATCGGGAACTCCTGATGAAGCGCGTGCAAAGGTTCGTGAATACATCGCAGATGGCGCCACATGCCCCATCTTGTACCCACTTGGTGATGTCACAGCAATGATCGACGCGTTCACTGGCTGGACTGCCTAGTCCCACTCTTCCATCACATACGATTGAAGCAGTGAACGCTGCATCGCCATTAACGAGTCGCCTACAAGGCTTTGGCGCATCGATCTTTGCTGAGATGACTGCGCTTGCAGTGTCTACAGGGTCAATCAATCTCGGCCAAGGGTTTCCTGATTACGACGGGCCTGCAGAAGTTCTACAGATTGCACGTGACCAAATTGCGGGGGG
>JBILOM010000017.1:0-15974 GCA_044374495.1 Ilumatobacteraceae bacterium | reverse complement strand
TCGCGCAAGCTCTACATCTGTCAGTTGTGTGGATTCTTCAATCAACATGACGGGGATGCTGTCAACTACTGCGTATGAGCGCTTGAGGCGTGGGTTCAGCAGAATGTTCTCAGACTCAATATAGAAAAGTGGGCCTTTGTCTTGCGGGCAAGCGAGGATTTCAAGCAGGGATTGGTCAAGAGTCATATTTTCATTCTTTCATTGTCAGACAGAAGTAACAAGTGAGAGCACTTCAACCACATGATCGTCGCATTCTGCACGGGTTGCGGCTTCTAGGTTGAGGCGCAGCAATGGTTCAGTATTTGATGGGCGAAGGTTGAACCACCAATCACCACAGTCGACAGTGAGACCGTCAACCCAATCTTGCGGATGAGCTTTGTATGCATCAGCCACTGCAGCCATAACAACCTGTGCGTCAGACACGCTGGTGTTAATTTCGCCGCTTGCTTCATAACGCTCGAAAGGTTGACGCAACTGCGACAACGGCATTTTGGCGCGTGACAACTCTTGCAACATAAACATGGTGGCAATGATTCCAGAGTCTGCTCGGTAATTGTCGAGGAAGTAGTAGTGAGCTGAATGCTCGCCACCAAAGACTGCGCCGGTTTCCGCCATCACTTGTTTGATATTTGAATGACCTACTTGAGTACGTACAGGTACTCCACCGCTTTCGCGAATGACTTCAGGAACCGAGCGTGAACAAATGAGGTTGTGCAACACAGTGGCGCCAGGGTTATTGCGCAACACTGCGGCAGCAAGAATTGCAGTAGTTGTGGAGCCAGACAAACCTCTGCCTTTTTCATCCACTACGAAAACTCTGTCTGCATCGCCATCGAAAGCAAGACCGATATCAAAACCGCCACTTGTTACGCGTGCTTGGAGATCTCTTTGGTTTGCGGGCTGAATCGGATCAGCAGGATGATTCGGGAAACTGCCGTCGAGTTCCGGATACATCACTTCGAGCTGCATCATGGGAAGACGCTCGAAAACAACTGGAACAATTAGCCCGCCCATGCCATTGGCTGTATCCGCAACAACTTTCATTGGCACAAGAGCATTCACATCGATAAACGACACAACATGATCTGCAAATTCATCAAGCATGTTGCGAGTTGACACTGTTCCACGTACTGCTACCGCGCCAGGGCCGGAGTCTGTAAGTACAGATTTTGCAGCGTCACGAATTGTTGCAAGACCAGTATCAATTCCAACAGGGCGTGCACCAGACAAACAGAATTTGATTCCGTTGTACTCAGCCGGGTTGTGCGAGGCCGTAAACATGGCACCTGGGGCATCAAGCTTGCCTGCCGCAAAATACACAAGGTCAGTACTGGCTAATCCAAGATCAAGCACATTGACGCCACGAGAAGTGACTCCACTTGCAAACGAGGCCGCGAGAGACTCCCCCGTGACACGCATGTCGCGGGCAACAATGACTAGAGGCGCCGTGACAAAGTCGGCAAAAGCAACGCCCAGCGCAAACGCCACTTCATCGTTCATTTCATTCGGTGTTGTTCCGCGAATGTCGTACGCCTTGACGATGCGGTCAAGGATTGAGGGGTCTGTTTTCATCAATCTCTGAGACTATCGGTGGATAGTTCGCCGTTGGGGTCGGCTTCAATTTCGGCGTCTGTGCGAGCTGGCATCGCTACTCCGTAACGAAACCGTCTGCGGAAGAGGAACACAGCCATGACAATGCCCACCAATGTGACTGCATAGGAGGAACGATCAAGTTGTGACGGTTCATAGGACAGCGTCACGTTCTTTTCAGTTGGTACAACAACCATCATGTTCGGTGCTGCGCGATACACGCGTGACGCGCCCTTTACTTGCCAGTTTGGGAAGTAACTGACTTTTACAAGAACCGGAACACCAACGCGATCAACTGCAAAGGACACAGATTCTTGTTCGACTTGTACGTCTGAGACAACAACAGGGTCAAGAGAAACTGTCTTAATTGTTGACCCCGCTGTCGGTTTCACAATGTCAACTTGGCGACCTGGGCCTCCTGGTTCTCCAACGCTGCGAGAAGCATCTGCCTCAACATCAACACGTTGCCAGTCGTCAGGGCCATGATCTACCGGCAATGCAGACCATTCATTCATGTGTTGAAAGTACGACGAACCAATTTCCAGCCAGCGTTCACGCTTGTCCCCTGGACGCTCGTTGACAACAACAGGTTGAACTGCAAGTGGCTCAACAATTGTTGTGTCTTCAATCTCGTACAGATGCCACGGCCCAGACGTTCCGACTTTGGTTAGGTCTTGTTGCTCATCAGCCTTGGTAATCGCTTCCTGCGTGTACGCCATGTAATAGCGAATGCCCATCATGCGCATGTAAGCAACACCCTTCACGGCATCGTTGTTGTCATATCGCAATTCGCGGACAGGATTACTGCTTTGTTTCGACAACGCAGCGGCAGAAATGAAGTGATACGGAGTTGAACCAGCTGCTTCAAAGAACAAGCCCTCCATCGATCCAATGCATCCGTCAGTCCAATACGGCAAGAGCATCAATGCCATCGTTGTTCCGTATTTGTTCAGGTCTCCACTGTTTTCCCACAGCGCGTGGCCACAACCATGAGCGGGGTCTTCGCCAAGCTTCTTCATTGCTTGAACTACGCCGTTGTACTCACTGAAAGTGGTCTTGCCTTCATATCCTTCAAAATTCCAACGAGACCATCCATCTGAGAATGCCCGATGAGCTGGAAACGACACCGGGCCCCACCCGTATGAAGTACCTGTTGCATTTGACTTCAATGTCGCAAACGGCAAACTTTGGTAACGCACTCCGAGCACAACAAGACAGAAAGTAGCTACAAGCCACAACACTGATGTTGATGTATTTGTCGTTGGTGCCGAAGGCATCTGCAGCGGATTGCGCTGCACAGCAACAGTGCGGCGAATAAAGAGAGCGGCTTCATACGCGCCGATTGCGGCCAACATGTAACGCAACAAATACATGAAGGGCAAAATGCGAGGATTCCAAAGGAGCCCAATAACAGGCAATCCACCTTGTGCAACTTTGACACCAATCATCAACACGACGATGTAGACACCCATCCACATTCCGAGGAACCGTCGGCGATAAACCGAACCGACGAAACCAATTATCGCAAGCGTCATCAGCATGATGTCCAGATTCGTGGCCAACGGAAAGTACATGTCCCACATGGTCTTGAAAGATCCACCACCTGGTTCTGAGCCGTACTTCATGTCTGTCATGAATGCATGGCCGCCAAGGAATGGAATGACCCAGAATGCGGAGAGGAAGACAGCACAGCTCAAAGTTGTGAGGCCAAATTTCAAGCGCTGCCGATCAAGACGCATAAGCAGCATCAACACTGCTCCACCAAAAACGAACAACAACACGATGCCATGACTAAGTGCTGACAACGCAATGAACAATGCAGCCCAACCGCGGTGCTTACCATCGTCAAGACCGCGTGCGAAAAAACCCAGACCCAAGATGGCGAAAGCTAATGCGATTGAATGCGAGAACTCTCCCGCCATTGTGGATGCGATGTTGCCACCGTAAATAGTGAAGCTCTCATCAAAGAGAAACATGGTTGCACCGACAACCATCAATTCAGGCAATGGATACAGCAGTTTGCTAACGCGACCCATGATGTACACGCACACCGGAAAAGCAACGAGGCCGGCAGCGACAATTATCTTGAAAGCAATTCCGTACGGCAAAACGACATCTAACGCCACGATGGCTAGTGCCGGCACAACCATGTAGAAGCGATATACAGGCAACCCTGCGTACCAGTCCATGCTCCAACCAGTTAGTCGCCAATGCGGCAACAGCACGTCACGCAAGTAGGCAGGGCCCCACACGTGCGCACCCATGTCGCCACCTGTTGGTGTGTTGTTTCGCAGAATCAAATCCGGATGAAGAACTGACAACACCATCAATGTCGCACCGAGCAACACTGCAGTTGTGCTCATCGACTTCAGTGTGGCGGTCCACTCCTGTGCACGAACGGAAGGTCCGGTCAATTCATCTTGAATGTCGGAGTTGTTGATTTCGGTATTCATAATTCTTTACAGAAGCACTACAAGCGCAAGTCCTGTTGCGTTGAAGGCCATATGGGTGACAATAGACGTACCTATTGTGCCAGTTGAGTGACGTGCCCACCCCAGCACCAATGCGAAAGCAAATAGGCCTGGGAACTCGACTGGCTGCATATGAATTGCTGCGAATAGTGCCGCGGTTACCAATATTCCCGTTGTTCGACCCCATGACGAAACCAAACCAGGCTGAACCACGCCGCGATACACGATTTCTTCGACGATGGGGGCTCCGACGACAACAACTAGTGCAAGCAGAAAAATCCACCCCCCTCGTGCATCATCCACTAAGTCAGATGCGCGCTTTGACACTTCGTCAAAAGAGAAGGCGTTTGGAAACAATCTCGATAGCGGCCAGTTCACTGCGTTCACCAAAACAAGTTGACTCGCGATGCCCAAAGGAATCCCAACCACAACATCGCGTCGCGAGAAAGTTGCGCCAATTGCTGAACGAAAGTTTCTCCACTTTGTTTGCAAGAATTGTGTTGCTGCAAAGAGATACACAAGCCACATCGCTGTTGCACTGAGCGCCACATCAAGTGTGGACATGTCACTAGTAGAAGAGTCACCATTCCCTGTGATTACTAAGACCAGTAGTGATGCAAAGTTTGCTGCAACAAACGCAACAAGCCAGAACAGCAGTACCTGGCTTGCTCGTGATTGACGCGATGCCATCTGACCCAAGATGATTACCCGGCGAGACGGCCAGGGCTGTACACATGAACGCGCTGACGGCGATCTTCTAGGTGCCATCCGGAGGGAGCTGTCAGTCGATTCGCATGCTGGTCACATAAGTCATAGGAATGCGGGTCGCGTTCTGGGCTGAGGTCATCAAGCCAGACCAATGATCGTGCATACTGATACGTCAGCGTGACTGTGGCGGAATGCACACAGCCTTGTCGGGTGCATTGCCTAGCCATAACAGAAACGGTAGTCACCGCGGGCCACTAAATAGGCGATGCCGCTGGTACGGGGGCTCACGGCAGCCGTAGCATGAACAGATGAGCGATATCCCACCGCCCCCTCCACCATCACGCAACCCACAAGGTCGCAACCCCATGAAGGGCCTGCGCAATGTCAAGCCAGGCGCCGACGGCAAACCCCCCATGCCAAAATGGGCCATCTGGGCAATTGTGGCGGCTGTCGTAGTTCTCGCTTTCGGAAGCCAATTGTTCGCTACTCCCACAGGCGACAAGCTCACGTACACAGAATTCCTTGTTCAAGTGAAGAATGGCGACGTCAAACAAGTCGTCATCAACAACTCCTCGAACATCATTTCGGGCACTCTTCAATCCGGCACAAAGTTCACTACAACTGGGTCAGTGAATCTCAGCGATGCTGATGAACAACTGTTGAAGCAGATGGGAGTCGACTATTCGTTTAAGACTCCTCAAGCCAACTTCTTCACCAGCCTGTTACCGATCATTCTTCCGTTCGCTTTTGTCATCGCATTTTTCATGTGGATGCAACGTCGTGCCATGGGACAAGCCGGCAGCATCATGTCTGTTGGCAAGAGCAAGGCAAAGGCGTACCAGGCCGACAAACCATCAACTACTTTCTCCGACATCGCCGGATACGACGGTGTGAAACTCGAGATCAAAGAAGTTGTTGACTTCTTGCGTAAGCCAGAACGATTCAAGGAAATCGGTGCACGCGTTCCGAAAGGCATTTTGCTCGTTGGCCCTCCGGGAACCGGAAAGACCCTCTTTGCACGCGCCGTTGCCGGAGAAGCTGGCGTCGGATTCCTATCTGTTACCGGTTCTGACTTTATGGAGATGTTTGTGGGCGTCGGCGCAAGCCGTGTTCGTGATCTCTTTGCACAAGCAAAGAAACTTGGTAAAGCAATTATCTTCATCGACGAGATCGACTCCATCGGCCGTAAGCGTGGAGCAGGACTTGGTGGCGGTCATGACGAGCGCGAACAAACACTGAATCAACTGCTGTCAGAGATGGACGGCTTTGAAGCCACTGAAGGCATTGTGATCCTTGCGGCAACTAACCGCCCAGACGTTCTCGACACTGCATTACTTCGTCCAGGACGTTTCGACCGACAGATCATTGTTCCTCTTCCTGAATTTGAAGAGCGCCTTGCAATCTTGAAGGTGCACTCACGCGACAAGCGCATGGGCACAGACGTCGACCTCGAGACAATGGCCCGTGCCACACCAGGCATGAGCGGTGCTGATCTCGCAAACCTTGTGAACGAAGCAGCTCTCTTTGCTGTTCGTCGTGAGTCACTTGCGATTGAACGCCTCGACTTTGAAAATGCACGTGACCGAGTAGTCATGGGTGCACGCCGCGAATCATTGGTGTTAAACCCTGAAGAAAAGCGTGCCACTGCATACCACGAAGGCGGCCACGCAGTACTTGCAACGGTGCTTCCCCACTCTGACCCGTTACACAAAGTCACCATCCTTCCTCGCGGAATGGCGCTTGGTGTCACTTGGACTTTGCCAGAAGAACGCCACACGTACTCACGTGAGTTCTTTGAAGATCTGATCTGCAAGGCAATGGGCGGACGAGTTGCTGAGAAGATCATTTTTGGTCATCTGAACAGCGGCGCTGCAAACGACCTTGAACAAGCAACCGGAATTGCGCGCCGCATGGTGCGTGAATGGGGAATGTCAGACAAGATCGGCCCAATGGCATGGACTGGAAATCAGCAAGTGTTCTTGGGTGAAGATCTCATGACTAGTGGTCGCGAGTACAGCGATTCAACAGCTCAACTTGTTGACGATGAAATTTCACGCATTCTGCTCGAGCAAGAAACTCGTGCGCATGAATTGTTGTTGCGTCATCGCCGTGGACTTGAACTTGTCGCTGAGGCACTTCTTGTTGAGGAGACTATCGACGGACCAACCGTTGGTCGCCTTGTGCAACAGGGACTTGATGCACCATCAGCAAGCGAAGTACAGGCTTAGTTGCTGTGATTCTCGCATGAGCCGGGCGAACTGCCTGGTTCACGACATTCAGCAACAGCGGCCCATAGATCTTGCGCCTTCACTGGGCCTAAGAAACCGGCCTTAACAACTCCGGCTGCATCTGCAATGACGAGTGCTGGAACTGCTTCGATTTTGTAACGAGCATGCATTTCTGGATTAGTGGTGTAATCCACTCGGGCCACTGCAACTTCATGCGAAGACAGAACTTCTGCTTTGGTAGCGACATCATTACACGTACTACACGTAGCTGAAGTAAAGACCACCACAATCCACGGTGCTTCTGGGGATACAAAATCATTTCGATCAAGCTGCACCGGCAACTCAAAACCACCTTGTGTAGGAGCATCAATCTTGCGGCGGCGCAAAACCCATGACACCACAAGCGCAACAATCATTGCGCCCGCAACCGTGATAATTCGATCCATTACCGAGACCTTATGGGAAGTGCTCCCACTATTCCGAAACCAACCAACCCGTGTCCTCGAGTAGTACGCCGTTGCACAACCACAGGAACTGTCGCAGTAATTGTGACTTCACCATCCTTTACATCAGCTGGCACATCAATACTGATCACCGATGCAGCACCGAGCGCGACATCGACAAGTAGAGGCAATTCCACGTCGCCACCAGGACCACTCGCCGACACCGTGAAGGTTCCGTCAACACCAGTTGTGTTCACAACTGCCAAGGCATTTCGTGCGCCATTCAACAGTCCGCTTGGAATTCGCCATTTCTGTGATGCCAAGCCGCCAGGAATTCCATTTGTGATGGCGGTAAATGCACTTCCACCAACACGCTGGCTCAATACGTGTTCCACGACCACTGGCACATTGTTTACAGCCGACACCACCATTGCATGGTCACCCTTTGGCAAGTCCGCAATGGAATCGGTATTGATGGCAACAATTCCTCCAGCCGGAATATCAATCGCAGTTGATGGCGCTGCGGCTTTAGAAGTTTGATCTACCCCTAGACCGTTGGTGATTCCGGGCCCAAAGAAAGAGACGTTCACTTGAGCTGCAGAATCTGATGGGTTAAACACCATCAACAATTCAGACACCATTGCGCCCGTGCGACCAGATGTAAACCACCAGTCGCGCAAAGCCATCGGCGTACCAACAGTGGTTGAGTATCCGAGTCGTCCGGCACCGAGATAATGCTGAATCCGTGATGCAATGATTTGGCCAGTGGAGGCCACAACTTCAACTGCTAACCGTGCTTCATTTTGAGCTCCAGCATCAGCCAGAGAAATACTGCGCGAAGAACGAGCGTTCAGGATGATTCCTTGTAACGACGCAGGAGTTCTACGACCATTTGTTGTCGTGTACGAGACGTTCACTACAGCGGTTTCAGGAAACGGATTCGTAAGCACTAAACGTTGTGTTGAACCTTCTGCCGTAAACCCATCAGCGAAATACCATGTGCTCGAGGTTTGCGAAACACATTGAGACGTCACATCGCCAGCTGCATAAATGAGTTCTTGCTCAACCGAGCCAATCGATCCGATTATTTCAACGACCGGGACAACGACACCAACTGTTCGTCCTCGCAGCACATCAACTTCTTTCCGCGAACGTGCAGCCACGGTGATTGTTTCCGCATCAGACGGTGAATCACTGAAAAAATTCAGGGTGGCAGTTATGTCGGTATCACTTGGGTTGACAACAACAATAGAAGCACTGCTAATCCCGTCGCCCGCCGCAGCACCAGGACAAAACCACGACGTGCTTATTCGAGTTCCGTCAGATGCTTGTGGGAATCCAGCAAATTCAACGATGGCAGTGGACGCACCCACAGATTCTTTTCCTGAATGACGGTCCACAACCACAACGACTGCGCTAACGCCGGCAAGAAGAACAAAGGCAACAGCCCGACGCAACAACTTCACAACGAATCCTCGTTCACGAATCTCATGACCGGAGCATCGGCGATCGATGACGTCGAAGAATTCCTACGAGAGCGTCGACGTGGTCGTACAAGGGCAAAGAAGGCAACAACACACCATGCAGCAAATTGAAGCAACACGGCAAAAGAGTGAAAAAGGCTTGATTCAAATCCCAACCGGATACGTCCGGCACTTTCAATGTCATATGCATTAGTCAAACCAAAAGCCGGACGTGCCTCAATTTTCTTGCCATCCAATGTGAGCTTCCAGTGAGTACTAAATGGAACTGCAAGATGAACAGTGCCCGGCTCAACATCAGCCTCGATTGCGCCTTCAGGTCGTGTCTGGGTAGGAAGCGGCGTGGCACCCGAAATATCCGTGGCAATCATTGAAGTTGCACCAGCGAGTTGACTACTCGCAGCCCCTGACGTTGTCAACATTGAGCGCACGGGCACCCACGAGGCATTTTCGAAGATAACAAGATCCGGCGATGCATAGAGACGGCGCAGGTCGAGCTGCCGCGACAACGAATCAACGAGACCACGTGGCGCATTGATTGGATCACTGCGAGTGGATTGGCCTCCATCAATGATTGGAACAACAATGAACCGAACAGATAACGGCGCTAACAAACGTCCTGCACGAGCTGTTTGACCACGCACAATTCCGTACAGAGCTGCAACCGCATTGTCGCGTGCACGTGTTGGTGGGTTCTCCCACAATTCTTCCATGCTCGGTTCTCTTCCATTCACAACCGAATAGGAAATTCCCCAACCAAAATTCAATGGAGCTCCAGGCAATACACGGGGGTCACCAATAAACATGGTCCGATACTCCCCTGACGTTTGCACATCAGGCAATTGAGCCAAGAGTTGTGGAAGCGCTAGTGACGGCTGACTCCAACTTCCATTCAATGCATTAACTGATACAGGAACGAGACCAACTACAAAGGCAAGCGCAACGACCGCACTGATTGGTTGGCGCCAACCAAACCGCGCACGCCGCAAATCAACAACAAGGGCCGCGCCCATAGCGCCAGCACAAATTGCGATTCCAAATGCTACGGGTACCAACAAAACTGCTGGTTCGGAAAGATGCACCGGCAGCAAGGCTGAATCGTCGAGGATTGCTAATGCCAAACCGAATGCAACAAGGCTTGCCCCACGTAATACCCAACCAGACCGAACCCCGTGCACCAGCAAGACGGCACCGACAACAACTGCGTACAACGCAACGGTGACTGATGACAATACGAAGCCACCAACATTGAACGTTGCCAAGCCGAAGAGGCCAATATTTCGACCGGATTCAACTGGCGCGCCGGTAATTGCTTCCCACCACCCAGAACGAATGTATGTACCGGCCCACGGAAGATTGACAACAACACCCGATACAACAACTGAAGCAGTGACAACCACCCAACGCGCCGCCCATTTCAACTGCGTGCCATGCACAACACTGACCACAGTAAAAACGAGCGCGACTAGTGGAACGATGAGAACTACCGAGGGTTCAAATGCGATGACTACACCCATCAACAACACCAAACATGCAAACCATTTGCGCCACAACGCAGCAGGTGCGACTGCCATTAATTCCTCTGACAATTCCTCGTCAATGTCTGCATGCCCCACCAACATGCGCAACAAGTGCACCATCCACGGCAATGTTGCATACATCAACAGTGCGCTCCATCGGCCAGATGAAATTGCCGCATACGGCAACGGAACTGCGGCATATGCAGCAGTAGCCGCAATGCGTGCCGCACGCGTACCAAGAACCGATGCAAAACGCCAGACGCCCAGCCAACCCGCAACGGGCAACAGCACGACGAGAAGTGTGTGCAGTAGTCCCATATTTCCCAGAGTGGCCACCGCGCTTGTTGCGAGTAACGCAACACCCGTTGGTACCGCAGAAACTTGACCAAATCCTGCACCCCACCAACCAGAGGTATACGAACGCACGAGTTCACTGGCAGAAGCAGTGATCGGGGCCATCTGACCTACTGGTGCAATACCGTCCAAGAACAAAGCACGAGAGCCGACAAGAAAGATGGCTACGAGCATGCCCCACAAAACGTACGCACTACGTGGAGTTGCCTCTTGTGTTTGACCAGCCGATTGCGCTTGGGCTTGACCTGCCTGAGCGGCGCGTCGGCGCAAGAAATTTGCAAGGTAGGCATTGCCTGGCAATTGCAGTGCACGCACTTCAACACCAGAAACCACACGGTGGACAGACATTGCTTCACGACGTTCACGAATTTCAACAACACCAAACGGCAAAAGCAGCAAAGCGCGCATTTCATCTATTGCTCGGCGCACACGACCAGTTGCCACCAGCAAAAAGAACCGTGAGAGAGTCAAAATTCCCATTTGAACAACGGTGGTCAGCAACTGTTGAGCAGAAGTAAGAGAAGTAACAGTTCTGACCCGAACTATTTCGTTCTCCAGGAAATGATCTACACCATCTGGATTATTGACTGATTGCGAAGAGTTCTCACGGTGGCGTCCGACAGCACTAGGCACCACCATTACTCGTGCGGCCGTTGCGTGCAATCGCCAACATAAATCCAGATCAGCACCGGCGCCTGGAAGGTCCGGATTGAATCCGTTAATGGTTGCAAAGAGATCGGCACGAACCATGATGCACGCAGACGAAACGATAAACACGTCTTGCACTGCGTCGTGCTGTTCCTGATCTAATTCCCCGTCATCTGCAATTGGCAAACTGTTTCCGAATCGGTCAACAGCTATGCCGACACTTTGAATCATGCGAGGGTCATCCCAGTACACAAGCTTCGGGCCTACAGCGCCGGCGTTTGATCTGTACAACTCTTCAACAAGACGACTGATTGCGTCAGGCGCAAGCGCTACGTCGTCGTGGAGGAAACAGAACAGACCACTGTTGCCGTCAACCAGATTCAGGACCGAGTTGCACGCTGCTGCGAACCCTGGGTTCCCGCCAAGGAACCGCACCACTGCCGTTGGCAAGTTGGTGGCTACCACGTCGAGAATTTCTCGTGAGACGGGGTCGTCTTCCACCCCTGTGACTAGCACCAGGCTCTGCAGGGCGTTGTAATTCTGGCCAGCAAGGCCCTGAAGGGACTCTGCTAGCCATTCGCCCCTCTCGTGTACGACCATGACGGCCACCACTGGGGGTAAGGAAGAAACAACCTGAGGCTCTGTCACGCCGTAGCGAGGCTAGTGGCACCAGTGCTAACCCCATGGGCAGCAGGGTCTGGCCAGCCGATTCCCCAACTCCAGCAGTGTTTCCTGATTGCTTGCAAAAGTAAGCACTTGTGGGTACTCTTGATGCATGAGCAAATTTTCGTTCCCCCACATCACTCTTCCGAACATCACCATTCCCGGAATCGACCAGCTTCCAAAAGTCGACTTGTCAAAGATCTCTCTTCCGTCG
The DNA here is from genome assembly GCA_044374495.1 of Ilumatobacteraceae bacterium. Lineage (GTDB taxonomy): Bacteria > Actinomycetota > Acidimicrobiia > Acidimicrobiales > Ilumatobacteraceae > UBA2093. The sequence goes on along the minus strand of JBILOM010000017.1, from coordinate 3,654 downwards.
TTGCACTCAATTGATCTCACCTCAATCGATCTCTCTCGCCTGAACCCTTCTGCAGTTCTTCAGAACCCTGTGGTGAAGCAAGCAACCGAGATCGGCTACACCGCTGTCGGATTCGCAGTTCTCGGATTCCAGAAGCTTCAAGTGCGCCGCGTTGAGTTGTTCGATGCTATGAAGGCACGCAACAACACTGCTCAATAGAGCTTCATAGCGCCATAGGGCGTACCACTGTCAATGCAACTAACCTTCACCACGTGTCAGATGGCGAAACAACAGAGAAGACTTCTCGTATTCCGTTGCCTGAAGGCACTGTCCCAGTCGGCATTGGTTTATTTGTTTCGGGCTTTACCTCATACGCATTCTTTAAAATTGGCCAGCTAGCGCTTGGCAAAGAGGACTTCAAACCAATCGTTGCTTTGTGGTTCACAACTTTTGCTCTGGTTCCTGGGTTTTTCATGCCGGTGGAACAAGAACTTGGTCGGGCAATTGCACATCGTCGCGCACTAGGTCAGGGCGGTCGCCCCGTGGTGCAACGCATGTTGCCTCTGACAATCGGGCTCGCAACAATTCTCATTGCTGCAATCGCAGCCTCATCATCGTGGCTCACGTCTGACATGTTCGACGGACATTGGGTGGTCACTCTCTCGCTCGTTCTCACTATCTGTTTTTATGCGCCGATGCATATGGCCCGTGGTATCGCGTCTGGGTCAGGTCGATTCGCTGCATATGGCACCGTGATGGCAGTTGACGGCCTCGTTCGCATTACAGCCTGTGTATTGCTGTGGCAATTCGGAGTAACAAATGTTGGCGCTTATGCACTTGCTGTAGCGATCTCGCCGCTTATTGCTGCTGGTGTTGTCTTCGTACGCGGAGATACAAAAACTGATGATGGACCGCCGGCTACCTATGCAGAAATCACACCGAATCTTGGTTGGTTGTTGTTAGGAACCATCATGGCTGCGGCGTTAGTGAATGCAGGCCCGCTTGGCGTTGATTTCCTAGCCAACGCAAGCGATGCAGAAAAAGTGACTGCTTTCGGAAACGGAGTGCTGTTATCTCGCGTTCCACTGTTCTTGTTTCAGGCAGTACAGGCTGCACTTCTGCCTCGCCTCGCGCGTCTTGCAGCCAAAGGCGACCTTGCAGAATTTCGCGAAGGATTTTCTCTACTTCTCAAAGTTGTAACTGCAGTTGCCGTGCTTGGCACCGTAGGTTCATTCCTGCTTGGGCCACCCATTCTTACGATGGTGTACGAAGGCGGACTTGATAGGCGCACTCTGACATTGCTTGCATTAGCGAGTGGTTTGTACATGCTCGCGTTGGCAGTGTCACAAGGAGTCATTGCGTTGCAGGGCCATAAATTCGTTGCAGCCGGCTGGCTGTCAGCCATGATTGGCTTTCTTGTCGTTACAACGTTTGCATCTGATGACTTGTTCTTACGCGTTGAACTGGGCCTTGTTGCTGGCTCAACCGTTGCTCTTACGGTGTTTTCATACGCGTTTCGGGCACGAATGATCGCCGGTGCAATACCTGATGCCGAATCAATGATTGACGGCGTACCTGATCTCCCTCTAGAGGGATAACGCTTTACTTACGAAGTCGAGCGGTTTCGATTTCCATGTCGTTCTTCACCATCATCTTCACGAGTGATGGGAAATCAACTTCTGGAATCCAACCCAACTTGTCGCGAGTCTTCGTTGGGTCACCAATAAGCAAATCAACTTCTGCTGGGCGAAAGAATCGTGGATCTTGGCGCACGTAATTGTGCCAATCATCAAGACCAACTTCTTCAAATGCCAACGTGAGGAACTCTTCAATTGAGTGGGTCTCACCAGTAGCAACCACATAGTCGTCTGGTTCTGGCTGCTGCAACATCATCCACATTGCACGCACGTAGTCACCTGCGTAGCCCCAGTCACGTTTTGCATCAAGGTTGCCCATCACCAATTCTTTTTCAACACCCAGCTTGATACGAGCTGCTGTGTTTGAGATCTTTCGCGTTACGAACTCAAGTCCGCGACGAGGACCTTCATGGTTGAACAGAATTCCCGAGCAGGCATAGATGCCATAGCTCTCGCGGTAGTTGATGGTGATGTCATGGCCAAACACCTTTGCGCAGCCATATGGAGAGCGTGGGTGGAATGGCGTGAGTTCGGTTTGTGGTACTTCGCGCACCTTGCCGAACATCTCTGAAGACGAGGCCTGGTAGAAGCGAATCTTGTTGTTCTGTGTGCCGCCCACCATGCGAATTGCTTCAAGCATACGCAGAACGCCAAGTCCAGTGATGTTCGATGTGAGTTCGGCTTGCCCAAATGAGACAGCAACAAATGAGATTGCGCCAAGGTTGTAGACCTCGTCTGGCTGTGCGTATTCGAGAGCATTTACAAGACTGGTGAGATCAGCTAGGTCGCCAGGCACCAGTTCGACATACGGGAACTCATCGCGGATCTGCAGGGCGCGAGGGTTGTTCTGGCCCTTCAGCATGCCAAAGACTTGGTAGCCCTTCGAATGGAGAAACTCAGCTAAGTGCTGGCCATCTTGGCCGGTGATACCGGTGATAAATGCGCGGGGCATAACTGGACCTCGTTGATCGATAATCGGACTCAGCAACGGTACCACCGCAGCCCATTTGATGGGGTGAACCCTCCCGCGAAACAAACCCCTACGCTTGTCTCATGATTATGGTGCTGGCCGGGGGTGTGGGAGCAGCCCGTTTTCTCTCGGGACTCATCCAGGTGGTCAATCCAGCAGATGTAGTGGCTGTGGTGAACACCGGGGACGATACGGAGCTTCATGGGCTCTCCATTTCCCCAGATATCGACACCGTCATCTACACCTTGTCTGGGGCAATTGATCAGGGTCGCGGTTGGGGCCTTCACAATGAAACATGGCGAGCCATGGAAGCGCTTGAACGTTTTGAATCCGTTCGTCCGGTCGGGTCTAGTGCTGCACCGCGTTGGTTCAACCTTGGCGATACAGATCTGGCAACACATTTTTACCGCACCGCTCGTGTACGTGAAGGTGCGACGCTTCAACAAATCACAACAGAATTACGCACAGCTTTTGGTCTTTCGATCACTGTGGTGCCCATGTCAAATGATTCGGTTCGTACTGTTGTCCATCTTGCAGACGGCCCTGTTCCCTTCCAGGAATACTTCGTACGCCTACAACACAATGTTTCGGTTACTCGCGTTGAATTTGTCGGCGCGGAATCTGCATCATTTATTGATCACTCACTTCTCACTGATGCAGAGACAATTGTGATTGCGCCGTCTAACCCCATCGTGTCGATTGCCCCAATACGGGCGTTGGCAGGCGTTGACGCAGCTCTTGCTGCTCGTCGCGACAGTGTTGTGGCAATCTCGCCCATCGTGGCTGGTGCTGCACTAAAAGGCCCAGCTGACCGCATGCTGGTTGAACTAGGTCATGAACCAACTGTTGTTGGCGTTGCACGCATCTATGCACCTATTTGCGGAACTCTCATCATTGATTCGCAAGACGAACACCTTGCGTCTGCAGTAGAACGTGAAGGGATGCGCTGCATCACTACTGACACCATCATGTCGAAACCTGGTGTTGCAGCATCTCTCGCCCGCATTGCAATTGATGCACCTTCGAATAAAGGAGACCACTAATGGCACGACTCATGGCATGGAGCGT
>JBILOM010000104.1:0-4727 GCA_044374495.1 Ilumatobacteraceae bacterium | reverse complement strand
GATTCTTGGCACATTCCTGACTCGTTCAGGGGTGTTGAACAGTGTGCACGCATTTAGTGAGTCTCATATCGGACCGTATCTTCTGAGCTTCTTTGCAATCATCGTGGTTGTGTCTGTTGGCTTAATTGGGTGGCGAGGAGAAAAACTCCATTCTCCTGGCACCATCGATTCGCCTCTGTCGCGTGAAGGTGCATTTCTTGCGAACAATGTGATCTTCAGTGTGTTCGCTTTTGTTGTTTTGCTCGGAACAGTATTTCCACTAATCATTGAGGCGTTGCAGAATCGTCAGTTAGTAGTGGGTGAACCCTTCTTTGACAAGTTGGCTGTACCGGTCGGATTGACATTGTTGTTTCTCATGTGCATTGCTCCGGTACTGCCGTGGCGTAAGGCATCCGGAGAACTGTTGTCGACTCGCTTGTTCTGGCCTGCATGGGGCGGCATTGCTGCACTCGCATTCAGTGTTGGCGTAGGCGCCACGGGGCTTGCTCCACTATTGACTTTCACACTCGGCGGATTTGCTGGTGGCGCAGCGCTACGACAACTAGTTCTTGCTACACGTCGACAGGGTTTGCGCGGATTAGTTGGCCGTGCAAATGGCGGCATGGTTGTACATATCGGAGTAATTCTGATTGCAGTTGCACTTGCCGCTTCAAACAGTTACACACACAGCCAAGAGTTGCTGTTAAAACAGGGCGTCGTTGCAACTTTTGATGGTCATTCCTTTGAACTCACCGGATTCAAAACTGAATCTGACGATCGCAGCACTGTGGTTGCAGCTCTTATTCGGATAGACGGTGGAAAGAGTTACGCCCCCGCCATTACGAAATTCAAGTCAATGGGAACAAACATTGGTACGCCGTCTGTGAAGTCGTCATTTGTGAAAGATATCTACCTCACAGTTGAGCCGCCCATAAAGGTCTCTAGTAACAGCGTAAAGATCAAAGTGTTTATCAAGCCCATGGTGATGTGGCTGTGGATTGGTGGAGGCCTGATGGGTATCGGTACTTTGTTGTCCGCGTTTCCAGGTCGTCGTCGCAAACCAACTGATGCAACATCAGCTCCTGTTCCTAGCGAGGCGTCTGCGTGAATCGTGGAAAGAGTATTCGATACATCGCTGGAGGTGCTGGTGTTTTGTTGCTTGCGTTTCTTGTTGTTCTTGCAATGGCAAAGCCAGGGGATTCAGAGTCAGCATCGTCACCTTTATTGGGACAGCCGGCTCCTGTGGTGAAATCAACCACGATTGGTGGCGGAACATTTGATTTGGCACGTCGCAAAGGCAGTTGGGTTGTGTTGAACTTCTTTAACTCCACCTGTGTTCCGTGTCGGCAGGAACATCCGTTCTTGGTTGATTTTGCAAACGAGCAAAAGTCATCAGACAATCCAGTTGAGTTGTACACCGTTGTCAATGATGATTCCGATGGGCCTGTGCAAGCATTCTTTGATACCAATGGAGGCGACTGGCCTGTTGTTCGTGACGATGACGGTGCTGTTTCTGTTGCATTTGGTGTGGCAAAGGTTCCTGAGTCGTGGGTTATTGATCCGAACGGATTTGTTCGCTTACGTATCATGGGTGCGTTGACAAAAGGTTTTCTCACTACTCGTCTCAACGACTTGAAGTCTCAGTTTGCGGGTGGACAATGAAACGCCTGAAGTCATGGCCTGTGTGGATGCTGATGGGTCTGATTGTGGTTGCATTGCTCACTGTGGGAACCACCCGCGACAATGGTCCTCTCACTCAGTCGGATCGAATTGATTCGATTACAAAACATATTGCGTGCCCAACTTGTGACGGAGAAAGTGTGTACGTTTCGCGTGCATCAGCTGCTGAAGCTATTCGTAATCAAGTTGCGCGAGAAGTTCGTGCCGGCACGATGACCGATGATGAGATCATCGGGTCAATTGCCAATACGTTTAAGGCTCAAGTTCTCCTTGTGCCCCGTGCTACAGGTGTTGACTCGCTTGTCTGGATCATGCCGATTGCGGTTTTGGTGTGTGCCGTTGCCGGTTTATGGGCCGCCTTTCGTCGCTGGCGACGCGACAACAGTGGTGAAGCATCATCAGATGATGTGGCACTTGTAGAGCAACTGCTCGCTGAAGACCCATCTGATGAGGACAATGTCTGATGTCTGACGACCTTCGTCACGAGCAACAATTCTTGTTGCGTTCATTGCGCGACTTAGACAACGAACGTGAAGCTGGCGACATTGATGATGCAGATTATGCGGCATTGCGCGATGGTTACATTGCGCGAACGGCTGCCATTACTCGCGAACTAAAGGGCATTGAAGCTGCAACACCTGTAGTGAAACGAGGTTGGTTGCGTCGAATCCTTGTTGTTGTCTGCGTCATTGCAGTAGCAGCAGGGGCTGGTATTTGGGTTGCACGTCAATCTGGTCAGCGACTGCCAGGCCAAAGCGCTTCGGGCGCTATCGAGCAAAGTACGTCTGGGTTATTAGCCACTGCACGGCAATTGAATTTCTCAGACCCAGGTAAAGCAATCGAGTTGTATACGCAAGTTCTGAAACTAGAACCAGACAACCCGGAAGCACTGACATATCGGTCGTGGATTCTTGCACTGACTGCGCGAGCAGCAACCGGAAATGTGAAACAGCTTGCGCTCGTTACGGCAGTGAATGACTTAATGCGTGCCCAAAAGGTTGATGATCAGTATCCCGACGCTCATTGTTTTCTCGGAATTGTGTATTTCCGTTTTCTCAAGAGTGCATCACTTGCAAAACCGCAATTGGATACGTGCAGGGCAATGAACCCTCCGAAAGAAGTGCAATCTTTTGTTGATTCAATTGTTGCAGAGGTTGACAAAGCGCTCGCTAAGTAGAGCTACTTTGTTTTGGGTGCTTCCCAGTATTCAGCACGAACAAACAGCCCTTTCTCACGGTGTAATACAAACACTGAACCCTTCTTCAGGGCTCGAGGAATGTCTGCAACATCCATACCGCGGCGAATGAGGCCATTCACTGCATCGGGTATGACATCACCGTGACTACACAGCACCGCATTGTCAGGGGCGTCATCAAGAATCGCTAGTGATTTTTCTAGCGGTGATTCCTCTTCAAGTCGGGAGTCCACAACCACCTCAAGGCCGCAGAGTTCACCAAGTGGCTGCAAGGTCTGTTGGCACCGGAGATATGGGCTTGACCACAGAACGCTCGGGTTGAGGGCTGATAGGCGAGTGGCCAGTGCGCGGGCTTGCTCCCAGCCGTTGTCGACAAGTGGACGGTCTCGGTCATCACCAATCCAGGCGGATCGGCTACCGGCTTTTGCGTGGCGAACGAAATAGATGGGCACATGGACACGCTATTGGAGGCAGAATGAACCCATGGGATTTTTTGATAGAAATCGAAATGAAGTTATTGAGCAGGGTTTTGACCCCGCTCGACTTCCACCAGGGCAATACCTCACTGATCGGTTTCCCGTGTTGCATGTTGGTGATGTGCCCACATATGCACCAGGTGATTGGAACCTAACTATTGGTGGGCTAGTTGATACGCCATATGTATTGACATTCGAACAACTCACCGCATTGCCTTCGGTGACCCTAACAACTGATATTCATTGTGTGACGAAGTGGTCAAAGTTTGACACCGTGTGGCGTGGTGTACGTGTGCGCGATTTGTTAGAGGCAGCAGGTGTGCAAGCCGGCGCAACACACATCATGGGTCATGCTGAGCATGGTTACACAGCGAATCTTCCGTTTGAAGATGCAACACGCGACGAGTCATTAGTGGTGTGGGAATTCGACAATGAACCAATTGAACCAATTCATGGCGGTCCTGTTCGGTTACTTGTTCCAAATTTGTATTTCTGGAAATCACCGAAGTGGTTGCGTGGCATTGAAGTAATGAACTCTGATAAACCAGGTTTCTGGGAACGAAATGGGTACCACATGTACGGTGACCCGTTCTTAGAACAGCGCCACTGGGGCGACTAATTCGTCATTAAACGGTGGTGATGCAGAGCGTGTCGCCTGCAGGAATTGAGTCAATGGTCTCTGGGTCGGTGTCGCCATAAATGGCGCCGAGCATTCCCTTCACCATTCCACGTTCGACTGCGCAAATGACTGGGTGCTCAATAGCTACATCGCCGAATGGGCAGTGACTAGTGACAATGCGCAACTTGTCGTGCTTGTCATCTGTGTGTGCTGCGAATCCGTGCGCAGTGAGTGCATCAGCAACTGCTTGAATCGCAGAACGTAATGAACGGTGACCTACTGCTGCATCATGACCTGTAAGGCCTGTTGCCATGGCCTTGCCGTAATCACGACCCACTTGTTCTGCAATGGTGTGAGCCATGTCGGGTGGTAACGCAGCAAGTGCTTTACCTAGAAGCGTGAGAACAAGATCATCGGTGCGAACAGAGAATTCAAATTCACTGTCTTTTGTTGCGACGCGATAATGCTTTGAGGGGCGACCAACGCCTTGGCCCTTTGCTCGTTCGATTGTGACTTCTAAATATCCGCCAGCTGCAAGTTTGTCGAGGTGATGTCGAGCAACGTTTGCGTGCAATTCAAATTTGGCAGAAACCTGTGTGGCTGTGACCCCGTCGCCCTCTTCACGAGCAAACAGGTAGATGGCGCGCCTCGTAGGGTCGCCAAAAGCTGAGGTCATGGCAGACACCGTGGCAGTAAAAGCCTTCGGAGTCATGACGTGGGTGGTGGTCATGTCGGACACGCAGGTATTGTACCTATGGCCGTAGTGCAAAATCCCCCA
>JBILOM010000103.1:0-4775 GCA_044374495.1 Ilumatobacteraceae bacterium | reverse complement strand
TGTAGCAATTGAAGATTCACCTACTGGTGTTGCCTCTGCTCTAGCCGCCGGAGCCATTGTGCTTGCGGTGCCACACCATGTAGATGTTCCAATGCGCCACGATGTTAATGGCCGCATGATTCGTCGGGAAACTCTGGCCGGAATTACTGCAGCCGAGCTTGCCTCTTTCGTGAACTAGTCATCAACTTTTTTCAAACTAAATATATCGGTACAGGTATAATATAGATATGGCCAAAGAGGTGTATTCCCGCAATCTGATTCACACGGCACGGATGCAGGCCGGTCTCACTCAGGCCGAACTAGCCCGAAAAGGCAAGACAAGCCAGGCTGCAATTTCTGCATATGAATCCGGCAAGAGGTCTCCATCGGTTGAAACACTGTCGAGACTCATTCGAGTTACAGGAATGGAATTGCGAATGCGACTTTCAGAACCAGATACGCATGATGCTTCTCGTAAATCGGCTGAAAAAATCTTGCCTCGCGCTCAGGTTCGTGCACACATAACTCGTGAAGGAAAGCGAATTAGTGCACATGGTCGAGGTTCCAAGACTTGATATTCAGAAACTGTTTAAAAAACTAGTTGCCCAATTCTTCAGTGAGTTCTAACCACTGGGTTTCAAGTGATTCAATTGCGGTTTGTAGTGCAGCAAGTTCTTCGCCCAATGCTGCAAGTTTCTTATGATCATTTCCCGCATCAGCAATGTCCTGATACAACGCTGTCTGACGAGTGGTGCGCTTAGTCATATCTTTTTCAACATTGGCAATCAGTCTGTTCAACGTGCTTGGGCTACGAGATGATTTCTGTTTTGCAGGTTTAGTTGAAGATGATCGCTGATTCGGTGCAGAACGAGGCGTAGACACGCGTGCAGAACGTTGCTGCAGCCATGTTGCAACTCCACCTGGCACCAACGCTGCGCCGCCTTCGCCGTCGAGCGCCAAAATCTCTTCTACAGTGCGGTCAATGAATGCGCGGTCGTGGCTAACGACAACAACAATGCCTGGCCAATCGTCAAGGTAATCCTCAAGTGCGCGCAAAGTATCAAGGTCAAGGTCGTTCGTTGGTTCGTCCAGTAACAACACGTTTGGTTGTTCGATCAGTGTGAGCAGCAATTGCAAACGACGACGTTCGCCACCAGACAATGTGCTTAGCGGAGCGAACTGTGCGTCGCCATCAAACCAGAATCGCTTCATCAAGTTCAGGTCTTCAACAGATGGTGAGCCCTTGTCACCCGCAACAACATCACGTACGCGCTTTGATAGGTCGAGTTCTTTACCGAGCTGGTCGTAGTAACCCACCAACACTGTTTTTCCAATATCAATGGTGCCGACGGTCGCTGTAAGGCGACCGGCAATCATGTCGAGCAAGGTGCTCTTACCTGCACCGTTTGGCCCAACAATTCCTAAACGATCGCCTGGTTCCAGTGCATGATCAAAAGCGTGCAGAACTTCATGACCGTCTGGCCAGGTGAAACCAACACCAAGCATCTCGATTCCTTTAGAACCAAGACGCTTGCTACCAAGGTCTAATCCCAATTCGCCCTGGCGCGCTGGGCCATCTGGCTTGTTTGCAATCAGTGCTTCAGCAGCAGCAATACGTGCTTTTGGTTTTGCGGTTCGCGCGGGTGCTCCACGTCGCAACCATGCGAGTTCCTTCTTCGCGGCGTTCTTACGTACTTGTTCTGCAGTCGCAGAGTTCTCTTCACGTTCTGCACGAGCTGCCAAGTAGGCCGCGTATCCAGATCCGGCATTTTCGCCAGCAGGAATATGTAAGTAGGCATGTCCACGGTCAATTTCAAGCACGCGGTTAGTAACGCGGTCAAGAACATGTCGGTCGTGCGTAACAATCGCAAGTCCGCCAGGGAATCGCGCGAGTGTCTCTTCAAGAAATCCGATTGCATCAAGATCTAAATGGTTAGTTGGCTCATCAAGAATCAGACAATCCCATTCACCAGCAAGAAGTCGTGCCAACGCAACGCGCTTCAATTGGCCGCCTGACAATTCGCGTGTATCTGCTTCTGCCATGTCGCCCATGCCGAGTTTGTCCAGCATTGCTTCGCCTTGCCAGCCGCCACCCACTGCATCGCGCACAGTGCCTTCAGGCAACACGGGTAATTGTGGCAACACACCAATGCGCGCGCCGCGCCCAGTGCGCACAACACCAGCATCAGGTCGTAGTTCGCCAGACAAAATGCGAAACAGTGTGCTCTTGCCGCAACCATTAAGACCAACAACACCCAAACGGTCACCAGTGCTCAACGTAATTGAGACATCTTCAAACAAGGGACGACCAGGACGAGACGCCTTGAGCCCTTCAGCATCAATCAGAATCATGTCAGTCCCGACTGCCCGCAAGAATAGGTATCAACGTGAGCGCTGGTTCATCAGCTTCAAGGCGTTGCAGTCTGTATTTGCTTTGGAACAGTGCGACAAGTTCGCCGTCACTACGGCGCAAGATACGAATGCCACCAATTTCACGCAATCGGGGAATTGATTCTTTGTCAGTCACACGAATTGCCTGATAATCAGCATTCAGAATCTCGGCTGGTGCATTGAATTCGTGCTGCAAACGGTGAGCTAACACCTCAAACTGCAATTGACCAACGGCTGCAAGTACTGGGTCGGCGTCTCCCATATCTGGGTCACGCAAAACCTGCACAACACCTTCTTCATCAAGTTGTTGCATGCCGCGACGGAACTGTTTGAACTTTGAAGAATCAAGTGGGCGAGCAGTTGCAAACACTTCGGGTGCGAATCGCGGAAGTGCCGGGAATGAGACTGCTTTTCCTGCATGCAAGGTGTCACCAATTTGCAAACCCGATGTGTTGATCAGACCAATCACGTCGCCAGGGAAAGCTTCTTCAATCGTTTCGCGTTCCGAACCAAATGCAGTAGTTGCGTATTTCGTGCCTACGTTCTTTGCAGTACGCGCGCAATCAACATCCATTCCGCGTTCGAACTTGCCTGAACAAATACGAGCAAACGCGATGCGGTCGCGGTGGTTCGGGTCCATGTTGGCCTGAATCTTGAAAATGAAAGCAGCAAACTCTGCTTCAAGCGGGCGAGGGTCACCCTCAACGTCTGGACGTGGTGCAGGGGCTGGAGCCAAGTCGACAACTGCGTCGAGAAGCATCTGCACACCAAAGTTGGTAATTGCAGAACCTACAAAAACAGGGGTACTTTCACCTGCAAGGAAACTTTCAACATCTAGATCTGCGCCAATTGCATCAAGAAGGCCGCATCCGTCAAGAGCTTGCTTCCATGCTGGGCCTTCATCAATTGCTGCTTGTTCAGGGCTAACAATTTCTTCTGGCGCAATTGATGACCCGCGTGCAACACGAGTGAACCGCACGAAGTCACCGGTACGCCTGTCAATCACACCGCGGAAATCACCCGACTGACCAACGGGCCAAGTAACTGGAGTCGGGCGTAAACCAATTTGTTGTTCCACTTCATCAAGCAGTTCCAATGGGTCACGGCCTGGTCTGTCGTACTTGTTGAAGAACGTAATCACAGGAAGATTCTGTGCACGACACACTTCAAACAATTTCAATGTCTGCGGTTCGATACCTTTTGCAACGTCGAGCACCATGATGACTGCATCAACTGCAGACAACACTCGGTACGTATCTTCAGAGAAGTCACGGTGACCAGGGGTGTCGAGCAGATTGAACACACAATCGCGATACGGAAACTGCAACACGGTTGATGAAATTGAGATTCCACGTTGGCGTTCCATCGCCATCCAGTCAGATGTGGCAGCACGCCTGTCACCGCGTGCTTTCACGGCTCCGCCGGTCTGAATTGCGCCCGCATATAAGAGGAACTTCTCCGTGAGGGTGGTCTTTCCTGCGTCCGGGTGGGAAATAATGGCAAATGTGCGGCGGGTGGCCGCTTCGCTCAAGATTTCAGGTGATTCAGACACCCAAAGAGCCTACGGGCGAGTCGGGAAACCCCTGTGGGCCTACGAATCCTCGGTTAAAAGTTCATGTCTGTTGGCAACAGTCTGGGACTCTTAACTGTAAGATTTGTGCATGCGAATCCGCCAAATAGCCATTTCACTTCTCAGTGTTTTTGCTATTGCCGTCTCAACAACCGTTGGATTCACTTCAACTTCTGTCAGTGCTGCAACAGTCTCATCTGGTGTGTGTACTGCCACGGTGGGCAGTTCAACTGGCGTCACGATGACTGTGGTCTCTGGTGAATGCGTACTTAAATTTACGAACGTAGGTACAACCACGTGGACTGTCCCTAGTGGAGTTACAACAGTTCGTGTTTTGGTAGTTGGCGCAGGTGGTGGCGGTTCTACAGACCTCGGCGGCGGCGGTGGCGGTGGACAAGTTGTCGATTCAAGTAGTACCGCAGTCTCTGGGGAAGTGACTATTTCAGTTGGTGCCGGAGGTACCGCTGGTTCTGGCATGGTGGGCAGCCTGAACGCTGGTGGGCGCACGGGGGCATCCAGTTCATTCGTATCCAGTGGCACAGTGACTGCAAAAGGTGGAAGCGGAGCAACCGGCCGCTCTGGAGCTAACAACTTAAACGCGGACGGAACAGCAAATAACACTGGATACACCGGTGGCGGCGGTGCGTATGCAGGAACTGGCGGAAGCACGGGAACAGGTGGCGCTGCGTACAAGGGTGGCGACGGCGGTGGTGCCCAGGGTGGCGGTGGCGGAGGCGGCGCTGGCGGTGCCGGTCAACCAAGAAGCGGCACCGCGAATGGCGGTGTCGGGCTATCTAGCGACATCACGGGCACTGCGATCTTTTATGGCGGCGGC
>JBILOM010000102.1:0-4814 GCA_044374495.1 Ilumatobacteraceae bacterium | reverse complement strand
GATGGTAGCCCCAGTGACCTTTCCACATTGAGCATCGGCATAGTCTGCAGATATGAAACCTGCCCTCGAAAACCAAGTTGCCTTCATCACCGGTGGAGGCTCTGGCCTCGGAGCAGCCGCCGCCAGACGACTTGCGGCTGATGGAGTTTTAGTAGCTGTCAACGACTTAGACCTCACCGCGGCAGAGAAAGTAGCGAACGAAGTTGGCGGTGTCGCGTATGCGTTTGACGTGACGGATTCAGCTGCGTTCACCTCTGCTGTCGATGACTGCGTCAAGAAATTGGGTCGACTCGACATCATGGTCAACAATGCCGGCATCGCACCGCAAGACACGGCTTCTAAAACAGATCTGATGATAGAGAACGTGACAAAGAGAATGGCTGGTGAAATCAATCAGATGCACCCCATGAACTATCTTCGCGATCTAACAGATGAAAACTGGGACAGAATGATAAGGGTTCACCTCAACGGAGCGTTTTACGGATGCCGTGCTGCTCTAACGCACATGCAACCTCAGCGCTCTGGCCGCATCATCAATATTTCGTCGGTACTTGGTCTCTACCCAGCCGCTGGGGCACCTCATTACTCTGTTGCAAAAGCCGGAATTATCACATTGACAAAAGCCGTAGCCGCTGAAGTTGCTCCGCTGGGAATAAATGTCAATGCAATCTGTCCCGGATACATACGCACTCCACTACTCACGCCATTTAGTGAAACCATGATGGCCGGGATCACCATGAGGATTGGAAAAGGTCGCCTGGGAGAACCTGATGAACTTGCAGACATGATTCGTTTTTTGTCTGGGCCTGAATCTGAATACTGCACAGGCGATGTTTTCAATGTGTCTGGCGGTTACACAGGATGACAACTATTTTCACGCGCATAATTGAAGGGCAGATTCCCGGAACCTTTGTGTACCGCGACTCACTCTGTGTGGCGTTCTTAAGCATCAATCCGCTCGCTGATGGCCATGTTCTCGTTGTACCAATTGAAGAAGTTGACCATTGGATTGACATGAGCGCCGAACTTTCAGCCCACTTATTTGCTGTATCGCACCGAATCTCATCCGCAATATCACGAGCGTTTCCGTGTGAACGGGTAGGCCTGATAATCGCTGGATACGAAATCAATCATTGCCATATTCATCTAATCCCGACAAACACCATGAGCGAATTGAACTTCGCTAATGCCGCAGCGAGTGTCGAACGCAGTGTGCTGGAGGCGCAAGCCGAAAAGCTAATGAGCGAATTGGCTCGTATCTAGAACAGAGTGTCAGGGTCACTTTTCTCGGTGATCTCTACATATTCATCAAGCAAAGATTCGTAGTTGTTCTTTACGCTGTTCACCAAAGTAGATACCTTTCTCGCGGCGAATCGTGGTTGAAGGTCAGGTGCAAACAATTCGAGTGGAGGAACCGGGTTACACATCCATTCCAGAGCATCATCTGCACAAAGTTCAACCGGACTCCTGCTGTGAATGTGCGACAGGTCATCAACGCTTTCGCGAGTGATCAATGAAAAAGTGTGTCGGCCATCAAGTGCAGGCGATGCAGTCCAAATACCTGCCACCAGCATGACGCAACCATCTTCACGCGTCACGAAATATGGAACCTTGCGTTTCGGGTCTGTTCTATCCCATTCATAAAACCCACTCATCGGAATAATGCACCGCCGACTTGGTACTGATTGTCGAAACGATGGCTTCTCAGTAATGGTCTCTGAACGAGCATTGATGAGCTTTGACCCGACACTTGGGTCTTTAGACCATGACGGCACGAGCCCCCATTGCATCGGATCAACAACAATATTCAATTCTTCATGTCGGAGAATCGGCACAATGTGCGTTGGAGCTGTGTTGTAGTTCGGTGCCAACAAACTGTCCTCACCGAATGTGATGGTCATCTTTGCTTCTGACAATGCATCCAACATCTCGTCCATCAGTACTTCAGCACTGAACGCTCCAACAAAGCGACCACACATTTTGCAATTACTCTTCTTCCCCACCCACTACAGGTGACGACATCATTGGTCGGGCTGGCGGGATTTGAACCCACGACCTCTTGTCCCCCAGACAAGCGCGCTACCAAGCTGCGCTACAGCCCGAATGGTTTAAAACTCTATCGGTGAGTCAGACCCGTTGCCTAAACAAAGATCTGTATGACTCGCCATCCCAAGTACATACACAAGAGTCCGACGAGCAATTTGAAATGCCATGGCGTTTTCTCACCATCGACACCCGCGAGTTTCTTCAGATCAAGAGTGTCAACCTTGACTCGGCCAGAGGCCGACACGTTGTCGACAGCAGATTTGCATTCAGGACATTCACCATCAGTAGTTAATGCAGACGGTGCAAAATACTTTGCACATGGTTCACACCATGGCATATCTAGTCGCCCTTTTTCCGTACTCGAAGCTTGAGTGGTGTCGATCCAAACTCAAATGCTTCGCGAATAGAACGCTCTAGATACCGAATATAGGGAGCCGACAATTCACGATTAACGAACAAAGTAAACGTTGGTGGATCATTCGCTCCCTGAACGGCAAATAACACTCTTGCACCGCCAGGTGCTGGCGACTTTTGTTGCGCTGCAGAAATGACACGGTTTACATCGCGAGTGGGAATTTTGCGATGGTACTGCTCGATGGCTTCTTGTAGAACAGGGCGCAATTTGTGCACACCCATGCCAGTAAGAGCAGACAATTTCAAAACGGGCGCGTCATCAATGAAATACAACATACGTGCAAGATCAAGTTCAACCTGTCGGCGATTCTCAGAATCAAGAAGTTCCCACTTGTTCAAGACAATAAGAATCGGACAGCCGGCGACGTCAATTCGTTCAGCCAAACGTTGATCTTGACTTGTAACACCAACCGTCGCGTCAATAATCAGAATCGCGATGTCCGCTTCGTCAATTGCTTTCAGGGCACGTACCAACGAATAGAACTCTGTGGATTCATCAATCTTGCTGCGCTTACGCATTCCGGCTGTATCAATGAAGACCAACGGACCATCAGGTGTCTCTACAAGCGTGTCTACGGCATCACGAGTTGTTCCGGGCATGTCATGAACTACAGAGCGTTCCTCACCTACTAAACGGTTAAACAACGTGCTCTTACCGACGTTCGGGCGACCAACAAGCGCGACTCGTGGAACGCCATCGGGTTTGATTGCATCTAGTTCACGAACCGGAAGTTCAACATGAGGGATTCTTGCTACAACTTCATCAAGGAAGTCACCTGAACGGCGACCATGAAGTGCAGACACGGCCATTGGCTCTCCGAAGCCGAGTGACATGAAAATCCATTTTTCTTGCTCGCGACGATCGTTGTCAGATTTGTTGGCAGCCAGCAAGACAGGAACATTGGTTTTACGCAACCATTGCGAAATGTGCTCGTCATCATCAGTTACACCTACAGAGGCATCCACCATGAAGATGACAAGGTCTGCTTCACGAACAGCCTCTTCAACTTGACGACTTACTTTGTCATCTAATTCAGTGCCGCTTGGCATCCATCCACCGGTATCGACAATCCAAAATTCAATGCCAAGCCATGAGGCCATACGCGGATGTCTGTCGCGAGTGATTCCTGGGCGGTCTTCCACAATCGCTGCCTGTTCACCAATGACACGGTTGAACCAAGTGCTTTTGCCAACATTGGGGCGTCCAACAATTACAACTGTTGGAAATATGACTTTCTCTTCGTCAGACATGAGAAACCTCTCTTTTGGCTGATTCAAGCCGATCTCGTAGTGAACTTCCACTAGTTGGCAGAACTTCGATATCAAACTGATTCTGCAAATCCTTCAGCAAGCCGCCGTCTAAGAAAACGCCATCATTTAGGCATACATCGGGCAATAAATACACATGCGAGCCCTCGTCTTTTTTCAGGACACTGTGAATATCTTCGTAGGTCATTAATCCGGCCACAGCAGTATTGCCGCCAAAGTATTGATTCGTCACTTCAAGAACCACAACATCATCAAAGTTCTGTGCCACAAGAGCGTTTCGCATAACGGTTGCTCCATACGAACCAGTGACAACGGCTACGGGCTTGTTAACTGTCGGCTTTCTGGTTCTTAAGGAAACTGCAACTGATGCAGATGACCGCAATCCGGTATCTGCTGCTGGGTTAATCACTCGCACATAGTCAGTTGGTGAAGGCACATCTACAGAAGCAAAGAAACCAGATTGTTTCCCCATCAAGTCGGGGCCAGTTCCAGCAAACGCATCCAGAAACGATCGAACGAGCCCTACCCCATCTTCCAACATAGGAAATTCTCCATAATGTGACGTCTCAGGAACGGCCTCTTGCGCCACCAAGTAGAACTCATCGGCCAAGTGAATGGGTTGGCGACCAATAGCGCGAACATAACGGGCTTGCCATTTAGCAACAGTCTCAATTACTTGAGCTGCTTCTAATTGAGTATGAACCCGCATGCGTTCCTCGGTATTAAAACGAGATAATCCAAGCGGCACTATGGCGATTGACTCAAGAGTCGGGTACTGCTCTAAGAGACCAGCAAGAGTTGATTCAAGAACATCACCGTCATTGACTCCGGGGCAAAGAACTATTTGCGCGCGAATCTCAATGTCATTATCTAGAAGTACCTTCATCCATCGCAGACTGAATCCGCCGCGAACATTGCGCAACATATCCGAGCGCACGTGAGGCTCTGGCGAGTGGATGCTGACATATAGGGGCGACAATCTTTCGTCGATTACACGTTCTAAATCAGCTTCGGTAAAGCGGGTCATAGTGGTGAAGTTCCCGAACAAGAAACTGAGTCGGTAGTCATCATCCTTCATATACAAA
>JBILOM010000107.1:0-4499 GCA_044374495.1 Ilumatobacteraceae bacterium | reverse complement strand
CTGAGAAGATCTCGGTGATCCGTGAATTCAGCCACCCCTGCTGCCTGGTCGCCCAAGGTATTGCGGGCCCAACCAAGTTGTTCTTCATGAGGGTCACTAATGGCAGTTACGACAACGTTCTCGATGCCCATGAGATTGCGCAAATGCTCGCAGCCCATCATTCCAGTACCAATGACGCCGATGCGTAGTTCTGACATATAAATAAGGCTACGCCCCTGCAGTTTGCGTTCATCGTAAAGACAACTAGTGTTTCCATCTGTTGTTCCGGGGGGAACAACAAATAGGGGGAATTCTCATGGCAATCGTTGATCTCATTACGTCTGGGCTCGGATTACTTGCGTCTGAAAAGGACATCACGACAACGTGGGTTGAAGGGGTAATGCGCGGAAGCGGCAACCTTGAAGATGGCGTCACGGTGACTGCGGTCTCAACAGAGCGCATCGGTGAAGGCGTTGGAATTCTCAGCATTCTGCAGCGCGTGATTCCTACATATTCGGGAGCCACGAAAGCTCCGAAGACGTTTGTTGTGAAATACCCGACTGATGATGGAACACAACGATTCACTGCTGACGCGCTTGTTCTATATGTCCGCGAATTGAACTTCTATCGCGACTGTGCACCGAGCGCGCCGTTCAAGACTGCCAAGTGCTACGGCCAAGCAATTGAAAGCGAAAACACAAACTTCACAATTGCAATGGAAGACATCGGTCATTACCGCGGCCTCAACCAAATTGAGGGTGTAGGTCTTGCTGAATCAAGAGTTCTTCTTGAGACTCTTGCCGACTATCACGCCATGTGGTGGAACAGCCCGAAGTTGCCAGGTATGCAAGATGTATTTCAGCCACTACTAAATCCGACATACGAAGCAGTCCTCCCGATGTTGTGGTCACAAGGTTGGCCGAATGTTGAACAGTACGCCGGCCATCTTCTTCCCGACAGTGTTCGCGGTATCGGTGACATATGGGGAGGAAAGGTCTCATGGATGCTCGG
Source organism: Ilumatobacteraceae bacterium (assembly GCA_044374495.1). Lineage (GTDB taxonomy): Bacteria > Actinomycetota > Acidimicrobiia > Acidimicrobiales > Ilumatobacteraceae > UBA2093. The sequence continues at coordinate 3,509 of JBILOM010000107.1, read as the reverse complement.
TAATCTCATGACTCCGAACACCTTGTGCCATGGTGACTATCGTGCGGACAACATCATGTTCGATGGCAAGGACCCCGCAATTATCGACTTCCAACTCATTGGTGTTGGTTCAGGCATGTACGACGTCGGATATTTCATTAGTCAGTCAATTGCAACTGATGTACGACGCGGTCACGACCAAGAACTTGTCAACACATACCTTGACCGACTTGAACATCACGGAATCACTATTGATCGCGATGAAATGTGGCGCCAATATTTGATCGCCATTTGTTTCTGTGTTACGTACGGCGTGACAACGTTCGGTGGATTCGCAGAACAGAATGAACGCGGTCAACAATTGCTGCAAGACATGTTGTTACGTGCGCTCTACTGCGTTGCTGACAACGATGCACTGAAAGTGATTTCGTGACAGACCACACTCATGATCATGGACGCGGAGTCTTGTCACAGTTGGCGCCCGAAGGTCGCGAACTGAAGGCTCTGATTCCAGGCGTCTACGAAGGGTTCGCCCAATTACATACAGCGGCATTTGCAGAAGGCGTGCTTGACAAAAAGATGAAAGAACTTCTTGCACTCGCAATTGCAATTGCCGTTCGTTGTGATGGTTGTATTGCCAGCCACGCACGTGGGGCCGCAGTAAATAAGGCCACTGAGGCTGAAGTTGCTGAAACCATTGGTGTTGCAATTGCAATGAGTGGCGGGCCAGGCACTGTCTATGGCCCCCGAGCATTGGCAGCCTTTCGCGACTTTGCTCCTAAGGCTGAATAGCGCACCTCTCCAGTGGTACCCACCCTTCAGGGTGGTTCTAGATTGCTGTTATGTCGAATCTTGAAGTAACAGTTGATCCATCAGAAGTCGGACTAGACCCAACACGTCTTGCTCGCATTCGTTCTCATTTCGGCAAGTACGTCGATAGCGGCAAGCTGCCCGGGTATCACATCACTGTTTCGCGTGCTGGAAAGTTGGCCTACAGCGATCTTTATGGCCACGCTGATGTAGAAAACAAAAAGCCAATTGAAAACGACACCATTTATCGTGCGTATTCGATGACCAAGCCCATCTGTGCAGTTGCTGCACTTATGTTGTGGGAAGAGGGTTTGTTCGAAATGCATGATCAAGTGAAGTGGTTCATTCCATCATTCGCTAATCAAAAAGTATTCCGCTCTGGAACTCTCACAGCGCCACGGTACGACCCAGTCACAGAGCCAATGGAAATGTGGCATCTCTTCTCGCACACAGCCGGCATGACATACGGCTTTGTGTATTCAAACCCGGTCGACCAGATGTATCGCAATGCTGGTTTCGAATGGGGCACTCCCCCCGGTGCATCGCTTGCAGACATTTGCGACATCCTTGCTGGCCTTCCATTGATGTTCCAACCAGGAACCGAATGGGCTTATTCAATGTCAATCGATGTTCTCGGTCGCGTTGTGGAAATTCTCTCTGGCATGACGCTTGGAGAGTTCATGAAGAAGCGCATCTTTGATCCGCTTGGCATGACTGACACCGCGTTCCATTGTTCAGCAGATAAAGCAGACCGGCTTGCAGCGTTGTATGTGCCAAACCCTGCAGACAAGAAAATCTTGCGTAACGATGCTGGTGCAGCAGGTGCATTAAACGAACCAAAGGCGCACATGGGTGGTGGTGGACTTGTTTCCACTACAAGTGACTATTTGAAGTTCGCAGAGATGTTGCGCGGTGGCGGCGAATACAATGGCACTCGCATTTTGTCGAACCGCACTGTTGCATTCATGGCTTCAAACCATTTACCAAACAATGCTGATCTCACCGAGTGTGGTCGCCCACTATTTGCAGAGACTGCATTTGATGGCGTGGGGTTTGGACTTGGCGTTAGTGTCACGCTTGACCCAGTGAAAGCAAAAGTGCCAGGAAGTGCTGGAGATTACGGTTGGGGTGGCGCAGCAAGTACTAACTTCACCGTTGATCCGAAAGAAGAGCTTGTATACATGATCATGACGCAGCTTCTGCCATCAAGTACATGGCCGTTGCGCCCACAACTCAAGCAGTTGGTGCATCAAGCTTTAGTTGATTAGCGCGAGCTAACTGCTTTCTCAGAACGAGAAGCAGTACAACACCACAACCAATGATTGCGAGTCCCTGCAAGATATTGCCAGGCAACCAATACACAACGGTCATTATCACGCCCACAATGATGGCAAGGGAGCCAGCGACCAAGTTTTCCGGTGCAAGTTCACGTGAACCAAGCACAAACAATGCCGTACCAATACCAATTGGTATAAGACCGCCAAATCCCATACTGAAAACATTTGCCAATGTGATTGAACTAATCACAATGAGCAATGAACCTGATGCACGCGGCAACAATGCAAAACCGACTTTTCTCATACCCATGTAGAGCAAACTGGCACCACCAACAAGAAGCATGAGGCCAACAACAAGATTGCTGTTATCACCATTCAAGTTCATCAATGAACTCGATGACATGATCACAATAGGTACTGAAACCGATGACATAACTGCGCCAGAAAACTGCGAACGTGATGCACGCACAGCGCCCCATGTTCCAGTCGCAATAGCAAGTACGCAGGCATACCACTCTGACCTCATGCTTGTCATATCAAGCAAAATTCCTGATGCAACTGCGATAGCAAGTACCGATGCAATCTCCAGCACTTCGCCCACTCGCTGTTTCTCACTTGTCGCACTAGAGAACTTGTGTGAGAAATAGGCAAGAGCCGCAGCAACAACATACAGAAGGGCTGCAATTCCAGCCTGCGGAACATTGACTACAAGCCCAGCAACCATGAAGCCAACACCAATCGTGATGAGAATAGCCGCAAGATACGACACCAATTCGCGAGCCGTTACTGCGAGTATCGGCGCTGAAGCGACTTCATCGGCCTGGTCCGACGTTAGGTGTCCATCTGAAACCAACTGTTTGAGAATTTCGTTCTGTGATTTGCGTTGTTCCATGTAGTCAGTGTTGCACTAATTACCGTTGCGTTGATACCCAATTCACAACATCAACAACCGCAGCATCGAGAAGTGGTGCAATAAACGAGGCAAAGGTAACCGTCATATGGTTATCGTCCCGGTACACCAAGATGTTTCCTACCACCGTCGGGCAACCTGAGGCGGTGCAAAACCATGGGCGCGTCCACAACACATGAACATCCTCGGCATCGAAGTCTTGCAACATCTGGTGCATGTCTTCGCGATAGGCAGAACTAATAGTGGGATTGCATAGTTGCACATTTGTGTAATGACGACTGAGGCACGTTGGCACATCTTGCCCCGGATACGGCGTATCTTCCATCAGGATTGGAGTTATGCCCTTGGCAGTTAACGAATCCATTGTTGACTGCAAACCAGCGCGCCATTCTTTTTGCCACATCGGCACGCGAGTTGATGCAGAGAGCAAGCGATCGAAGTGAGCGATGAAGACCGTCTGCACGCCGTCTATCACCATTTGCTTCAGTACATTCTCACGCCACGGTGCACATTCCTTGTAGTTCTTGCCGAGC
>JBILOM010000101.1:0-4877 GCA_044374495.1 Ilumatobacteraceae bacterium | reverse complement strand
GCCACCTTGAAAGGGTGGTGTCCTAGGCCGCTAGACGATGGGGGCTTGGACGACTCCGGTTGAGAGCAATGTGACGCTATCAGGAGCCAGTCAACAATACGCCCCGGATATCAATTGTCCTCACCTGAGAGGGCAGAGATTGTCCATTCAAGGAGCCAACCCAAGTATCCATAGAGCTGCCACTGCCCAAAGGCGGGGTCATTTTCATCAATGTCGTCCTCAAAATCGTCCTCGCCCACGTCGAGCAAGGTGCCAAGCACGAGGCGCAAGTTATTGAGAACCGTCATGAAGGCATGAAGTTGCCCAGCCGTGATGAGGTCCTGAGATTCAAGAACTTCTTTCACCACTGCAATTGAGGCCGCCCTCGATTGCGTGAGTTCGTCGCGCATGTAGCCCTGATACTCAGCATCATGTTCGGGGTTTTCGTTATAAGCGGTAGGAAAAAGTCGACGCAAACGTGGGTCGTCTGGCCCCATTGCCAATATCTCAGACAATTGATCAACGAAATTCAGAAGCGTTGATCTGTCGTCTGCAGACAACGTGATCTCAAACATGTCGTTTTCTCGAGCTACGACGGGCCCTTCTCGTTTACGACGCTTCATGTGTCTTGCTGCATCGTTGCCCACAAACCATGTTCGTGGAGTCGAAAAACATCTATCTCTGCTTTTTCGCGTGGGCCATTCGAAACAACAGCACGACCTTTTTCATGAACATCCATCATCAGAATGTCGGCCTTTGCTTTGGGGTATCCGAACAGTTTCTGAAGAACGAACGAGACATACGACATCAGATTGATGGGGTCATTCCACACAATGACGACCCAAGGCACTTGAAGATCAACGACTTCGTCGGTGGCGATATCAACGCAGGGCTCTGCCACTTCAGTTTGTTGGCTTCCAGACGGAGCGATGAAAATCACATATTCATTCTGCTGGTGAATAGGCGATGTTGCCTACCCACCAATACGATGGAGGGCTGTGCCTATCAACGTTCGCCCTTTTGTCCCGTCACGTCTGACGCGTCGACCAGGCCATGAGTCAGGGCGTATCCCCACGACTGCCATTGCGGGCTATATCGCACTGACGAAGCCGCGCATTATTGAATTGCTGTTGATCACCACTATTCCGACCATGGTCGTTGCCAACAACGGCTGGCCAAGCCTGTGGCTGATGGTGGTCACGATGGTTGGCGGCACCCTGGCTGCCGGCGGCGCTAACGCCATCAACATGTACATCGATCGCGATATCGACGCCCTGATGGAGCGCACCAAGAACCGCCCGCTAGTCACTGGCCTCATTTCGCCACGAAACGGCCTAATTTTCGCCATTTCGCTCGAAATTGTGGCTTTTTTGGTTCTTTGGGCCGGAACTAACCTACTTTCTGGCATTTTGGCGCTCTCAGCCACCCTTTTCTACGTTTTTGTCTATTCCCTGTGGCTGAAGCGCACCAGCAAGCAGAACATCGTTATTGGCGGGGCTGCGGGCGCTGTTCCTGTGCTTGTCGGCTGGGCTGCGGTCACCAATTCGCTCAGTTGGACCCCGTGGTTGCTGTTTTTGGTGATTTTCTTATGGACACCGCCCCATTTTTGGGCTCTGGCCATCAAGCACAATGACGATTACACAGCGGCTGGCGTACCGATGTTGCCGTCGGTGGTTTCCCACGAAAAGGTCATTGCCTCAATGGTCAGGTACACGATTGCCCTACTTCTGAGCTCGCTACTTCTCGTTCCAGTCAGCAATATGGGCTGGGTCTACGGAATCTCTGCATTGGTGTTAGGCGTGGCTTTCCTCTGGGGCACAATTGCACTTGGAAAATCAGATAGCCCAAGCGCTTCCATGCGGCTTTTTTCCTTCTCGATCTCGTATATCTCACTTCTTTTCGTTGCACTGACAATCGACGTCTTCGTCCGCTAAAAAAGCGCAATCGCACGAACTAGAAACCCCGAGGATTTACCTTCTGTGGCAGGGCGATGGGTAGTCTTGATTCGTTACAACTAGGCGCACTCGCTCCGACAGTTCAGAAGAACTGAAGGTGTGTATCTGGGAGACCTTCCGAAAATGACCAATATCGACACTCACGTGGGCGCAACGACACATGCACAGGGCGCAGGCTCTCCTCTTGTCGTTTCCGTCGGCCAATGGATCACCAGTAGTGATCATAAAAAAATTGGACGTCTATTTATCGGGACCTCATTATTGAGCGCCGTCCTTGCAGCAGTGCTCGGTTTGCTCTTTGGTCTTGAGCGCATCAGCCCTGCTCACATGGAAATCTTTCATGGTGATGCAACACCACAGATGTTCGCGTTGTATCAGTTCGCTCTTGTCTTTGGTGTTCTAGCTCCACTCTTTATCGGAATTGCCATTGCAGTTGTTCCAACTCAACTCGGTGCACGCTCTGTGGCTTTTCCACGCGTCGCACAATTTGGTTTCTGGGCGTGGCTCTTTGGCGCATTAATGGTTGATATTTCAATCATTGGTAACGGCGGCCCAGGCGGTGGAGCAACAGATCTTGTCGATTTGTACTTGTTGGGTGTTGCGCTTGCAGCAGTTGGTCTTTTGGCCGGAAGCCTTTGCGTGGCAACGTCAGTTCTTACTGCACGTGCACCTGGCATGACACTTGACCGCGTTCCTGCATTTTCGTGGTCCGCTCTTGTTGGCTCCTTTGCAACATTGCTTAGCTTGCCCGTCATGATCGGCACCATCATCTACGTCTACGTAGATCACACACATGCGCAATTGATTTTTGGCGGAAACAAAGGAATCAATTCCTTCTTGGGTTGGTCGTTGTCTCAGCCAATGACATTTGTATTTGTCATCATGGCTTTCGGAGTTCTCGCCGAAGTCGCGCCAGTTACAGCGCGCACAGAACAACCGCTTCGCCCAATAGTTCTTGCAGGAATTGCGATTATTTCTACAGCGGTACTTGGTGCTGCAACACAGAGCGCACACATTCTTGATTGGGCCGGAACAAACTCAGACAAAGTGAAGAGCACCCTGTTGCATTCGTTGTTCAATGGTTTGCCTTTGCTCGGAATTCTTATCGTCGTTCTTCTCTCACTCTTGTGTCTGAAGGTTGGAACACCTCGAGTAACTGCATCGTTTGCTTTGTCGCTACTTGGCGCACTCATGATCATCGTTGGTGTACTTGGAAACGGGCTGTACACATTGAAGTCAGCTTCGCTTGACGGCACTGTGTTTTCTGAAGGAGTCGTTTTGTACCTTGTGTACGGCGGCTTATTGAGTGCATTAGGTGCTCTGAGTCATTGGGCTCCACTTTTGTGGGGACGCGCAATTGATAACACGAAACTTCTTGGTTTGGCATTGGTCGGATTACTCGGAACAATCTTGGCTAGCTTCCCGTTGTACATCGCTGGGTTTGCAGATCAGCCAGCCAACGTTGTTATGGGTTTTGACTACGACGGACCTGTAGCTCTTTGGAACGTTCTTGCTGGCATTGGCCACGCACTCATTGTTCTCACGGTTGTTGGCTTCGTCGGACTGCTCATTGATGCAGTGCGAAATGGCGCATCAGTTTCACAGGAGGCATCGGCATGACCATTGCATTACCAGCAGCACCAGCTCCGGCGCCACGCCGTCAAATTCTTGTCGCAACGGCAATAGCTTGCGCATCTGCATTCATGCTCATCATCGGAATGATTGCAATGTGGTTGAAGTTCCGTGCCGGAGCTCCAACGCGCGACTCATCTGATGGTTTGAAAATCATCAAGGACTGGATGCCGGCCGGAGTGAAAATTCCTGAAGTTGCAGCCAACGTCATGCTTATTACTTTTCCAGTTGGTGCATTGATGGCACAGTGGGCTTCATATTCTGCAAAGCGCAACGATGCGCCTCACCGTTCACTTGCGCTTGCTATCAGTTTCCTCATCGGTCTTGCTGTTGTGAATGCACAAGTCGCGGTGTATGCCCAGATGGACATCGGACTCGCTGACGGTCAGTTTCAGACAATGTTCTATGCAATTACCGGAACGATGTTGTTGCTAGTTGTTGGCGGAATGGCATTTAGCCTCGTGGCTTTCTTTCGATCTGTTGGCGGTCGTGACAACGACGTAGATGTTGTTAACGCCCACGCTCTTTATTGGTACTTCCTCACTACAGCCTTTGCTGTTGTGTGGTTCGTGGTGTACGTACAGAAGTAGGTCAAGATGATTACCCCCGGCTCAAAATATTTCTTCGGCCTTACAGGCTTGTCACTTATTGCTGCAATCTTGTACATGGTGTTGGTGAACCCATCAGACCTTGGTGCTGTCGCACTGTTTGGACTTGCAGCATCAGGCGCACTGATTGGCGCAATGGCATTGTTCACTCGCGATGGCGACGTCTACACAGATGAAGAAGCAGTTGCAGCTAACGCCGTGGCTAGTCCGCCATCGTTCTGGCCAATCGTGTTCGCACTCGGAGCAGCAATTGTTCTCACTGGTCTTGCAACTGTGTCTGTCGTGTTCATTCTTGGCATTGCAGTCCTCATTGGTGGGGGCGTTGAATGGGCGATTCACAACTGGGCAGATGGTGCTTCATCGGATCGCGAATTTAATACGTTCGCTCGCGAGCGTGCGATTAGCGCAATCGAATACCCAGGACTTGCTGCGGTTGGTCTTGGAATCATTGCTTTCCTGTTTTCCCGCGTTTTCCTTGCGCTATCAAAAGAATCTGGAACGATCTTTTTCATAGTGGCGGCAGCTGCAATTTTTGTAGTCGGCATACTCATCGCTTCTAAGGGATTCATGAAAGGCGCTGTCACAGTTGTTGTGGCGGTCCTAGCAGCTGTGGCTCTTATTGGCGTCGGAACGTTTGCAGCTTTGCAAGGCGAACGTCATGAACTTGCAGTTGCTGCAGAAGAAGATCATTTCGATGCATCAC
>JBILOM010000100.1:0-4883 GCA_044374495.1 Ilumatobacteraceae bacterium | reverse complement strand
GGTTCACATCAACAGAAATGACTGCTTCAATAGCGGCTGAGAACTCGTCATCATTGACAAGACCTTCGATCATTGCAGCCGGCGGCTTGTTCGGATTACGAATGATGAGGCCTTGACGCTCTGAGTAGTCAAGAGTTGCACCATTGATGAATTCGAAACTGGCAAGAGGAATGATTACCTTCAAGCCATTTATCGTGCGTACTTCATCAGAAAAAGCAGCTTGCGTGACAATCTCAAAAGACAAGTCGTACTTGAACTCTTCACCTGGCGCCGCCATCACTTCAAGACGAAGTCCGAGGCGTTCTTTTTCTGGTTCTTCATCACGAAGAATCTTGAGTTGGACAAGTGCCTCGTCCGTGATCTCAATAATGGTGTCGGTACTTTGGGGGGCAAGTGGGCTCACGTGTTGAAGGCTATCTACTAGTAGGGGTACCAAACACGACGAACGCCGTTATTGGCCTACCCGTAGGTTAGAACCACCGCCATCAACCTGCATTCGTTGGCCTGTGATGTAACTGGCGGCTGGAGAACAGAACCACAACACTGCATTTGCGATGTCTTCTGGCTGGCACACCCGACCAAAGGGAGCTGCTTCGTCCATCGAACGAAGATCATCCATCTCGCGACGACCCGTCATTGCTCGTGCAAGTCGAACACCCATGTCGGTCTCTACGAGGCCTGGCGCAACAATGTTGACGCGAATGTTGTTCGGGCGTTCTTCTTTTGCCAATGTCAGAGCAAGTGCTTCCATTGCGGCTTTACCCATGTTGTACGGCGCACCATTTGCAGACATGCCTGATGTTGCAACTGAAGAGATAAACACAATGTCGCCACGACCACGAGTGCGCATAGACGGAATCAATGCACGGCACAACTGGTGTGGCCCCAGTGCATGAGTTGCCACCAACTGCCACAATTCTTCCGGTTCTGTATCTGCAACGCTGCGACCCTTTGAAGCAATTCCGCCATTCAAAATTGCAATGTCGATGCCGCCATGAACAGACAGAACATCTTGCACTAGCGCCACGTTCTCTGCAGGAATGTCATTTGAACCTTGGTGAATAGTTGCAAGACCACCAGAATCAAGAATTGCACGTTGCGTTTCTTCTGCCGCTTCCTTGTCACGTCGGTAGTTAATAGCAACAGTTGCTCCCTCAGAAGCAAGTAGCTCAGAGATAGCGCGACCAATGCCGCGTCCTCCACCAGTCACTAATGCAATGCGTCCGTCAAGTACACCCATGATTCCCCCATGTGTTTCCAACGGGCAGTGCCGTTGATTTCTACGTATGACAACTTAGACCCATGGAGGTATAACCTCATAGGTACAACACATCACGGGGAGCTCGCGCGATCAGCGGGCTGAGAGGGTTACTGCGGTAACCGACCCGAAAACCTGATCTGGGTAATGCCAGCGGAGGAATCGAAACATGGCTTCGAGCCACACTCTCATCTTTATTGGCGGAGACCCACCACATCCGAATGTTCGCCAACATCTTCCTGCAGATGCTTATGTCATCGCTGCTGACTCTGGTTACGCGCACGCAATTGCAATGGGATTCGTGCCACACGAATTAGTTGGCGATATGGATTCGATCGCAGCAGTTGACATAACTGACGCTCGTGATTCGAACATTCTGATTTCGCAGTTTCCTGCTGACAAGGATCTAACCGATACCGAAATTGCAATTTCATCCGCAATAGCGCGTCAATCAACCCACATCACCGTTGTGTCAGGTGGTGGTGATCGTTTTGATCATGTTCTCGCAATGGTGCACTCGCTTGCATCGAGTGCACTCACTATTGATACAACGCTATTAATAGGCAGAGCCCGAGTGTCATACGCGACCTACACCAAAGAATTCCGAATCAATACTCAGTCCGGAAACACCATCTCGCTTATTCCAATTGGCGGTGCTTCGGCGGTTACCACAACCGGATTCCAGTGGGAACTAAACAACGACACCTTGCATTCATTTGCTTCACGTGGCGTCAGCAACATCACAACTGGCGATTCAGTCTCAATCAGTGTCACCGACGGCTCACTCGCAGTTGTCGAACCATTCTTTATCAACCCTGGAGACATCTCATGAAACTCTCACGAACATTGATCACCGCATCACTAGTCCTTGTCGCCACCGCATGTTCGACATCGCCAAACACTTCAACTGATGCAACTCCAGATGAGGTCACACTGCTTGCCTACGATGCATTCACTCCGCAGGAGGGAATCTTTGATGCATTCACCGCAGCTACTGGTGCAAAGGTAAAGGTCGTCACAGGTGGTGACTCAGGCGTGCTTATTTCCAAAGCAATTCTCACTGCTGGCAACCCTGAAGGCGATGTGTTGTGGGGCCTTGACAACACGTTTTTGTCGCGTGCACAGAAAGCTGAACTGCTCACCAGTTACGAGCCAGTTGACTACGGCGATATCTGTGTGAACTACGACAAACAGTGGTTTGCATCTCGCAACGTTGCACCACCGACATCTCTTGAGGATTTAGCACTCCCGAGATACAAGGATCTCTTTGTCACGCAAGATCCAGTTGCTTCATCTCCTGGTCTTGGATTTCTTCTCGGCACCATTGCGCACTTTGGTGTTGACAAGTGGCAGAACTATTGGAAGTCCTTAAAGGAAAATGGAGTTCTCGTTTCTCCCGACTGGACTTCTGCATACACCATTGACTTTTCCGGCTCCTCTGGCAAGGGCAAATACCCACTTGTGGTCAGTTACGGATCAAGTCCGCCCGCAGAAGTCTTGTATGCAGAAAAACCAATCGACACGCCACCGACTGCTGTCATTGAGTCCACATGCTTTCGCCAAACCGAATATGTCGGTGCACTACGCGGCGCTCGCAACCCGAATCTGGCGGCCCAATTGATTTCATACCTGTTAGATGTTCCCTTTCAAGAATCAATGCCACTGTCACTCTTTGTTTTCCCAGTTAACAAAAATGCAACCCTGCCTGACTTGTTCACCAAGTTTGCTGTAGCGCCAAAGAACCCGCTGACACTAGATCCGGCTGACATTGAAAAGAACCGTGATGCTTGGCTGAATTCATGGCGAGAAATCATCTTGTGAGTAAGACAAAGACACTCCTTCTTGCCCCCGTGGCATTTCTGGGTCTCTTTTTTGTCGTTCCAGTAGCCAGCACATTGCTTCGCTACTTCAGTTTTTCTGAATTCACCAATGTTCTTTCGTCTCGGTCGTTTCGTGGTGTTGCATGGTTCTCACTGTGGCAAGCCGTCATAAGCACGATTGCAACACTTGCTATTGCAGTTCCAACCACCTGGGCACTCTCTCGTTTCACTTTCCGTGGGGCACGACTAGCGCGCGGCATTCTCACTGCTCCATTCGTGCTGCCAGCAGTAGTTGTGGCCGCTGGCGTTCTGGCCATCACCAACTCACGTGGTGTAGTCCCAATCCTTTGGGCACACGTTGTATTCAACGTGTCTATTGTTCTTCGCATTGTTGGTCCGCGATGGTCAATGGTGAACAATCGACTTGAACACGCTGCCGCCACTCTTGGCGCACGACCATCACGCACATTTGCCCTAGTTGTGTGGCCGCAAATCTCTGATGCCGTCATTAGTGCAGCCACTCTCGTATTCATTTACTGCTTCACATCATTTGGCGTCATTGCAATTCTCGGCGGTGTCTCCCGCAGAACTGTGGAAAGCGAGATATTCACCCAGGCTGTGCGCCTAGGAAATACAACAACCGCCACAGCCCTTGCTGTTCTCCAGGCAATCATCATTGGCGCTGTATTTTTCATCACGCGCCGGTTTACACGAACATCTTCCCCTTCACTTCAGGTCAGTTCGCCTCAGGAACTACGAACCAAACCCAACAATCGCCAACTCCCACTCTTATTCACCGCAGCCGCCATCGTCATCGTTGCATCTCCACTTGCAGCAACTATTTGCAGATCTCTCGTGGTCAACGGGCATGTTTCGCTCAGCGCATGGCGCACTGTTCTTACTGGTTCATTGCCGGCGCTCTCTGTGTCTTCTCAGTCGGTCGTCACTACCTCACTATTATTCGCTGTCACAGCAGCATGCATCTGTGTGCCACTTTCTTTGTTAGCGGCAAGCACTTCTGCGCCTCGTGCGCTGTTCTCTCTGCCGCTCGTCATCTCTGCAGCCACTCTCGGTATTGGCCTGATCATCACGTTCAACACCTCTCCAGTTGCGTGGCGGTCCGAGCGCTGGTTGATTCCAGTCATTCATGCGGTCATCGCTTTGCCACTTGTCATTCGCGCATTAGACCCGACTGTTCGCGCAATACCAATATCGCTTCGCAATGCATCAGCCACCCTCGGAGCATCTCCGTTCGCAACATGGGTTCGCGTTGAACTGCCTCTACTGAAAACTGCACTGCTGCGCGCAACAGGCCTTTCCATGGCCGTCTCACTAGGTGAATTTGGTGCAACATCATTCCTATCCCGTTCTGGTTCCACCACATTGCCCATTGCAATAGCACAGCTACTTGGCAGGCCAGGTGTCGCCACACAACAAGCCGGCTTTGCACTCGCAGCACTCATGGTGCTTGTCACGGTCGGAGTCATGAGTCGTGCTTAAAGTCTCAAACCTCTCCGTGGAATTCGGCAACACCGTCATCGTTGACAACATCTCGTTCACAGTGCCGACTGGCGAAACGCTTGCAATTACCGGCCCATCTGGCATCGGGAAAACCACACTGCTTCATGCCATCTGCGGCATCATTCGCACAACCCACGGCACGGTCCATATTGACAATGTCGACGTCACCTCGCTTCCCACTCACAAACGCGGCATTGGACTTGTTTCACAAACGGGCGATCTGTTCCCCACCATGACGGTGAGCCAAAACATTGAGTTCGGTTTACGCATTGCCAAGATGTCCA
>JBILOM010000099.1:0-4957 GCA_044374495.1 Ilumatobacteraceae bacterium | reverse complement strand
GTGTTGCGTAAACCCGGATGAAGATCAAAGAGGCCCACTTCGTCGACGGGCACCCATCGCAAATCGTCAGACTCAGCGTTCGCTTCGTATGCACCTGCATCAGTTGTGGTGTGGGCGATCACAGTGTCGTATCGCCAGTTGCCATGGTCATCAGAAAAGACCGCTTTAAATTCAAGATGCTGAGGTTCGATTCCTGCTTCTTCATGAGCTTCACGTGCTGCAGCAGTTACTGAGTCTTCATGTGAATCAAGCGCGCCGCCTGGCAGTGCCCAGGTGCCTCCGCCATGGGTCCATGCAGCTCGCAATTGAAGAAGAACACACGGGATCTCAAGGTCGGTGCGCACGAGCAATAGTCCGGCAGCGCCGTGGAGTCCCCAATGGCGGGATTGACACCTGGTGCACAGCACCCACCCGTCTCCATCTCTAAACGCCACGTATTGATGTTGCCACAAAACACCATGCTGATTCTCTATTGGTCTCTCGTGCTCTACGGTAGAGCCATGCGGGTAGAGCGGTTAACAGGAGTTCTGGGTGCCACGGTTTACGTGGACGATGTGAAGGTTCTCACTGATTCACAATTGGAATCATTGCGGGGGATTGCGTGTGAACATGAAGTGATCATCATCCCTAACCAGGCGTTGACGCCTCTTGAACAAGTGGATTTTTCTCATCGCCTCGGGCCGGCAGCTGATTCTCCTTTTATCGAACCAAGCCCTGACCATCCTGAAGTCATCAAAGTTTTGAAAGAAGCTAAAGACGGCAATGCATTCAACTTTGGTGGTGCATGGCATAGTGACTTCAGTTTTCAACCAGCGCCACCGTCATTCACCGTTCTCCATGCGCTCGATATTCCACCGTATGGGGGAGACACGTTGTGGTCATCAATGACCGCTGCCTACAACGCTTTGTCAGATGCGTACAAGGAACAGTTTTCTCACCTTGCAGCCATACATACTGCTAGAGATGCATATTCACCAAAGATGCAAGCAATCCATTCAGGTCTTTCAAGTATGAACATCGTGTGTGATGAAACCGCGAACGACACTGAAATTCATCCACTGATTACTACTCATCCAGAAACCGAAAAGTTGGTACTCTTTTACAACCGTGCGTATGTGCGCGACATCACGGGCATCGCAGATGAGATTGAAAAGTTGCGGATCATGGATTGGCTACATCTGCATACAACCGATGCAAAGTTCACCGTGCGCCATAAATGGAGCAATGGAGATTTGGCCATCTGGGATAACCGTTCAACTCAGCATTATGCGCTGAACGATTACGCCGGGTTCCGCCGAGAATTGCACCGCACCACCATCGCCGGCACTCGCCCAATGCAGTGAGCCCCCCAATGCCCATATGGGTGTGACGGATGTCTATTTGGGCACGAACAGTCCATGTTTGTTCGTGAGGGAAAATCTCGCTAAGGTCTTCCAATAGTCCAAATAGGAGACCAATCATGAAGAAATCCAACCTGCTACGTACCGGTGCGGTGCTCGTCAGCCTGTCATTCATAGGAGTCGCCTGTGGCGGTTCCGACAATGCGGCCTCAGATACCAAAGAGGCTTCAGATAGCACTGATGCCCCTGCCACTACTCTTGCCAAAAAAGTTGAATTCAAATGCGACAAACCAGTTGCGGCGATTGCATTGCAATTCCCAGAGACGGGTGATGCTGCAAACCTTGGCGCTCCAATGCTCAAAGGCACTCAGCTCGCAGTTGAAACTTTCAACCAGATCAACCCAGATACGTGCGTAGACCTCAAAACTTTCGACACACAAGGTGACCCTGCGAAGGCGCCTGCAGTTGCTCAAGCAATTATCGGTGACGCCACAATCCTTGGCCTTGTTGGCCCAGGATTCTCAGGTGAGTCAAAGGCTGCACTTCCGTTGTACGACGAAGCTGGCCTTGCAACAATCACCGGATCAGCAACTAACGCTGAACTTCAAAAGTCAGGATTCAAGGTATTTCACCGCATCCTTGCAAACGACGCACTTCAAGGTCCGTCAATTGCCTATTACATCCAAGGTGCATTGAAGCCAACATCTGTTGGAGTCATCGATGATGCTTCTGACTATGGCAAAGGCCTCGCCGATGCAGTTAAAAAGGTCTCAGGCGCAACTGTAAAGGTTTCTGATTCAATCGATCCAAAGGCCTCTGACTTCTCAGCTGTTGTATCAAAAATGAAAGATGCAAACCCGGACGTCATTTTCTTCGGCGGTTACTACGCAGAAGCAGTAAAGCTTTCAACACAACTTCGTGATGCTGGTGTTAAAGCAAAACTTGTATTCGGTGATGGTGTTAAAGACCAGGCTGGTTATGCAGATGCTGCCGGTCCAGCTGGCGAAGGTGCATTTATTGCTTGCCCATGTAAAGACGGCACTAAAGACTTCCTCGCTTCCTGGAAGAAAAAGTACGACGAAGTTCCAGGTACCTACGGTGCTGAGTACTACGACGCTACAAATGTCTTCCTCAAGGTCATCAAAGATGGTGCGAAAAATCGGGCAGCAGTGCTGGCTGCCGTGAAGGTATTTGACGGCATTGGAATCACCAAGGAAATCAAATTCACTAAGAATGGCGAAGCTACTGAAGCGGGAACCATCTACATGTACGAAGTCAAGGGCGGAAAAATCACGTACGTCGCTGACGTTGGCGAGTAAATCGACACATCCGATCTAAGAATGTTGCCCGTGGCAGCTGGGGACTAATTCCCAGCTGCCACGGGCTTTAGACTTTGGTTGTGCGTGGCCTAGCGATTTCAGTTTTCAAGCGCATCACCATCTTGGGCACGCGTCTGCTGCAGTGAGTACGTCTTTTAACTGGCAATCGGCAACAGATGCTGATGTTGATCATGAGTATTCGCCTTCGCGCCATGCCCTTCGTCCACTTGATGAATACCTTGCGGAATATCACGAACTCAGCTCACCGCATGATGCTGCCGCTTTACAACAACCCCATCGCCCATTAATGATCTACATACATGGTGGATACTGGCAGCGACTATCAGCAGCTGATTCTCTGTTCAACGCCGAGGATGCAATTGCGGAAGGCATTTCGTTGCATGCCGTGGAATATTCATTGGCACCGTATGCCACAGTCCCCGACATCATTGAAGAATGCATTACTGATGTTGTAAAAACCATTGCAGAATTACAACCAACGCACGTAGTGCTTGCTGGGTGCAGTGCTGGTGCGCACTTAGCTGCAATGTGCGCGCGCGAATATGCGATTGCATCGAAATTGTCTGGTGTTGTTTTACTCAGTGGCATATATGACCTACGCCCATTAGTTGTGACTGAGACCAATGATCCGCTCCATCTCACGCCAGAATCAGCTGCTGCCGTCAGCCCGCAGCTGCTTGCTCCAACACATGGGCTCTCACGCGCACTATGTGCTGTTGGAGAATCAGAATCATCAGAGTTCATTCGCCAGAATGCTGAATATGCGGATCACTTACAAATCAGCGGAACCACTACAGAAACAATGGTGGTCGCTAATCGCGATCATTTCAATCTTCCTTATGATTTGTTGCGTCGTGGCACATTGGTGGGAGACTGGACAATCGCACAGTTACTGAAAGAACCATCGTGAATCTCATTGACGCAGAACAATTAGCGCGCAATCTTGATGCACGAGACATGTTGGCTCCACTTCGGGCGAAATTTGATATCCCGTCAGACATTAAATACTTTGATGGCAATTCGCTTGGCCCATTAACACTGCGATCACGTGAAGTATTGCATCACACAATTGAAGTTGAATGGCGTGAACGCCTCATTCGTTCGTGGAATGAAGATTGGCTTGCGATGCCGCTACGTGTTGGCAACTTGATTGCGCCACTAATCGGTGCAGCACAAGACACAGTGATTAGTTGTGACAACACCTCGATCAATTTGCACAAAGCATTGATGTCTGCAGTCGCGCTTCGTCCTGGCCGCACTGAAATTGTGATTGACATCAACAATTTCCCGACAGATATTTACATTGCCCAAAGCGTTGCCGACCAGAACGGAATGAAACTGGTCGCAGTTCCGGCAGAAGAAATCATTGGAGCAATCTCTGAACGCACTGCTGTTGTAACAGCAACTCATGTTGATTATCGAAGCGCGAAGATTCTTGATGCCCCGGCAATCACTGCGGCCGCACACCAGAACGGCGCGTTGATGGTGTGGGATCTCGCTCACACAGCAGGTGCTGTTCCGTTCAACGCATCGAAGTTGGATATCGACTTTGCGGTTGGCTGTGGTTACAAATATCTGAACGGCGGGCCAGGCGCCCCAGCCTTTATATATGTGGCACCCCGACTGCTCGCAGAATCCGGCCAGCCACTCCAAGGTTGGTGGGCTCACGCCGCCCCATTTGACTTTGAACTCGGTTTTCGTCCAGCCGCAGGCATTTCCCGCTTTCTGACTGGCACAACAACGGTTTTGAGTATGAAATCCCTAGAAGCCGCCCTTGAAATCTTCTCTGAAGTCTCAATGGCTGATATTCGGTCCAAAAGCATGGGCCTCACTGGGCTATTTGTTGACCTTTTTGATGGACATCTGGCGCCACTTGGCTTTACTTTGGCGTCTCCTCGAGACCCAGAATCTCGTGGAAGCCATGTGGCACTTGGGTTTACGGGCGGTAAGGCCCTGGTCGACCAGATGTCCACCGAAGGCATCGTCGCTGATTTCCGCCCGCCAGATCTCATGCGATTCGGCTTTGCGCCCCTCTATAACTCTTATAGGGAGGTTGTGGAGCTGGTTCAACGCCTGTCGCGCCCTTGACCTTTTGTCAAAGTCGCCGATAGTTTGGTTCTACTACCCAGTACAAGTGGCATTAGTCACCGATCTCCTAGGGGGAGAAAAAACCATGAAGAAATCCAACTTGCTACGCGCCGGTGCGGTTCTCGTCAGCCTCTCATTTGTAGGAGTCGCCTGTGGCGGTTCCGACGATGCGGCTTCCGATACCACTGT
>JBILOM010000098.1:0-5039 GCA_044374495.1 Ilumatobacteraceae bacterium | reverse complement strand
ATTGTTCGCGACACAGAAGACGAAGCACGTAATGCTGCAGCGCATCTCATTTCTGCAGTCGATGCCGCAACAGGTGATGCAATTCGTTCTCGCTCGCTCGATAGCGCAAGCGTCGGTGTACGTCGCCAAGCTGAACTTCGTGAAGCTTCTGGTTCTGATGGCTTTGTTGAGCCCCACCTCTGGACTGGCATTGGCAAAGCCCGCAGCGGATGTGGCGCAGCCATCGTGGGCACGCCCCATCAAGTCATTGACAAGATCCATCAATACGAAGCCATGGGCATCGAAGCCTTTATTTTCTCGGGCTATCCCCATAAGGATGAAGCCCAACGTTTTGCAGAACTAGTTCTGCCGCACCTCAATCACGGACCCCTGTAAAAAACCGTCTACAGTCGCACCATGAGCGACATCACATCACTTCCAGCCGAATTTCTGTTTCACATCAGTGCAACCCTGAACCCACCTATCGTGGTTCCTAATGGTCCGAATGGCACACGTGTCATTGTTCGTGTTACTGGTGGAACTGTGAAAGGCCCGAAACTAAACGGAACTGTTGTAGACCTTGGAGCCGACTGGCTCACCATGCGCGCAGATGGCACTGCTCAACTTGACGTGCGAATTGTCATCAACACCGACGACGGTGCATCTATTTCTGTGACATACAAGGGCATCATGTCGCCAGATGCAAACGGCAAGCCACGCATCATTACAGCCCCTCTTTTTGAGACCGGTGACGAGCGCTACGCATGGCTCACCCAAATGCAGGGCATCGCTATTGGCGCACCTGGCCAAAACGTGGTCGATTACGACATCTACCGCTTGGTGTAAAGAACTACAAGAAACCGCGGGTCATGCGCGAAATCAGTGAATGCCATTTTTCAAGATCAACTTGCTCATTCGAGACGTCATTGACAATGAGTCCCAAGCTGTACGCCTGAATAAACACCGCAACTGCAGTTGAGTCAAGATCTTCGCTAACGAAATTTTTTGTTTTCATTTCACGCACTAGGTCGGCAATTGCAACAGTGAGGCGTGCCTGAGTTGGCGCTAGCGCATTCTTCATCTTCTCGGAATGCCGCGCCCCGGCCAGAATTTCAATTCGATCAGCGCGACGAACTGAACGCGCCGCATCATGTGTTGCACGCGAAATCAAATCAAGTCGATCGAACATGTCTTCTCGAGAAGAAGCAGCAAGCAACACTCGAGTCAACGCTTCAATGTCTTCTTCTACATACCGTGCAAATCGTTGCACTTGAGCATGCATGATCACATCATGAAAATCCTCAAAGTGGTGATACAGAGACCCCTTCGAGATATTCGATTTTTCCAGTAGTTGCTCCACTGTGAATCCCTGAGATCCGTGCTCGTCAATAAGGACTGCAGCCACTTCTATTAGGTGAACCTTTGTGGGATGTATGTCACGCACCCCTCTATTCAATCAGTGTTTGCCCCTCCCAGATGGCATGATAGAGAGATGGCACATCTCGAACGTCACGCATCACATCGCATCGGATTACTACGGGCCATGGTCCTCGGCGCTAACGATGGTCTCATCTCGACTGCTTGTTTGGTGCTTGGCGTTGCAGCAGCTGATTCAAGTCGCACCGCAATTCTCACTGCAGGCATGGCTGGTCTGGTTGCCGGAGCAGTATCTATGGCACTTGGTGAATATGTGTCAGTCAGCTCGCAACGCGACTCAGAACAAGCAGACATCGCCAAAGAAAAATGGGAACTGGAAACCATGCCAGAACATGAGCTTGACGAACTCACCATGATCTATGCAAACAAAGGTCTCCCACATGCAATGGCTCGCGAAGTTGCAGAGGAACTTACAAAGAACAATGCCCTCGCTACTCACTTGAGAGAAGAACTCGGAATCACCGGCGTAAACCAGGCCAATCCAATTGAGGCCGCCGCTGGGTCCGCTGGCGCTTTCACCCTTGGAGCCGCAATCCCGCTGTTAGCAATTGCAGTCGGAACTGCCGCATCTCGAATGGCACTGACCATAGGAATTGTCACGGCCTCACTTATTGCCCTTGGCTTTGCCAGCGCCCGTTATGGCAAGGCCAGCGCAGGAAAACCAATATTCCGAGTAGTTATAGGCGGACTCGTCGCCATGGGAATCACTATGGCCGTCGGCAAGATCTTCGGAGCAGCCGTCGCCTAACGCCCACTTTGCGCTTCCCCTTCATAAACAGCGAGACTGTATGAATGAGCGCAACCTCCACCACAGATAAAGACACTGCCCGCATTGATGCGGCACTTGATGCACTACTCGCAGAGTTCGACCCAAAGAAGGTCGACAACATCACATTCCGTGGAGCACGGTTTGACAAAGGTCTTGCATGGGTTCATTTCCCAACCGGTCACGGTGGTCTTGACATGCGTCCAGACCTCAACCGTCGCGTCGAAGAACGTCTTCGCGCAGCTGGTGCCGCACCGCAAGACCCTGCAACATTTTTCATTGCTCTTGCTGGTCCGACTATCGCAACACACGGAAGCGAAGAGGTAAAGAAGCGTTTCCTTCGTCCGATGTTTACGGGTGAAGAAAAATGGTGTCAGTTGTTCTCAGAGCCAGGCGCAGGAAGTGACTTCGCTGGACTTGGTACAAAAGCAATCCGTGACGGAGATGAATGGATCATCAACGGACAAAAAGTGTGGAACACACTTGCCCACCTTGCCGACTGGGGAATGCTCGTAACACGCACAGACCCAGATGCTCCGAAGCACAAGGGCATGACTTACTTTGCACTTGACATGCATGCACCTGGTGTTGAAGTACGTCCACTTCGTCAGATCACTGGTGAAGCTGAATTCAACGAGGTCTACATGACCGACGCACGCGTACCTGACGCACATCGTGTTGGCGAAGTTGGTGAAGGATGGCGAGCAGCACTCACCACTCTTATGAACGAACGCAGTGCAATTGGCGGTGGCGGTGGCGGCAATGCAAAACGCCGCGGCCCCATTGACGAAACCATCAAGATTTGGAAAGAAAAGCCTGCTGACCAACGCAACAAGGCAGACAAAGACACAATGATGCATCTGTACTGTGCGAGCGAAGCTTTGCGTTTCACAGTGATGCGCGGTGCGCAAGCTGCCAAGGCTGGCAACCCCGGACCAGAGGGCTCGATTTCCAAACTCATGTCAGCAGATTTCAACAAGAAGGTCACTGAGTTCACATTGAACCTCATGGGTGCAGAGGCAATGGTGGATTACGACTTCACATTCCGCCGTCCTGACACGTTGTCAGTTGATGGATCATTTGGTGGACCTCGTCATTCGTTCTTGCGTGTTCGTGCAAACTCCATTGAAGGTGGCACAAGCGAAATCATGCGCAACATTCTTGGCGAACAAGTGCTTGGCCTTCCTGGCGAGCCACGCGTTGACAAAGACATCTCATGGAGCAAAGTTCCACGTAGTTAATTCCAAAAACACAAAAGGGCCACTGCCGAAACAGTGACCCTTCTGTGAGGAAGTAATTAAGTAGTGAACTACGCGGCGCGAAGGCCGACGAGTCCTTTGCTGATGAACGACACAATGGCGTCCTTGACTGGAATCATGCCGTAGACAATGCAGCCGTCAACACAGATGGTCATCCATGATTCCCGCATACTGCCGGTCATGGCTGTGACAATGCTGAGGTTGAGTGCCCATACAAGTCCGATACTGACAGCCAAAGTGACGTGGTCACTCAGAACTGGGATTCGGTTGATGATGCCGTCGATCTTCAACGTGCGGGTAAGCGAGTGAAACACTGGCATAACCGCTCCGAGAAGGATGGATAAAAGGATAAGTGATCCAAGGGTGTACATGAGTTGCCTCTTTCGAGTCAGACTCCGCCTACCAAGAATGTAACTAATGTCACACCACTAGTGGTGGATATCCACAGGGTGTGGAGAACCCACGATTTCTCATGGTTTCAAAGCGGTCTATGGTTCATTCATGATTCGCCTACGCCAGATAGCCCTCGTTGCCCACAGCCTTGACCAGGCCATTGCAGACATCTCTGCAGCCCTAGACGTCGACGTGGTGTTCCGAGACCCTGGGGTGGGGTTCTTTGGGCTTCACAATGCTCTCTTTTGTATCGGGGACCAATTCCTTGAGGTGGTCTCCCCCATCGAAGAAGGCACCACTGCTGGCCGGTTGCTTGAGAAATTGGGCGGCGATGGCGGATACATGGCTCTGTACGAAGTGGACGACTTAGATGCGCGCATAGACCATGTGAAGTCGCTCGGTATTCGCACCGTGTGGGAAGGCACTGGCGATGCAATACGTGGGCGTCATTTACATCCTCGCGATACTGGCGGCACCTTGGTGTCATTAGATCAGCCAGATGTTGCAGGTGAATGGGCATGGGGTGGGCCTGAATGGAAATCACATCGGTCATCATCCGTTGTTTCCGGCATTGATTCGTTCACCGTGTCGGTACCAGACCCAGAATCTTCACGCGTCCACTGGACGACACTTGGCATCAATGAGGCAGTTCATTTCGAGGCATGCGGCAATCAACCAGAAGGTCTCACCGAAGTAACAATGAAATGTGTTGACTCTTCGCGTGATGGCGAAACACTGAATGTTTGCGGCGTGACAATTACTTTGCGCGCATAGTTTTCTCTATTGCGCGTTTGAGTGCACAACCCCGCCCAAAACAGTGGCGAGAACAGAGATGTCTTTGATTTCCATTGGGTCAACTGCGCATGGGTCAGCGTCAAGAACAGCAAAGTCTGCAAACTTTCCTACTTCAATGGAGCCGTATTCATCATCACAATGAAGTAGGTACGCAGAACCAATTGTCATTGCCTTCAAAGCATCAAGAGCCGAGATTCGTTCTGCTTCACCCAAGACATGACCAGTTGATGTCACTCGATTCACTGCACACCACATAGTGAACAACGGAGCTAGCGGCGTCACGGGTGCATCGCTATGGATGGAATGTGGAATGTTCATGCGAACTGCAGTACCGACAGCATCAAGATGTCGTGCCTTTGCTGGGCCCATAGTGTCGTGACGATGCGTATCACCCCAGAAATACAGGTGAT